>JAAWHU010000021.1 GCA_022796015.1 Hungatella sp. | reverse complement strand
ATCGGTAGCTCCCGTGGGGCGTCTGTTACCAGCAGGCGCCTCTCTTTATCTAAAGAATAGCACAATCTGCGGGAAAGTTCAAGAATTTTCTTCTGTCGGGATAGTGTAACTTTATCTGGGGGTCCATATGGACAGACTACCCTGGAGAGAGTTGCAACTGCTTTAAGCGGTGACAGGGATATTTACAACACGGCCTTCTTTTTGAATGCCAGGAAAAAGTTAGAGGAATTAAGCGGCAGAAACTATACCGACGATTTGAAGTCATTTCGGATCATATTGGACCATATTTGTGCGGCCACGTTTTTGATCAATGATGGAGCAGAGCCTTCCAACAGCGACGCCGGATATGTGACGAGAAGGCTGCTGAGAAGAGCAATCCGTGCAGGCAGAAAAATCGGAATACAGGGAAGCCTGGCAGTTGATCTGGCCCAGGTATATATGGACGAAGCGACACCATACGAAGATTTGATTGCCAACAAGAAGAAGGTTGTGGAAATCATAAACAAGGAAGAACGGTTATTCCGCAAAACCCTGCAGCAGGGGGAAATCGAGATCCAAAAGCATATTAGGAACAGGGGGAAGGTTACAGGGGCAGAAGCATCTTACTTTTATGAAACTTACGGTTTCCCCCTTGAGCTGACAGAAGAGTTCCTGGCAGAAAACGGATATCATATAGAGGAAAAGGAGTCCTATGAGGAGGCGGCAAGGAAGCATGCCGAGATGAGCCGCACAGCGTCTGCCGGAAAATTCAAAGGGGGTCTGGCCGACAAGTCGGAGGAAACCACGGCGCTTCATACGGCGGCGCACTTGCTGCTTGCGGGGCTGCGGCAGGTTCTAGGCAGCCATGTTCTGCAAAAGGGGAGTAACATTACGGCAGAGAGGCTTCGGTTTGATTTTAACCATGATGAAAAACTTACGCCGGAGCAGCTGGCGGCAGTTGAAAAATTTGTAAATGACGCCATTGCCTCCAAGGCGGCTGTTTCGGTTGCAAAGCTGCCGAAAACGGAGGCAAGAGAGCGGTGCCAGCGGCAATTTCTGGGATAAATACCCGGATGTGGTCAAGGTATACACAATGAAGGATGCCCAAGGCAAAGTCTGGAGCAGAGAGGTCTGCGGAGGGCCCCATGTAGATAATACAGGAGGTTTAGCCATTTATCCGGCGCAGAACAACGGCTTTTAGCCGAGGACAGGAATCTCGATCTGTACGATATAATCCTCCACCCGGTCAGCCACCACATCATTAATTCCTTTTTCATAAGAATAGCCCTGCAGCGTCAGCCCCTGTCTGCGGGCATGTTTAAGGATCTCCTCATACCGCCGGGGAATATTTTCCCAAGTTCCTTTGTGGAAAGCTCTTAGATAGTTTCCTTCCGGCTGTATGTGGAGATCGCTTTTGTAGTCCAGAAAAGGAATCTCGATGAATAATTTGGTATAGTCGTCAAAATATCCGTTTAAAAGGCTTGAGACAGGTATCATGGAACCGTAGGAGGCATCATGGAGACGGCCAAGGTGATATCTGGAGGTTTGGGCTGTGATTAACTCCACTTCTTTTTCAAAAGACACATCCTGGTCAATGTCTACGGTTACCAGGCAGTGTCTTTCTTTTTTCACCACGCTGATTTCTGACAGATCCATGGTCAGAAGGGTGGACATATTCTGCCGGTGATTGTGCAAGGTCTTTCTGACTGCCTTAAGGTGCATGACCTGTCGGTCAAGTTCTGCAATTTTTTCATCCAGAAGACATTTTAAACTTTCAGCGGAGCGGTTCTTCATAAAGCTTTGGATTTCCGTGATGGATACATCCAGCTCCCGAAGGAGGAGAATGGTTTCCAGTATGGGGCTCTGATGGTAATTATAACAGCGGTATCCGTTTTCCGGGTTGATACAGGCAGGCTTAAAAAGGCCGATCTCATCATACCACATCAGCGTTTTCTTATTTATGCCGTGAATCGCGGCAAATTGTCCGATAGTAAGTAATTTGTTTTTTTCAATCATTGTTTCATTTCCTATTGACTGTACAGTTACTGTATGGTTTATGATACTCCCTACAGAAAGAAACTGCAAGGAGGAAATTCATATGGATAAGAAAAATGTTTATGAAAACCCGGTAACTCTGAAAAATATTCTGAAATTTGCTGTGCCAACCATTGCCATGACCGTATTTATGTCTTTTTACACCATGGTCGATGGCCTGTTTGTATCAAATCTCATCGGCACGGATGCGCTGTCAGCCATTAATCTGACGGCGCCGGTAATTCAGCTTGTGACGGCTGTCTCCACCATGCTTGCCACAGGGGGAAGCGCGGTCATTATGAAAAAGATGGGGGGCCAGAAGGCGGAGGAAGCCAGGGAAGATTTTACCTTTCTGATGGTGGTAAATGTTCTTGTGGGCCTTGTTATGTGGGGGGCAGGGTGTCTGGCAATGGATCCTATTTTTGCAGGGATGAATCTGTCTGCCGATGTAGAACGCTATTGTGTGGAGTATTTAAGCCGATATCTGGTATTTACGGTGCCCATTCTTCTCATGAACAACTTTACCCTTTATATGATTGCCAGCGAGAAGGCGGCGCTTTCCCTGATATGCTCCGTGACAGGCGGTATTTTGAATATGGTTCTCGATTATGTGTTCATCGCCGGGCTTCATATGGGTATCAGCGGTGCGGCCATTGCCACAGGACTTGGATATTCTGTGACAGCCGTCGCAGGCCTGGTGGTTTTCAGCCGGAGGGAGAGCCTTCTTCACTTTAGGAAACCTGTGTTCCGACTTAAGGTTCTTGGAAATGCAGCGGCAAATGGCTCCTCGGAGATGGCCACTGCCCTGGTTACCGGAATTGTCACCATGATGGTTAACTGGACCATGCTTTATTATGTGGGGGAGGAAGGCGTTGCGGCTGTCACGATTATCATGTATGTGCTGATGTTTGCCAGTTCTCTGTATACCGGATATTCCTATGGGGTAGCGCCTATGATCAGCTTTTATTATGGAGAGAAAAATCATGAGAAGCTAAAAAAAATGATTGTATTGAGTCTGAAGGTAATCACGTGCATCTGTGTAGTTACCGTGGGGGCATCCTTCCTGCTGACGAAACCGCTGGTATCGGTTTTTGCACGGCCGGACAATCCGGTCTATGACCTGGCAGTGACAGGAAACCGCATCTGTACGGCTGCATTGTTTTTTATTGGGTTTAATATTTTTGCCAGCAGTATGTTTACAGCATTATCCAAGGGAATGGTTTCTGCCATCCTTGCATTCTCCAGATCCTTTGTGTTTATGATGATTACCATGCTCCTTCTTCCTATAATATTTGGTGTAAATGGGATTTGGCTGGCAACGCCTGCGGCAGAACTCATGGCCTTTGCTTTGTCGGTGTTTCTGTTTCTGAGATATAGGAAGAAGTACGGATATTAAAGAGAATGGGATCGTCAGAAAAATATTGAACGACTGTCTTTAGAAGCGTATAATGAAGGGAGAATGAGCCGTAAAATCCGTCAAAACCACTGGAGGCGGATATAAAGAGAGTATGCCCGCTTAAAAGAGAGATTCAAAGATATCGAAGAGGAGGAGGTAACCTTTGATGCCCAGGGGTATGAGGATTATTCTTCCGGATATTGGGACAGCGACTGGGTCTATGAATATGAAGACCCTGACGGAATCGGGGAGATCTATGAAAAAGCCGCCGGGCTGGCGGAGAGATGTGTCAATGACGGATTTTATGAGACGGCTCTGGAGCTGTTTGGGCTCATGGAGGAGACCGAAGCCTGGGTTAGCGATGACGGGGAGGGTTTTTCTATAGACTTAGAGGAGATGGAAAACGAAAATCTAATCTCCATAAACACAAGAACCCTGAAAAAAGCGTTCTCTATGGAGCTTATAAGACTGCCAGGCCCGAGGAAAGGCCTCAGATCCTCTATGATTATGTGGCAACTTCGTTTTTCAGTGACATGAAGTTGGAGGAAATTTTGTCCATGGGGAAGGAGGATCTTCCTGACCTTGATGCGTTTATGGAAGCATGGATGGAATTTCTTTCAGGGAAACCCGGAGATAAGGCAGGCAGACTTTTGTGTGAAGCAGTGCTGCTCCAGAAAGAGGGAGATGAGTTGACAGACACGGCTCTAAAAACAGCTGCAAGCCACCCTTCTTGCTGCCTTGCCGTCATGGAATACTTTCAGGAGAGAAAGGACACGGACCAGCAGCTCCTTACAGGGAAGAAGGCCTTGGGATTCATTGACAAAAAATACAAGATCCTGGGAGATATCGCCCTCAAGATGGCGGAGGCTTTGGGGGAAGTGAAGGAATCCAGAGAAGAGACAGGGGCTGTGGAGAGAACGCTTCTTGGCTGCAGGAATGAATTTCCCAGACAGTCCTCTTTTCATGAGGCGCTGAGAGAGTTCGGCATGCCGGATCTTAGGAAAAAGGCGGCAGCCAGGAGATAAAAACGGTGAACCATAAGATGCATCTTGCAGCCCATATTGGCAGTGGAGCAAAAGCATCTGCTGCATGGTGGGTATTCTTTCCACTAATAGTATACCATTAAATCTGTTTGATTACCAGACTGGAAATCCTGTTTTTGCCGTGCTATCATATCAGAGTAAAAAATAGAGAACGGAATGTGCCAACACGGAAAAAGGGAGGAATGTGCTTGAGCAAGGATTGGATGATTCTGATGCAGCAGCAAAACCAGCTGGCAAAAGTCATGGAGACCAACCAGGCCACGGAGAAGTTTGGACTTATTTTAAGTGAGGAGGATGCCAGGCTAATTCTTGAGGAGAGGAAAAACACTCTTTTAGAACAGAGACGGGTGGAGTTTGGTGGAGGCATTGCGCCGAAGATTATTTATGAGTTCTGTGATTCGGATTTTATTGACCAGAACAATTATACGGAGACCATTGTCCGCCTTCAGGAGATCTTTTACCTTTTCAAAAATGAGGTCATGGACGAGATGACGGATGATGAGCTTCTTCATCTTATGAGGGAACAGTTTGAGGAGATCTGTTTCGGGGATCTGGAGTATCTGGAAGGCACATGCCTTGCCAATTTTGCACAGGCGGTCCGTGCGGGATACGGCGGATACAAAGAAAGGGATGGATATGGGGAGTATTCTAAATTCGATGATGTGAAACACTGGGATTATGAACTGTATCTGGAGGCGTTAAGAGATCTTTGCTGGAGGTAGATGCCTATGAATTATGAGATAGAAGAATTGGTGCCCATTGTGGGAAAACTGGCGGAAAAATATACTGGCAATGAGAGTACGTCAATCACTTATGAAAAGGCCCAGCAGCTTATGGGGGCGGTGCTGTACTGTATCCATGCAGCAGAAAGGGAAGGACAGAATTTGCCGATCCGGCAGGAGAAAATTCCGGCCCGGCAGATGTATGACATAGGGGCGGCATATGTGAGGGAAAAGGCAGGGGAAGCATTGAGATTGTACAATGAAATGCTGCCCTCTTTTGATTCTTATGAAAACCGATGCCTCCATGAGACATTTGTGGAAGGAGTGCCGGAGTTTTTTAAGAAATATGACGCCTGTTTTGATCCCCGGAATACCGTTCTCACATTGGATTATCCTGTTTTGCGGGACATTTCCAGGCTTGAAGGGATCCATAAGATCTATAAGTTTATTGTGTGTGTAAGACTGGAACAGATTTTTTTGGGCAGATTCCCCAAGGATTATGTGAGAAATATTCTGATCAGATACACCAGACTGTACAGAGATATGACAGAGAATCTCTGCGAAATAGTACTCATGGCAGTTATGGCCCATATTCTGGCGGGAAAGTCCTTGCAGGAACCTGCTCTGAAAGAACAGGATTATGGGGAGATACAGAGGATATTTGCGAAAATGGATCTGGATGAAATAGAGAAGGGAATGAAAGGGAAGTTAAAAGCCCTTGTGAAGGAATATTATGAGGGCTCAGGAGAACTGGCAGAATATCTTTTGGGTGCAGTAAAAGGGAATCTCCTGCGGTTAAAGAACGGGGCTGTCCACGGGAGTCTTTGTGAGATTGTTTAGAGGGAGAACAAATGGCAAAGTTGATTATGATAAGAGGCAATTCGGGAAGCGGGAAGACCACTGCGGCAAAGGCTCTTCAGGAGCGGTTGGGCTGCAATACCATGTTGATTTCTCAGGATGTGGTGCGGCGGGAGATGCTGAGGGTGAAAGACAGCGGGGATACCAAGGCCCTTCCTCTTTTGAAGGAACTGTTACGATATGGAAGGGAACACTGTGAAATCGTGATTCTTGAGGGGATTCTGCGAAGGGACTGGTATCTGCCGTTGTTTGAGCTGGCGGAGGAATTGTATGGGGATAAGATTTATGCATATTACTATGACCTGCCTTTTGAGGAGACCCTAAGCCGTCACAGAACCAAGCCCTGCCGGGAGGAATTTGGCCAGGAGGCCATGAGGAGCTGGTGGGTGGAGAAGGATTGTCTGGGGATACAGGGGGAGAAGATGGTTTATAAGGAACAGAGCCTGGAGAGTACAGTGAATGATATTTATGAGGAGGTATGCGGAGATGGGAAAGGCGCAGGTGCTGAACCCGTTGACGCTTGTAAAGGGAGTATAGAAAATGAGCATGCCCATGCCGGAGATTCGGAGACCGGCATGAAAAACACGGAAAAGACCAGCGGCAGTCCAGAAGTTTGCAAGGCTGCCGGGAATCATGAGGAACATGGGGAAAAGAATCAAAACAGGAATATCCGGATGGCTCTCCTTCAGCTTCTGCCTGAGGGGACTTTGGAAGGGAATCTTAAAAAGGGGATGGATTACTGTCGGGAGGCCAAGGAACTGGGGGCGGATATCGCTTTGTTCCCGGAGATGTGGAGCTGCGGCTATGAGATACCGGAGGATATAGACAGGTTAAAGTCGCTGGCCATAGAGAAGGGCAGTGACTTTGTCCAGGCGTATAAAGGGCTGGCAAAGGAACTGGATATGGCGATCGGGATCACCTTCTTGGAGACTTATGAGCCCCGTCCGAGAAATGCCATATGTCTGATTAACCGCTTCGGCCAGGAGGTGTACACCTATGCCAAGGTACATACCTGTGATTTCGGCGAGGAGTGCAGACTGACGCCGGGAGAGGAATTTTATGTGGAGGATCTGGACACGGCCAAGGGCAGCGTGAAGGTGGGCAGCATGATCTGTTATGACAGGGAATTTCCGGAGAGTGCAAGGATCCTTATGCTGAAGGGGGCGGAGCTTCTCCTTGTTCCCAATGCCTGCCCCATGGAGATCAACCGTATCTCCCAGCTGCGGGGAAGGGCCTACGAGAACATGGTTGGCATTGCCACGGTCAATTATCCCAAGGGGCAGCCGGATTGCAACGGACATTCCACTGCATTTGACGGAATCGCATACAGGCCTTGTGACAGCGGCTCCCGCGACACCTTGATTGTGGAGGCAGATGAAGCGGAAGGTATTTTTCTGGCGGATTTTCCCATCGAGGAGATGCGGGAGTACCGGAGGCGCGAGGTTCACGGCAATGCCTACAGGAGGCCGGAGAAATATGGGATTCTGATGTCTGAGGAGATTCATGAGCCGTTTATCAGGGGAGACAGGCGCAAGAGAGTGGAGGTCAGGTTTTATGAGGAAGCCCATGATGAGCTGCTGAAATTTGCCGTTGTCATAGGGAGAAGTAATGGAAACTATGTGTTCTGCAAGCACAGGGACAGGAATACCTGGGAGTTTCCAGGAGGACACAGGGAGCCGGGAGAGAGCATTCTCCAGGCGGCCAGGCGGGAACTGTATGAGGAGACCGGGGCTGTGGATTTCGACCTGGAACCGGTGTGCGTGTATTCGGTTCAGAGAGAGGATAAGCTTGGTGTGGAAGAGAGCTTCGGCATGCTTTATTGCGGGCAGATCAAGGAGTTTGAAGAGGAGCTTCACAGTGAGATTGAGAAAATTGTGATTACGGATAAGGCGCCGGGGGAATGGACGTACCCGGAAATCTTGCCCAGGTTGCTGGAAGAGGCGGGGAGGAGGGGATTTCTGAAAGGATGAGGAGGAGAAAGTAAAAAAATATTGATGGAGGAGGAATGCCAGTGGTGGAAATGGCATTCCTCTTTTCTTTTTATGAGGAAAGTTCAGAAAATACATAACAAAAAATATTGACCAACAAAAAATATTTTGATATGATTATTTTGAACACTATGAGGAGATAGAAGGAGGAACAAACGGTGCGGCTGGGCGAGTTGGCAGTAATAAATACCGGAATTGTTGCTGCCAGAAGACAGGCAAGTCCATTGGATAAGGTGTGTATTAGATATCGAATTCTTAATTTAAAGGCTATTAATGAGAAGGGATATATAGAAGATAATCTTTTGGAAGAGTTTGTGGCAAATGGCAGCATTAAAGAGAAATATTTAACACAGGAAGGAGATCTTGTAGTCAGGCTTACCACACCATTTACGGCCGTATTAATTGATAGAATACATAAGGGAATTGTAGTGCCGTCTCATTTTATAGTAATACGTGTTAAGTCGGGAAAAATATTGCCTGAATATCTATATTGGCTGTTGAATACAGAGAAAGTCCGACAAGATATCTGGCAAAATATAAATAGCACGACCATGGGAACTGTAAAACCTATGTCATATGCGTCTCTTTATGTTGAATGTATAACATTAGCGGAGCAGGAAAAGATAGGGGAATTGTATAAGCTGGCTCAAAGAGAACTGCGTTTGCTGGAAAGATTGAAAGAACAAAAAGAGTTGTATTATAGGGAAGCTATTGACAGAATACAGAAAGAAATGAGGCAAAGGAATGAGGACAACAAAAAGTGATATTGAAAAGGTATTGTGGAGAGCCTGTGACAGTTTTAGAGGGAAGATTGACAGTTCAAGATATAAAGATTATATCTTGTCTATGCTGTTTGTAAAATATCTTAGTGATGTTTGTGAAGAGACAAAGGAAAAATATAGAAAACAATATGCTGGTGATGAGCGGAGAGTTGCCAGGGCCATGAGCAGGGAACCTTTTGTATTGAATGAAGAGGCAACCTTTGGGTATCTTTATATCAATCGGAATGATTTGGAGATCGGACAGAAGATTAATATGGCACTAAATAATATTGAGGAGCATAACAGCGGCAGATTGAGAAATGTGTTCCGGGCAATAGATTTTAATTCTCAGGTCGATTTCGGGGAGAAAAGGGAGAAGAATGCAACGCTGAAGAATTTATTGGAGGATTTCCATGACTTAGATTTACGGCCTTCCAACTTGGAAAGTAATGATATTATTGGGGATGCCTATGAATATATGATTGCGAATTTCGCATCAGATGCGGGAAAGAAGGGAGGAGAGTTTTTTACACCCAGCCAGGTATCAAAGCTGGTCGCTGCCTTAGTAGAACCAAGGGAGAATGATCGAATATATGATCCTACATGCGGCAGCGGCGGTTTGCTATTAAAGGCCTATGCTCAGGCGGGAACAGATAAAGTGGCCATTTATGGTCAGGAGAAGAATATGCAGACATGGGCGTTGTGCAGTATGAATATGTTTCTTCATGGAATTGATGATGCAAAAATTTGGCAGGGGGATACACTATCAAATCCTCAGAGTATAGAGAATGATAAACTGATGAAGTTTCAGTGTGTTGTAGCGAATCCACCGTTTTCTCTTGATAAATGGGACAGTGGCTTTTTGCCGGAAACAGTGAGTGATAATAAGAAGCCAAAGATGTCGGCAGATTTGGATATTTATCATAGGTTTGACTGGGGGGTGCCGCCTTCAAGTAAGGGGGATTATGCATTTGTTTTACATATGCTTCACAGTCTGGATGGAGAGCGTGGGCGCATGGCGGTTGTACTGCCTCATGGTGTATTGTTCAGAGGGGCGTCAGAGGGAAGGATCCGGGAGCAGATTATCGAACTTAATTTATTAGATGCAGTGATCGGGCTGCCGATGAACCTTTTTTACGGAACATCCATACCGGCATGTATCATGATATTTAAGAAGAACCGGGGGCATAAGGATGTTTTGTTTATTGATGCCAGCGGCGAAGGTAATTTTGAAAAAGGGAAAAACCAAAATATATTAAGGGATAAAGATATTCATAAGATTGTCCAGACGTATAAAAAGTACGAGACAGTTAACAAGTATGCCTATAGGGCATCCAGGGAAGAGATAAAGGAAAATGAATACAATCTGAATATACCCAGATATGTTGATACATTTGAGGAGGAGGAGCTGATTGATATTGATGAGGTGAGAGCGAATATTGCCAGTATTGAAGAGGAACTTAGGGAGGTTCAGGCTCAGATGGAGGTTTATTTGAGGGAGTTGGGATTGTAATATACTATTAGTTAAGAAAGGGATGCGGAATATTTATGGATAAAAAGCAAATTCGTGTTATTATGGAGGCATTTGACGGTGCAATGAGTATGACAGAAGAAAACATTGAATTTTGGTATGCGAGAGATTTGATGGGACTTCTTGGATATAAACGATGGGAAAACTTTGAAAAAGCAGTTAAGCGTGCGATGGATTCTTGTGATGCTCTGAAAATTGAACGGCTGGACCATTTTCGTGAAGTCACGAAAATGGTCCAGATAGGAAGCGGATCAAGGAGAGCAGTTAAGGATTATATGCTTACCAGATATGCATGCTATCTTATTGCCATGAATGGAGATGTAACTAAAGAAGAGATTGCTTTTGCCCAAAGCTATTTTGCAGTGCAGACCAGGAAACAAGAATTGATTGAAGAAAGAATGGCGTACATTGAAAGGACGCAGGCAAGGGAACGGCTAAAAGAGTCAGAAAAAAGATTGTCACAAAATATATATGAACGTGGAGTTGACGACAGCGGATTTGCACGAATAAGATCCAGGGGAGATCAGGCATTATTTGGAGGCTATTCTACAAAGGATATGAAGGTGAGATTAGGGGTGAAGGACAGCAGGCCTTTGGCAGACTTTTTGCCTACACTAACGATTGCTGCTAAGAATCTGGCAACAGAGATGACGAATTATAATGTTGAAGAGAAAGATCTATGGGGGGAGCATTTTATAACAGCAGAGCATGTCCAGAATAATACAGGGATTCGTCAGATGCTTGGAGAGAGAGGGATAAAGCCTGAAGAATTGCCGGCGGCTGAAGATATTAAGAAATTAGAGAGAAGAAATAAAACTCAGGACAAGCGGATTGTTGAGAAGTCGGGGAGTTTTGGGGAGAATAAGAGGTATGGATAAAGATGTAAAAGAGCGTATTGAAAAAATAAATTGGGGAGAAATTCCGGAAGGTTATAAAAGGACGAAGATAGGTATAATTCCTAAGGATTGGAATTGTGTACAGTTAAAGGACATAGCAGAAATTTCATCAGGAAGTACACCAAGCAGAAATAATAAATCTTATTGGGGAGGGAGGATACCATGGGTTACAACAAGCGAAATAAATTATAATGAAATACAATCAACTAAGGAATACATAACAGAAGAGGCTTTGAATAAATGCAATTTAAAGTTGTATGAAAAAGGCATCATATTAATGGCAATGTATGGACAAGGAAAAACACGTGGGAAAGTTGCAGTTCTTGGTATTGAAGCATCTATAAATCAGGCTTGTGCCGCAATAATAGTTAAAAAAGAAAATAATATTTTTGTATATCAGCAATTAAGAAGTCTTTATGATAGAATTAGAAGGGTAAGTAATATAGGGAGTCAGGAAAATTTAAATGCAAATATTATTAAAGGTATTATGTTTACTATACCACCACTTAGGGAACAACAAAAGATAGTTGATATTTTGGAAGAGTATGATAACGCAATCAGTAAGATAGAAGATCTCATTCAAGAAAAGAAAAAGCAAAAAAAATGGTTAGTGTATAGTTTGCTTGTTGAAAAGAAAAGGTTGCCTGGATTTTCTGGAATATGGAAGACAGAAAAAATGGAAAAGCTTTTTGATGAAAGAGTTGAAACCAACTGTGAAAATTGTGAGTTACTATCTATAACATCTAGTGGTATACTACCTCGAACAGAGTTAGAATCAAAGGATAATTCTAGTGATGATAAATCTAAGTATAAAAAAATATATGCAGGCGATATAGGATATAACACAATGCGAATGTGGCAGGGGGTTTCCGCATTATCAGAATATGAAGGAATAGTCAGTCCAGCATATACTATATTAGCACCACATAGCAATATAGATGCCAAATTTTTCTCATATCTTTTTAAATTACCTTCAAGCATTTTTAAATTTTATCGCTTTTCCCAAGGATTGGTCGATGATACAAGAAATTTAAAATATAACAATTTTAAAAGGATTTCATTGTTATATCCCGAAGATTTGAATGAACAAAAGGCAATAGCAGAGGTTTTGGTAACAGCAGACAAAGAAATTGATTTACTAGAAAAAAAACTTGCATTAATAAACCAAGAAAAAAAAGCCATGATGCAGCTTCTCTTTTCAGGCATTGTTCGAGTAAATGACACATAGAAGCAGGGGGAAAGATATGGACAGTGATTTATACTTAGAAAATAATATAAGCAAAAAGCCTGCCCTGGAATTACTGCAACGAATGGGATATACTTATCTCACCCCAAAAGAATGTAATCTACAGCGGGGAAGTCGATATCAAGTATTATTGAAAGGGATTTTACGCAGTCAGCTTCGCAGGTTAAACCGTTTTGAATTTGGAGGCATAGAGCAGGAATTTTCAGCTGCCAACATCGAAAGAGCCATTGAGGAATTAGATGAGCCATTGACAGATGGACTGGTTAAGACCAGTGAGAAAATATATGATTCCATCATGCTTGGAAAGAGTTATCAGGAAACAGTGGGAGAGGGAAAAGTCTTAAGCTTTGATCTTAAATATATTGACTGGAATAATTTTGACAATAATACATTTCATGTGACGGAAGAGTATTCTGTTGACAGCCATGATGGAGGACATAATGCAAGACCGGACATTGTTCTCTTTGTAAATGGCATTCCTTTTGTGGTTATAGAATGTAAGGCTCCGCAGGTTCCTGTTGAACAGGGGATAGATCAGATGATCCGTAATCAACAAGAAAATTATATTCCTCAGCTGTTTAAATATGCACAGGTGTTAATGTCCACCAATAAAAATTCTGTCAAGTATGCAACGGCTGGCACTGAGAAAAAGTATTGGAGTGTATGGAAGGAAGAAGGCGGTTCTTTCGTTGAAGATGCAAAGAAATCTTTTTTAACTGACAGAATGGCTACGGTACAAGATGAAAATATTCTGTCTTTATTTTCTAAGAATAGACTTAAAGAACTTTGCAAGTATTTTATATTGTATGATGGGAATGTAAAGAAAATTTGCCGTTATCAACAGTATTTTGGAGTGAAGGAGATTATAAAAACTATAAATTGTGATAATGAGAACGGCAACAGGCAGAGCGGTGTTGTGTGGCATACACAGGGCTCTGGCAAGTCTCTGACCATGGTGGTGCTGGCAAAATATATCCTTTTGGAAATGGCAGGGTGTAATCCTAAGGTAGTGATTGTCACAGACCGTAAGGAGTTGGACAAACAGATCGCTAAAACATTTACTCATACCAGATGCAAACCGGTAAGAGCCACAAGCGGAAAGAAATTAATAGATATTTTAAATGAGGGAAAAGCAGATGTAATTACGACAATCATCAATAAATTTAATGCTGTGGAGAACAGCGGATTAAAAAATACGAGCCATGATCTATTTGTGCTTGTTGACGAAAGTCATCGTTCCAACTATGGTCAGTTATCTACAAAAATGAGAGTGGTATTTCCAAATGCCTGCTATATTGGGTTTACAGGGACCCCTTTGATGAAAAAGGAGAAAAATACTCTGGACAAGTTTGGAAAGCTGATTCACAAGTATACCATTAAAGATGGCGTAGATGACAAAGCCATTGTGCCCCTAATCTATGAGGGAAGATTCGTGGAACAGTCTGTGGATGAAGAAAATATTGATCTGTGGTTTGAGCAGACGACAAAAAGACTTACACAGAACCAAAAGGATGATCTAAAGAAGAAGTGGAGCAGTATCAAGTACCTTGCGTCTTCCAAAGGCCGAATTGGGAGGATTGCTCTGGATATTAATAATCATTTTGTAAATAGTTATAAAAGCACTGGATTTAAAGCAATATTGGCCACAAATCGTAAAAGAGATGCAGTGGCTTATTTAGAATGTTTTGAGATGCTGGGGGACTTATCTTGTGAAGTATGTATTTCTGCACCTGATATAAGAGAGGGGGTAGACAATATAGATGACGGAATGGATAGTCAGGTGACCGCATACTGGAACAAAATGATGAAAAGATATGGAGATGCAGATTCTTATGAGGATTCTGTGAAAAACCGGTTTGTGGATGGAGAGATAGATATTTTAATTGTATGCAGTAAATTGCTGACTGGCTTTGACGCGCCGCGGTGTCAAGTATTATACATTGATAAGGAGTTGAAGGAGCATGGGCTTTTACAGGCTATTGCCAGAACGAATCGCATCTATGAAGGAAAAGACTATGGGTATATTGTGGATTATCGGGGATTGATTCAAAAACTGGATGAAGCAATGAATATGTACAGTGGAGGAGGACTTGAGAATTTTGAAGCAGGGGATTTAAAAGGTGGGCTTGTTGATATTGTTAGTGTTGTGGGAAATATACGCCAATCATATAGCAGGCTGGATGATTTATTTGTATCGATCTGTAACAAAAATGATACGGAAGAAGTGGAAGTGTTTCTTGCTGATGAAAATAAGCGAAAGGAATTCTATGGACTTTTATGCAAATTTGGCAAAGATTTGTGGATTGTCCTGAATTCTGAGAATGCATACGAAAACATTCCGAAAGACGAAAGAAAAGGGTATGAGAATGCGTTTTCCTACTATTCAAAAGTAAGACGTTCTGTAAAAATCCGATATGGTGATGGGATTGATTACAAAGAGTATGAACCATTAATGCAAAACTTACTGGATACCCATATGTCTGTATTAGGATTAAAACAGATTACGGATCCGGTTGATATTATGAACCAACCTGCGCTGGAGATAGAATTAAAGGAACTGGGTTCCCTGCGTGCAAAGGCGGATGCGATTCAGTCAAAGCTTGCCAAGCATATCAGCCAGAAATATGAAGAAGATCCTTTGTATTATGGCAGTTTCTCAAAACAGATTAAAGATGTTCTGCAGCAGTATAAGGACAAGATTATTACGGATGCAGAATACTATGCCAAGTCGCGTTCTGTTATGAAAGACTATGTCTCGGGAGTTTCCATAGTAAGATATCCGGAGAAATTAAAAAATAATCTTCATGCCCAAGCTTTTTACGGGGTTATCAGTGAAGTTTTAGACGAAGAATGGGATAAGGCGGTTTCCGTATCTATGGTGGCTGAAGATGGTGGAAGCTACGGCGGCGAACCTTTATCTGCCAAGCAGAATAAACAAAACCAGATGGCGGATATGGCTATTCAAATAACAAATATTGTTGAAAGACACTGTCGTGTAGATTGGGCTAATAGTGATAGAATTTTGGATAAAATAGCACAGGATATTGATGATATGTTTTATCTGTATGAGTGTTCCGGTAAATGTAAGTTTTCGTTGGATGTTATTGATAAAGTTATAGAAAGTGTAAAAACTACAGCATTAAGGAGATTTAGGAGTTGATGGCTGCCAATTCAGAACAACGTCTGGTTCATTGTAAGAATGGGAGTATTTCTTATTGGCTCATAAGAAAGCCAGTTAAAAATATAAATTTAAGAATAAAATCAGATGGCAGTGTTCTGATTTCAGCGAATAATAAGGTACCGGTAGAAGCCGTGGACAGATTTGTTGAACAGAAACAAAGCTACATTTTAACGGCTGTTGCAGAATATGAGGAGAAGAAACAGTATAGTCAGGACAACCCCAAAAAATATGTCAGCGGCGAAAACTATGAGTTATTGGGAAAAAGTCTCAGGTTAAAGGTGGAAGAATCCCAGGAAGAAACAGTATATTCCGATGGAATATATATTTTCTTAAACATTCGGGACAGAAATGACATTTGCCGCAAAAGGAGTATGATGACGAAATGGCTTGAGGACTATAGAACGGCAGTATTTAAGAATATAATAGATGAAAAATATCCTATATTCTGCAAATATGGAGTTCCCTACCCTGAGCTTAAAGTGCGACACATGATTTCCCAATGGGGTACATGCCAGCATCAAAAAGGAATCATTACTTTGAACAGCCGATTGATCGAAGCTCCCAGAAATTGCATCGAGTATGTGGTAATTCATGAATTTGTACATTTTATTTATCCCAACCATTCAAAACAGTTCTGGGATTTTGTAACAATGCTTATGCCGGATTGGAGAGAACGTAAAAAGGAGTTAGAATTGCAGTTAAGATAATTGCCAGACAGAAAATAAGTTAGGAGACAACTCATGACAATCATGATAATCGAGGATGACGAGGCTCTGGCCGGCCAGATGGCTTCTTTTTTGAAGGCCTGGGGGTATGAGGCCGTGACCGTCTGCCGGTTTGACCGGATTCTGGAGGAGTTTTCCGCCTCCAGGCCCCAGCTGGTACTTATGGACATTAATCTTCCCTATTATGACGGATTCTACTGGTGCAGCCGGATTCGACGGATTCCTGCCGTGCCCATTCTTTATATCAGTAGCCGCGGTGATGACAAGGATAAGATCATGGCCGTGGCCCAGGGCGGCGATGATTATGTGGAGAAACCCTTTGGGCCGGAACTTTTAAAGGCCAAGGTTCAGGCAATTCTGCGGCGGACTTATGAGTATAAAGTGAGAGATCAGATCTTTCTGGGAGGAGAGCTGCGGCTGGACTGGGAGCAGCAGGCTCTGTACTTTGGGGAGAGGGAGATTGAACTGACCAAGACAGAACGCAAAGTGATAATGAAGCTGGCGGACAGCCGCCCTTATGTGGTTACCAGAGAAGAACTGATGATGGATTTGTGGGACACAGATGAGTATGTATCTGATGGAACCCTGACAACGGTGATCAGCCGGCTGAGAAATAAATTAAAGTCTTTGTGCGGGGCGGAGATAATCGGCACAAAGAAAGGACAGGGGTATTTTTTACAATGAATTACGGGAAAAGATGGTGGAGACAGGCAGGGCCCTGTGTCGCGGTTTTTGCAGCCTTTCATCTGTATTTTTTCTTTTTTATTCCGGGAGGACGGACGGTTTACCTGTTCTATCTGGATGTTCTTTTACTGATGCCCGGTCTCTGGTGGACCGGCGCCGATTACATCAGGTTCAGAAAAAGGGAGGACGAAAGAAAGGAACTTTTGGGACAGAAGAATATTATATGCCGGATGAAGTTCTGCTTTGACAATCAGGACATAGCAGAGCATGACGTGCAGGTGATGGAGGAACAGATGAACCGACAGTTTGAGGACAGCTGCGATCTTCAGGATTATGTGGCCAAATGGTGTCACGAGCTGAAGATTCCCTTAGGGGCCGGCCTGCTGATCAATGAAAAGAATCCGGATCCCGGGGCTAAGATGTCCATGAGAGAGCAGCTGGAGCGGATCAATCAGCTTTTGGGCTCCATGCTTCTGGGCTGCAGACTCCAGAGCCCTCTTTTCGATCTCCAGATCAAGAAAGTACGGCTGGCGGACTGCGTGAAAACCTCTATTCACAACAATCAGTTTTTTCTCATTCAGAAGAGGTTTCGTCTTGAGCTGAGAGCAGATAATCTGGAAGTATATACGGATTCGGCCTGGCTGGTCTACATACTGGATCAGTTTATAGGCAATGCTTTAAAGTATGGGAAGAGATATGGGGAAGAGGCGCAGGACCCCTGCCTTAGCATATGGACACAGAAGGAGCAGGACAGTGTAACCCTTTGGGTGGAGGACTGCGGGGAAGGAATTAAGGACAGGGATATCCGCCGGATATTTGAAAAAGGATATACAGGGAGCAATTATCACAACGGAAAATATAAGTCTACGGGTATGGGGCTTTACATGGTTTCTAAAATCGCAGACCGGCTGGGGCATAAGATCCGTGTGGAAAGTGAATACGGAAAAGGAAGCAGGTTTGGGGTTGTACTTTCGTGCCGCTCTTGTATTCACGGCTGAACACCAGGCTTCTCGAGGATGGAGCTCCTTTTGCGGTGTACTGCCAGGAGCTTATCACCCAAACCATGGCACAGCTTAAGGGCTTTTTGTAATGCAGATGTAAGGATTTTTGTTTCTAACTGTTTTATAATGGTCCGGTAACCTCGTATTTGCCTCGGAGCAGAATGTCCGGCAAAGAGAAAAAAGGAGACCATTTATGAATGAAAATAGGAACGAAACGAGAATCAAGACGGCCCAGATTAAAAATCTGACGAAAATCTACGGCAATAAGGGATTTCAGACAAAGGTGCTCAAGGGAATCGACCTGACTGTTTACAAGGGAGATTTTATTGCCGTTATGGGGCCTTCCGGGTCGGGGAAGACTACCCTTTTAAATATTCTCGCCACCATTGACAAACCCACCCAGGGCACGGTAATACTGGATGGCCAGGATATAACCAAGGCGTCCAACAAGGAGCTGTCAAGACTCAGACGTGACAAGATCGGCTTTGTGTTTCAGGATTATAACCTGCTGGATACCATGACTCTTCAGGACAATATGGGCCTTCCCCTGTCTCTGTCGGGTGTGCCGGGGAGGGAGTGTATCCACCGGGTAAATAAGATGGCCGCCATGTTCGGGCTCACGGAGCATCTGCAGAAATACCCCTATCAGCTGTCAGGAGGGCAGAAACAGCGAGGCGCCACAGGCAGAGCTCTTATTACGGAGCCGGAGATCATTTTTGCCGATGAACCCACAGGGGCGCTGGATTCCAGATCGGGGCGGGAGCTTTTGGAGTGTCTGAGAATGGTCAATGACAGCGGGCAGGCCACCATCCTTATGGTGACTCACGACCCCTTCTGCGCTTCTTATGCAAAAGACGTCTGTATGTTAAGGGATGGCCTCATTACCTGCAGGGTCAGCAGAGGAAGGGAGAGAAAGGAATTTTACGACAGAATTATGGATCTTCAGGCATCTGTGGGAGGTGATCTCACATGGGAATGATGAAGCTGGCACTGACAAATTTCAGAAACGGATATAAAAATTATCTTTCCCTGATGATCTCCCTGGCTTTTACGGTCCTTGTACTGTTTAATTTTCAAAATATCCTCTATTCCGATGCCTTTGAGACGCTGGGGACCAGAAACAAGGAATATGTGGATATGCTGGTGCAGATCATTTCCTTTGTGCTTGGGTGCTTTATGTTCTTTTTTATCTGGTATTCCACCAATGTATTTCTCACCAGGCGAAAAAAGGAGATCGGAATCTATGTGTTCATGGGACTTTCCAACGACAGGATCGGGAGAATGTATCTGATAGAGTCTGCCCTTACGGGACTGTCGGCTCTCGTTCTGGGGTTGGGACTGGGCGTCTTAAGCGGCGGCCTGTTTCAGATGATCCTCCTGGCCGTGTCCGACATAACTGTGGAGATTCGGTTTTGTCCATCTGTGGAACCTGTCATAATTACAGCGGGGGTATACCTGGTGATCTACCTGTTTTTCGCGGCGAAAGGTTATGTGTCGATTGTAAAAAGCAGTGTGCTGAACATGATATCGGCGGCCCGGCAGAAGGAGTATGTAAGGCAGAAGTTATGGGTGCTGGCAGTAAAAGCCGCAGCAGGAGGGGCGGTACTGGGAGCAGGATATTTTCTTGCCATAAAACCGGCTCATGGAGGAGATGCCATGGCCAACTCCCTGGGGGCAGTGATTTTGGTGACAGCAGGAGTCTATCTTCTCTTTGGCGGCTTCATTCCCCTGCTGGTTCAGGCAGCAGCAGGCAATAAGATATTTCTTTACAAAAAACAGAGGACCCTGTGGATAAACAGCATGATCTTCCGAATGAAAAAGAATTACAGGACCTATGCCATGGTATGTGTGCTGATGCTGTGCTCCGTGACGGCTCTGGCCACTGGCTTTGCCATGAAGGGCAGGTATGATACCATAATCCGGTTCGAGAATACTTACACCTTTCAGCTTCTCAGCAGATATGGGGACCTGGGGGAGCAGGCGGAGGCAGTCGTGGGCCGGGACAGCCCGATTACGGCCCGGTCTTTTGTTCCCATTCTCTGTCTGGACTCTTCCATGGTGAACTCTGAGTATTACAGCAGCCGGTATGCCATTATGCCGTTTTCCAGGCTGCGGCAGCTGGCCGGCGCAATGAATCTGGACATGGACTTTGAGGAGCCCAAGGACCATGAAACCGTCAGGATCTCCCATCCCCTTCTGATGTCCCTGATCACGGATCGCTCCCATGTAACTGTGGAGATAGGCGGCAAAGAATACAGCCAGATTCTGGATACCAGCGTCCCTTATCTGGGGTATCTTCAGGAGAGTATAAGCTTTTATCTGGTAAATGACAGAGAGTACGAGAGGCTGCGCCCCATGGGGGAGGAATGGTATACTTATAATTATAAGATGGGTGAGCCGGAACGGTTCGCAGAGACAAGGGAGAGACTTGACCTGTGGGTATCGACTTTGGAGGAAGGGAGTACGGCCCGGGTGGCTATTGACCCTGAGAGCAATGAGCTGGACTGGGTGAAGGTGCTGTATTCCATCTGTATCTTTATGTTTCTGGTATTTGTCCTGGCCAGCGGAAGCATTATGTATATGAAGCTGTACAATGACGCTTTTGAGGAAAAGGCGCGGTATCAGGTGATTCTGAAGATGGGCTTTGACAGAGAAGTCCTGCATCGGTCCATCAGAGCGGAGCTGGCAGCAGCTTATGGGCTGCCCTTTGCGGTTATGGGAATCTCCTCCTTCTTTTCCGTGAAGGCTCTGGGGAATATGATGTTTGCAGATTTGTCCTGGGTCAACGGGGTCAGCGCGGCAGTGGTTTTTGTGATCCTCCTATTCTGGTATGAGCTGTCGGTGCGGGCATACGGGAGAAACGCAGGGCTTTAGAGGAGGAAAATAAGGTTGAACGGCGGTTAATTTTAGTTCCTTTTCTTTAACCTTTCCTCAGTTGCCACAGGGACTGGAAGATGATAGTATAAAGGTGTGCTGATTCCCATTCGGGGCCGCATCCGCTCTTGTTGCTGCCATAGCAGCGGCGTCTTTCTTCAGAGCAGCCAAGATAGCGGTTCCCGGATGAAAAGGGATTAAACCTGAAAAAGAGGAAAGGGGCTTACACAGATGGAGATGGGCGAAGTGATACGAACCTACAGGAAAAAGAAGGGACTCACCCAGGAGGAGATGGCGGGGCGTCTTGGGGTTACGGCTCCGGCGGTGAACAAATGGGAGAAGGGAAGCTCTATGCCGGATATCCTTCTTCTGGCTCCCATAGCCAGGCTTCTGGGCATTACGGTGGATGAGCTTCTGTCCTTTCGGGAGGATCTGACGCCGGAGGAGATCAACGGATTTATCTATGATGTGGATAAGCGGCTGAGGGAGGAGCCTTTCGAGAAGGTCTTCGAGTATGCGGGAAAATATCTGGAACAATATCCGGGCTGCGGGATGCTGCTGTGGCAGACGGCAACGCTCCTCTACGCCCGTCTTCTCATTAGTGAGGTTGGAGACAGTGAAGCCTATGAAGACAGGATCAGGGAATGGTATGACAGGGTTCTGAAGGAGGGGGATGAGGGCTGCCGCCTGAGAGCGGCTGATTCTCTGTTTGGATTCTGGATGAGAAAAGAAGAGTATGAGAAGGCAGAGGCCTATCTGGCTTATATCTCAGACCAGAATCCTGAAAAGAGACGGAAGCAGGCCTTGATTTACAGTAAGACGGGGAGGATAACGGAAGCCTACCGGGCGTATGAGGAGCTGCTCTTTTCCGCTTATGGGGAGCTGAGCATGGTCTTTCACGGTATCTACAGGCTGGCTATGGAAAAGGGGGACAGACAGAGGGCTCATATGATTGTGGAGAAATGGAGCCAGACAGCCAGGGTATTTGATATGGGCAGATTCAATGAGATTTCTGTGGAACTTGACCTGGCAGCAGCAGAAAAGGACGTGGAAAGTACCTTAAGACTTATGGAGGAGATGACGGCAAGCATGGAGGATCTGTGCAGCTATGCCAGTTCCCCTCTCTATGAGCATATGACCTTTAAGGAGCCTCGGGAAGAATTTCTGGATGATATGAAGAAGACATTTAAGGCCTCCTTACAGGATGAAGAGATGTTCGGATTTTTAAAAGAAGAGGAGAGGCAGGACAAAATTTTCGTTGCACCCTTAACCTGATAATGATATAATCAACATGTTAATATAGACATGTTTGGCTGGAGAAGTCAAAGGGGAAAACTACATATGGAGGGATAAGGAATGGCAAAGTTTATATCTGCCGCAGAAGCGGCAAAACTGATTCCGGACGGCGCTACTGTGGGGGTTGCAGGTATGGGTCTTTCCGGATGGGCGGAGGAGATCGCCTGTGCAATCCGTGACAATTTCCGGGAGACAGGCCACCCCTGCAATCTGAACTTAAAGCAGGGAAGCGCCATGGGCGACTGGGGTTACGGCAACCAGTTCATGGGCTGGGACAGGAATCCTCTGCCGGAACCGGACAAGGAGCACGGCGCCAGAGGCGTGACACGTCTTGGAGAAGCAGGTCCCGGGCTTGTGACCAAATGGTCCAGCGCCCACATCGGCAGCGCATTTACCCTATGTGAATATGCCCGCCAGAATAAGATCGAGACCCACTGTCTGCCCCAGGGAGTTATTATCAACCTGTGGAGAGAGATTGCCGCCGGCCGGCCCGGACTCATTACCAAGACCGGTTTAGGTACTTTTGTGGATCCCCGCGTGGAGGGAGGCCGTATGAATGAGGCGGCAAAGGATGAGCTTGTAAAACTGATGGAGCTTAACGGGGAGGAATACCTGTTCTATCCCGGATTTACCTGTGACGTGGCCCTTCTTCGGGGAACCATCGCAGATGAGAACGGCAACATTTCCTTTGAACATGAAAGTGTGGTAAATGAGGGATTTTCCGTGGCAGCCGCCACCAAGAATACAGGCGGAATCGTGATTGTTCAGGTGGAATACTTGGCCAAGAAGGAGACTCTCAATCCCAAGGATATTAAGATCCCAGGGAAATTGGTGGACTACGTGGTGGTTGCAAGAGATCCCAAGTCCTGCTGGCAGGCAGAGGGTACCTACTGGGAGCCCTCCTATTCCGGCCATATCCGCATTCCCTTAGACAGCATTGAACCCATTCCTTTTGACGAGAGGAAGGTGGTGTGCCGCCGCTGCGCCATGGAGCTTAAGAAAGGCTACCTTCTGAATCTGGGCGTGGGAATGCCCGCCGATATTGCCAAGGTAGTGGCAGAAGAAGGATTCATCGACGATGTCACCATGAGCACGGAAAGCGGTATGGTGGGAGGCGTTCCTTCCGCGCTTCCCAGCTTCGGAAGTGCCTACAATCCGGAGTGTATCCTGACTCCTAACGAGATGTTCGATTTGATCAGCGGCGGCGGTCTGGACATGACGGTTCTGGGTATCGGCGAGGTGGACGGCGATGGCAACAACAACGTAAGCCGTATGGGCAAGCGCCTTACAGGCCCCGGAGGATTCATCGACATTACCTGTGCTACCAAGAAGGTTATCTTTGCAGGAACCTTAATGGGCAAGGCAAAGCTGAAGGTAGGAGATGGGAAGCTGGAGATTTTGGAAGAAGGAACCATCCAGAAATTCGTGGAAAAGGTGGGCCAGATCACGTTTGCGGGACAGTATGCGCCGGAGGGCCAGGATGTTCTCTATGTTACGGAGCGTGCAGTGTTCAAGCTCATTGACCACAAAATGACTCTCATTGAGATCGCTCCCGGTATCGACCTGCAGAAGGACGTGTTGGACAGACTAGGATTTAAGCCGGAGATCGCCTCGGATCTTAAGATTATGGATGAGGAGATTTTCAAAGAGCATTGGGGCGGACTCGGGAAATATATTGGGTGATTCCTGGTATCTTCCGGCCTGGCATTCCCGGCAGGGCTGAATCAAAGGTTTTTGGAAAACAGATATAAAAACAGGACAGACAGGAATCTGGATTTTCAAGATAAATCCAGGGCCTGTCTGTCTTATTCCGCGGTACAGGGCGCGGCAATGAACGCCGGATGCAGCCTTGTTTCCAAAGGTTTTGCGGCCTTTCCGGTTATAAGGAATCCAAATTTTTTCTATATTCCTGCATTTCTGATTCCTCCGTGTTATCTAAAACAAACTGAAGCTCATTTGTGACCTTTTGGCGGTCATAGGGAAGATACGCCGTTACCGGCATGAAATTTGAAACCGTGTTTGCAAATAAATGCGTGCGTATATTTAAGTTATTAATCAGTATCTGCAATTCACGGATACGCTCTTTTTCTTCAGCAGGAACAAACAAGCCCTGCCGTGCCAGCTGGTACAGCTCTGTGTCTGCAAATAGGGTGAGGGAGTCCACGGAAACAAAATAGGGATTAAGCCGGCTGAACAACTCTGCACTATTCTTTGCATTTCGGTATCCGCCCCCTTTTCCCGCAAGGCCTGTCATGTAAACAAAATAGTATTCAATGCCCGCTTCATCCAGTTTCCTGCATTGCTCCAGAATATCTGCCGAAGTATACCCCTTATTTGCAAGGGCAAGTGTTTCGTCATCGCCGCTTTCCACGCCAATACTCAGTCCGTTAATACCCATTGCCCGGAGTTTCCTAAGCTGCCATACCTCTTTGTCTTTTATATCGCGAATACTTGCAAACATAGCCATTGTCTGGCATTTAATCAGATAATCCCTTACAGTCAAAGCCCTAAGCTTTAAATGCTCGTAGTTCATGGCAAAAGGATTGGCCCCTGTCCAAAAGATTCTTCTTGCATATGGCTGGCAGCTTTTTATTTCCCCTAAATCCTCCTCAAATTCTTCAAGCGGCGATATGCGGAAGCCCTGGTTTTTATATAGGCTGCAAAACCTGCATTTATTATAGGTGCAGCCAGAAGCAGCCTGTATAATGACGGAATGAGCTTCATATGGCGGCCGCCAGGTTCTGCCTGTAAAGTGCATGATGGCTCCTCCTTTCCTTACGCTTGTATATAGGCATTTGCGAAACTCAAAACTTAGCTGAATATTCTGACCATAGATTCCAGGAAAAGCCATTACGCCATGGAGCTGAGACTATAAAAACAGAAGGGCTCTCTGGCCGGGTGTTTCCTTTACAGATGGCGCACACTTTTTCGATACCTCCGTAATTCTTCTTCGCTGACGTTTTCTATGATTTTATCGAGAAATGACAACAGTTTTTTCTTGTCTCTTGGAAGCTGCCCGTGAAACTGGTATGCATTGGAAGCTCCCATTGCTGCAAAGATAACAGGTATCTGTAAATTCTCAATAAGTGTCCGTATTTCTTTGTATTTTTCAAGTTCACCTTCTTCCTGCCAGTTTCCACGCTGTATCTCTGCATACAGTTCAGAATCAGGATAAACCGTAAGCATATTTGCCCCAATGAGGGAGGGGTGTAGCTGATTGCATAGATCAGCTGTTAATTTTGCTCCCATTTCTCCACGACCTGCCCCGGAAATGCTTACCAGATAAAAGAAGCGGTAATGAATCTCTGCTGCGTCTAAACGTCGGCATTGCTCTATAATGTCCGCCGAGGTATATCCCTTGTTCATAAACCTCAGGGCTTCATCATCTCCGGTTTCCATTCCGATGGTCAGACCGTCATACCCCAAAGCTTCCAGCTTGGCAAGTTCCTCATCGGTTTTAGGAGTAACATCGGTAATCCTTGCAAATGAGCCTATGGACGTTACGGACGGAAGATACTTGTGGATTAGCTCTGCAATGGCAGCTAGTTTGTCATAGGACAAAGCAAATGGGTTAGCTCCTGTCAGAAACACTCGGTCCATATGCCCGCTGCGTAAACCTTTGATGGTTCTTTTAACCTCCCGCAAATCGCATTCAATATCCTCCATAGGGGACATTCTGAACTGAAACGGCAAATCATGATACAAGGTACAGAACTTACACTTGTGATGGGTACAGCCTGCTGTTACCTCCAATAGAAGTGACGCCGCTTCATAGGGCGGCCGCCAAATTGTTCCTGTATAGTGCATAAACACATCTCCCTTTTCTGTAGTTTATCCTAATTATACCTATGTACAATGATTTTACAAGTACTGTAATTTTTTATAGTACCTATATATTAGAGGTACATTGATTTCAGAGAAAGTGTGTGCTATACTGTTAGATAATTGCGGAACTCAAAACTTAGCCGAATATTCTGACCATATATGACAGGAAAAGACATTTACACCATGAAAATGAGACTATAGAACACAGGAGGGTCTAATCCCGACTGGGTTCTGTTTTCCTGGGCTCATTGGAATGCTCGGTGCAGCAGGTTTTGGATGACATGTATGGTCAGAATATTCTTTCAATTTTGATGTTCACAATTACCTGGTTATACTGTTTCGGAAAGGAGCTGCCGGAATGAAAAAAAGTACATTGGCCGTTGAGCGCTGCAAAACCATTTCTACCATACAAAAAATCTTAGGCGGTAAATGGAAAATCGAAATCATATATTACATTGCCTTTCAGGATCTACACCGCTTCGGGGAGCTTCGCAGGCATATCGGCGATATTACGGAATCGAGCCTGACAAAGCAGCTTCGGGAATTGGAGGCAGACGGCTTCATTACCCGCTATGATTACAAAGAAGTCCCTCCCCATGTGGAATATAATCTTACTGACTTGGGGAAAAGCTTTATTCCTGTCTTTGAGCATATGAAGCAATGGGGAGATGAAAACCTTGGGGAATAGAGAAAGGGCGGTATCACCACGAAGGATACCTAAAAAGCCAAGAACCGATGGACTGTGAGCAATTACCTCACAATCCATCGGTTCTTTCTATTTTACAGAGCAGTAATACAAATTTCCTGTCTCTTAGGATGGCTCCATTCTGGCAAGGGCGTTCTTAAGCCATTGGATGTAGGAGGCTTCCCGGAGGATGGCTCCTTCCAGCACCAGATAATCTCCATATTCCTTGGTTCCTATGGGGGGGACGATGTTGTTATGGTTTTGTGTCATGGTGCGGACCAGGCCAAGGTGTTTGTCCCCATGCTTTTTAATCTGGCTCTGCAAATGCATTCTCAATTCTTCTTCTGTCATAAAATCAGAAAAATACATGCGCAGGCGAAAGATGTCCTTGGGCGTAGGGCCCAGAGGCTCATCCTCATCCAGCCATTTTTTTAATTCCTGACGTCCTTTTTCTGTGATGGTATAGAGCTTCTTCTCCAGCTTTTCCCCTTGAATGACGATCTCACAGGTCAAAAGGCCTTCTTTTGCCAGACGGCTCAGTTCAGGATATACCTGGCTGTGCTTTGCATACCAGAAATTGGCCAGATGGTTGCTGTTGAATTCATTGGTAAGATCGTATCCGGTCATGGGCTGACGGTTGACCAGCCCCAGGATGGCATATTTTAATGTTCTCATGGGTGACTCCTGATTTGATGCTTTGTTGTTCACTACCAGCCGGGACGGTTCCTTTGATCGACATGAAAAAGGGAGTTCCACCAGCCATGAACATGATTTTAACATAAAAGCATGGAAATGGCAACCTGACCGGCATTATGTTAAGACTTATGTTAAAACCAGAAATGTCGCTTAACTGTTAGTTAAGCGACACTTAATCTGTATATCTTTAACGTTTCCGATTATAACATCATTTCTATGGGATGTCAACCGCGTTGAATTTCCATTTCCCCCTGTTTTCTCCACATGTTTCTGGCTTTACAGGCAAGATTTCTGCGAAAAACCATCGCTTAACTAACAGTTAAGCGTCACTTTACAGCTACCTCCATATAGTTGAGACCGTTTTTTGCGGAAGTTTTTCACAGACCTGCAAAGGAGATGAAAGAAATCTGGTATTTGCTGAAATGTCCTAAAGGGGATGAGACAGACTATGTACAAAAATATGAGAAACTTGCAGATCCAAAAGAACTGCAGGAAGTAGTCTGTTTTGAATATCACCGCATGATTCGCTACGGCGGGAACTGGCATCTGGAGAGGCGTACCCTCTTACCGGGCTGCATCTTTCTATCTGGAACCAGGGCTATGGAGCTAAAGGAAAAAGCAGTGTCTCTGATTCCGTGTGAACCTTCCTGTCTCATAGAGCTGTGTCAGGAAGGCAATCTGGTGGCCATGTCCAAGGGAGTCATAAAGAATGGTAATACCATTGTGACCAGCGGCCCCCTAAAAGGCAGAGAACCATGGATTAGAAGAATCGACCGGCACAGGAGAACAGCTCAGATCGAGATTCCCCTGGGAGACCAAAAAGCACAGGTAACCGTGGGGCTGGAGATTTATGAAAAAAGTTAAGGGCAGTTAAGCCGGAACAGGATTAAGAGGCGGATCGCTGAAGCATTGGCACAGGGATTTGGTTCTTATGGTCATATTGGCAGAGAAAAGGCGCAGTGAAGTCTGAAACTGCGCAGTGGCGAAGCCTGCCCAAAATCAGGGTTTAGAGACATATTAGAAACATATTAAAAACTAGGAGAGACAGATATGTGGTATGTAATACAGACCCTCGGCGGGGAGGAGGAACGGACTGCCCATATGATCAGGAGAAAGATTCCTCCTTATTATATGAAAGAATGCTTTGTGCCTAAAAGAGAGCGGATGAAGAAATTTCACGGTACCTGGAACAAGGTGGAGGAGATTTTATTTCACGGGTATGTGTTTGTGATTTCGGAAACGCCGGAGAGTCTGTATCAGGAACTTAAAAAGATTCCCAGGCTTACTAAGATGCTGGGGCGGGAGAACGCATTGTTTTTTCCGCTAAGCGAGACGGAAGAACAGATGGTTCAGGGGATTGGAGATCAAGAACATAGGACTGTAATTTCCAGGATCAAGGCTGATGAGGGGAAGAAGATACGGGTGATCGATGGGCCCTTAAAGGATTATGTCGGGGATGTGGTAAAGGTGAACCTGCATAAAAGGGAGGTAGTGGTACGGGTGGAATTTATGGGGAAAATGGTGGAGTTGTTTATGGGGGTAGAGATGGTGGTGGATGACAAGTGTCAGAATATATGATCAGAGTTAGAAACCATTCTGTTTGATAGAAAATATGAGGGCTACAAGATGAACTTTAAGAATGATCCGCGCTTTGGCGGTATTGCTCCATTTGAATATAAAGTGTGGTTGTCAAGCCCCACAATGCACGGAGACGAGCAGCGCTGGGTAGATGAGGCTATTCAGACTAATTGGGTTTCCACAGTTGGCGAGAATATAAATGTGCTTGAGAAGGAAATTGCTGCAAAGATCGGCCGGAAATATGGCGTGGCCTTGTCCTCTGGTACAGCCGCGCTGCATCTTGCTATCCGGTTGGCTGGAGAAAGATTATATGGTCCACAGCCTGTCAATAAAGGGGTATTGGAAGGATGTAAGGTTTTTTGCAGCGATACTACATTTGATGCTACAGTCAATCCGGTGGCATATGAGGGTGGAGAGGCTGTATTTATTGATGCAGAGCAGGATAGTTGGAACATGAGTCCGAAAGCGCTTGAGAAAGCCTTCGACCTGTATCCTGATGTGAAATTGATTGTTCTGGCTCATTTATATGGAACACCGGCAAAATGTGATGAGTTAAGAAAGATTGCTCATGCTCATGGCGCTTTAATTGTGGAAGACGCAGCAGAAAGTTTTGGATCTGTATATAAGGGCGTTCAGACAGGCTGTTTTGGGGATTACAGCGTCATCAGCTTTAACGGCAACAAAATCATCACAGGAAGCGCCGGAGGTATGTTGCTCACAGATCGAGAAACCGATGCTCACAAAGCCAGAAAATGGTCTACACAGAGCCGGGAAGATGCAGCATGGTATCAACATGAAGAATTGGGGTATAACTATCGGATGAGCAATGTGATCGCTGGTGTTGCCCGTGGGCAGCTTCCCTATTTGGAAGAACACATCTCACAAAAAAGAGAGATATATAAAAGATATAAAGAGGGGCTGGCAGATCTTCCTTTAACTATGAACCCAATACCATCTTATACAGAACCTAATTATTGGCTGTCTTGTCTACTCATCAATGAGAACGCTATGTGTGAGACTGTGTGCGGGGACAGAAAGGCAGTATATGTGAATGAGAGTGGAAAAAGTTGTCCCACAGAAATTTTGACAGCTATGGCTGCCTTCCATGCCGAGGGGCGTCCTATCTGGAAACCGATGCACTTACAGCCTGTTTATCGAAATCATATATTTATTACAATAGATGGAGTAAATCGAGGACGGACCAATGCTTACATAGATGAAGGAAAGATTGTCGATGTCGGTGCTGATTTGTTCTGGAGAGGATTGTGCCTGCCATCTGATAATAAGATAACAGCTAAGCAGCAGGATATAATTATTGATATTATTCATAGATGCTTTAAATGAGACATCTTTGGAGGTTTAAATGATAAGTGTAAAAGAGATTCTTGATTTCTTAAAAGAATCCAATATGGTATATAGGGTGCAGGGAAGCGACTCTGTACATATAGAACTATTTTGCCCTCTCAACAATCTACGCAACAACTGTATAACATGGATTAGGGAAGGAAAAAAAATACCAATCGCTGAATTAAATAGTTTTAAAGGAATGGTTTTGTTTGCTGAACATGGAATGCCATGCCAGGGAAACGATTTTACTATAATCTATGTAGAGAATGTCCAGCGGACATTTTTTCGTGTTACAGAACATTTCTTTGGTTATCTGAACCCGCAGCGGATAATCGAAAGGATTGAAAAATCAGCAGTTGTTGAAACAGAAAATATAGGAGCTGGAGTATATATTGGGCATCATTCCTTCATTTCAAAGGATGTTGTCATTGGAAATAATGTAACTATCATGCATAACGTGACTATTGATTGTAAAGCCGAAATTGGAGATAACACGTTTATAGAGTCAGGAACCGTTATCGGCGCCTGCGGATTTGGTTACATGATTAATGAAGAAGGAAAGCAGGAAGTGGTTCCGCATTATGGAGGTGTGAAGATCGGAAAGAATGTCCACATTGGTGCGAATAATACGATAATTCGAGGGTGTCTTTCAGACACTGTCATTGAAGATGATGTGAAGACAGCGGATCTTGTCTGTATTAGTCATAATGATATTGTAAAACAGGGTGTGATGATAACCTGTGGCACGGTTATTGCCGGAAGTGCATCAGTAGGAGAGAATACATGGATTGCTCCCGGTGTAGTAATAAATAATGGAGTTACTATTGGCAGAGATGCTTATATTGGAATTGGCAGTGTTGTGGCTACAAGAATACGGAAGGCAAGAAAGGTGTTTGGAAATCCTGCCAAGTATATTGATTAGGAGTCTGATTTCATGGAAGAGTCATTGCCCAAGGTTAGAAAAACTTTATATACGGTTATAATAAAAAGGCTATTAGATATTGTATTAAGCGGACTTGCAATTATTGTTTTAAGTCCGCTATTTTTAATTGTCATAGTATTGGAGCTCATTTATCATGGCTGGCCTGTTCTATTTCAACAGGAACGCCCTGGGCTCCATGGAAAAATTTTTAAACTTTACAAATTTAGATCAATGACATATGAAACAGATGAGAATGGTCAATTACTGCCAGGAGAAGTACGGCTTACAAAGTTTGGGAAATTTATTAGAAAATATTCCATCGATGAATTACCTGAACTTTTTTCTATTCTTAGAGGGCACATGAGTATTATCGGACCCAGGCCTCTTCTTGTAAAATATCTTCCGCTGTACACCAAAAGACATATGCAGCGCCATGAGGTAAGGCCGGGATTGGCATGTTATTCTTTAAAACCATTAAATTCTTGGAGCTGGTATGACCAATTTGAGAATGATATCTGGTATATAGAAAACTGCAGTTTTCTGGTTGATGTAAAAATGATTTTTGTTGTACTTAAAGAAGCTTTATACGGAAGCAGTTATAGAATTGATGATACAAGAGAAGAGTTTAATGGTTATAATCTATTTTCTGATCCTAAGGAATCAGCAGATTAATAGGTGGAGGGAAACTATGGATAAATTTTTAGAGTTTGTGGCTGATATTATGGAGGTTGATGCTTCAGAAATCAGTATGGATACTTTGTACAAAGAAGGAAAATGGGATTCCATTATGATGTTAACGCTTATTATGGAGATAGAAGCTGAATATAAAGTATCTATTCCTATTGAAAAAGTCGGCAATGTAAAAACTATGGCCGATCTCTATGCTTTTGTAAAATAAAGGATATTTGGTGCCGGAGGGACTGGTTATTATCTGGAGGAGACTTTACCGATAATGGTTGAAAAAAAGAAGAAAGCAGCATTGTTGTCAAACATAACGGTGGATTTAATCACAAGCAGGTTACGAAAAACTTATGATTTTTATATCCCTGAGGGTTTTGATACATGGGTGCAGGAAGTGATTAATCCTGAATCTGATATTTATCTTCAAAGTGTGGATGCAGTCATTGTCCTTTTAGATGGAACGGAAGCAAGAGCCTGGAAGAATGATGAACAGGGGACAGAGAGAATCAATCTTTGGAAGCAGGCAGTGACGGCATTGACAAATCAAATTGTAAATGTGCCAATCTTTATATCAACGATTGATATTCGAGAGAACAGGATAAGAACTCTATCTGAAAGAAAGCAAAGCTATAATCTTGAGAATGCTTGGTATCAGTTTGTGCAGACATTAGTTGAGTCAAAAGGCAATGTATATCTGTTAGACCTTGCCGATACAATTACTGAAATCGGGCGTAAACAGTTTTATTCTAATAAGATGTGGTATATGAGCGGCATGCCATATTCAAGAGAAGGATTGACTGTTGTCAGCAGAGAGATTGACAGAGTACTTGAAGCAGCTTTCAAAGCCAGAAGGAAGATTATTGCACTTGACCTTGATAATACGCTCTGGGGTGGTGTGATTGGTGAGGACGGAATACAGGGAATTGAACTTTCTGATCACAAAGAAGGCCAACGCTATTATGATTTCCAGCGTCAGATTTTGGAAATGAAGAATCGAGGTATTGTACTTGCTATAAACAGTAAAAATAATCCAGAGGATGTAGAGGAGGTTATGCAGAAGCATCCGGCTATGCTTCTTTGTAACGACGATTTTGTAAGCCAGAAAATCAACTGGGAGAATAAGGCTGCAAATTTAAAGGCTATGGAGTGTGAGCTGAATCTTACAGAAAGCGGTTTTATTTTCATTGATGATAACCCTATGGAGAGAGAGATAGTAAAAAGCATATGTCCCCATGTTCTTGTTCCGGACTTTCCCGCAGATATCACCGAGCTTCTTGCTTTTGCTGAAGAGATATGGTTTGACTATTGCCGTCCGCTGAGGGTCCTTGGAGAAGACCTGACAAAAACACGGATGTACCAGGACGAAGCAAGGCGGAAACAAGAAATGAGTGAGAGTTTGAACTTAGATGACTATATCCAAAAGCTGGAGATGGCCGTTGATATTCATAGAATGCGGATAGAAGAATTGGAGCGGGTAGTGCAGCTATGCAATAAGACAAACCAGTTTAATGTGACTACGAAGCGGTATACTCAGGCAGAGATTGAAAAGATTACAGCAAACTCCGATCATGCAATCTATGTAGTCTATTCCCGTGATAAATATGGAGACAGCGGATTGATTAGTGTTGTTATTCTTTTAGATGATAAAGAGAATATAAGGATTGACACATTTCTCATGAGCTGCCGTGTAATGGGACGAAGATTAGAAGAAGTAATTTTGAATGAATTGGCGGCTCAATATTCAGGAAAAAAGAAAATGATTGGAGAATTTATTTCATCGGCTAAAAATGTTCCGGTGAAGGAATTGTATGACAGACTGGGATTTGAGAAGGTTTTTGAAGAAACCGGACACAAAATATATGAGTTGAGTGTGGCTGATTATCAAAAGAAATTCTTCAAAAGTTATAAGGAGATTCGATTTGAGGCATGATAAGCAGGTGATAAGATGAAGATTGATCATATAGGATATGCCGTGAAAAAAATAGAACAGGCACAAAGTGCTTTTGAAAAATTAGGGTTCCGATTTGAGCAACCTGTTGAGGATAGAGACCGAAATATTAAGATTGTGTTTGGCGAAAAGGATGGATACAGACTTGAACTGGTCTGCCCTCTGGATAAGAAGAAGCCCTCACCAATAGATACATATATTAGCAATCTTGGGCCAACGCCATATCACATCTGCTATCAGTCAGAAGCCCTGGAAGAGGAAGTCAGAAGCCTGGAAAAACAAGGTTTTAAAGTGATTATAGAACCAATAGGGGCAGCAGCGTTCGGCGGCAGGCGTGTTGTATTTCTAATGAACCTCGGGTTAGGATTGATTGAGATTGTAGAATTATAGAGATACAGAATATTAGACTAAGGAAAGAGTGTTATAAACAGATGAGGGTAGTCGTAGTAGCACCACATAATGATGATGAAATACTCGGAGCCGGTGGGACAATGGCAAAGATGGCTAAACAAGGCCATGAAGTAATTGTCTGTGAAGTTACCGCGGGTGATCTAAATAATGAAATGGTTCAGCTTCAAAAGCGCGAAGCAGTTGCTTCCCATGAACTGATCGGCGTAGAAACCTATTTCATGGATTTGCCCGTTGTCGGCCTTCGAGAAATGAAGACAACAGAACTCAACCATGCATTTCAAAGCACACTTTTGGAGCTGAATCCAGATATGGTATTCATCCCACATAAGGGGGATATGCATATTGATCACAGGATGACAATAGAGGCAGCCATGGTGGCCCTAAGACCTGTAACATTTTCAAATTTGAAAGCCATCTATGCCTATGAAACTCTCTCAGAGACGGATTGGAATACACCTTCTGTTGACAATGCGTTCATTCCAACAATGTTTGTGGATATTACAGAGGAAATAGAAATAAAACTGGAAGCAATGAAATTTCATGCCAGTCAATTATGTGCATATCCACATCCGAGATCTTTAGAAGCAATGAAAGCTTTAGCCATGTATCGGGGAAGTATGGTGTGTAAGAATTATGCAGAAGCGTTTATGGTGATACGGGAGGTTATGTAAATTGGGAAAGGGGAATCAATGAATCAGCCGCTTATCAGTGTTATAGTACCGATTTACATGATAGATCGATATATTGGTATCTGTATCGAAAGTATTATTCATCAGACATATGAAAATCTGGAAATCATTCTTGTAGACGATGGCGGGAAAGATAGGTGTCCTGAGATTTGCGATCTTTACAGCAAGAAGGATAAAAGGATTAGAGTCATTCATAAACCTAACGGCGGACTGGTATCAGCTCGTAAAGCAGGGCTTTGGCAGTCTAACGGAGAATATATAAGCTATATCGATGGCGATGATTGGATTGCTCCTGGATTTATAGAAGCGCTTTTTGAAGTGGCTGACACATCTGACGCGGATATGGTCTGTGCAGGATTTACACGAGACTTATTTTCTAAATCGGAACATTTCATAAATGCGTTTCCTTCCGGAATCTACGAAGGCGAACACTTAAGAAACCTGTGGAAATCCATGATTTCCTATGGTCTTTACTATCGGCCGGGAATCAGCACTTATGTCTGGAATAAGCTGTTCAAACGAGAGACTTTGATAAATCAGCAAAGTCATGTAGACCCAAGAATTTCTATTGGTGAAGATGGCGCGGTCACATATCCTGTTTTGTTGCAGTGCAGACGTGTGGCTGTTGCAGACAATGTAGCATATCACTATCGCCAGCGTGAGGATTCCATGCTTAAACAGAGTGTGGGATATGCACAAGAGGCCCAGAAGCTTTTGTATCTCTATGGTTATATGATGAAATGGGCTGAGAAAATAGAACCCGAGCTGGGACTGATAGATCAAGTCACAGATTATGTGCTTTCCATTGCAATGATACGATCTGGCGGACGGTTACCACAAAATGATTTCTCAATATTCGGCAACGTGTATTACGGCAAAGATGTGGTGGTCTATAGTGCCGGAACCTTTGGCCAGCAGCTTATTAATCGCTTCAGAGAAACAAAACATTGTAATTTGGTTGCCTGGCTGGATGATGACTATTGGGAATATAGAAGATGCTGTCTGAACGTGGATCCTGTGGAGACAATTTCAAAGCTGTCTTATGATTACATTCTGATAGCCACAATGGACGGAATTTTGGCGAATCTAATTATTAAGCGATTACTGGATTTAGGTGTCAGCAGGAAAAAAATATTGACAGTGACAATTTCTGAGAATAAAGAGCAGCTCATCAAATGGTTCCTTGATGTGGATGCTCTTAAATTAGCGGAAGCAAAAAGGAAAAGAGGAATGAATTCTCATGCTTGATTTTGCTATAAAAGTGCTTACGGCGAGAACCGGTCAAACCCATTTGTTTGCAGTTGGGCAGGCTGGATATATTGTGAAGAGCAGTAGCGGCCAATTACTTGCTATTGATTTATATCTGTCTAACTGTGTAGAAAGACTGGAAGGGCATAAGGGTTTTAAACGACTGCTTCCATCAATTCTTAGTTCATCAGATTTGAATTTTGACGCAGTAGTTTGTACACATCCCCACCTTGATCATTTCGATGTAGATGCAGTACCGGAAATGGTAAGTAAGGGCGCAAAGCTCTTTTGCTCGGTAGAGTGTGAAAAACTGATTCATCAGTTACAGATGGAGTATTACAAAGACTCCATCACATATGTAAAACCACAGGAGAGTTATGGTGTCGGAGATTTTCATATTACTTTTGTAAGCTGTGATCATGGGACAAGCGCTCCTGATGCCGTTGGAGTGGTTGTGAAGGTCGATGGGAAAACAATCTACGAAACAGGAGACAGTTGCCTAAGGCTCGACCGGATTGGTGAGATTCCACAGCCATTAGATATCCTGGTTGCTCCGATTAATGGGATGTATGGGAACATGAATAGTGAGGATGTAGTAAATCTGGCGGAAATATTGCATCCTGCCGTTACCGTTCCATGCCATTATGGAATGTTTGCGTCTCATGGCGGTGACTTAAAAGCGTTTTATGATCTAATGACGGCAAACAAATTGCCATTTCTGCTGATGCGGCAGGGCGAACAATATACATTTTAAAAACGCAGGAGGGGAAATGAAGATGAGTAAAGAATTTGAAGGAAAGAAACTATTGATTCTTGGTGGAAATCCTGAAACCATACCATTAGTAGAGATAGCCAATAGCCTGGGAATTAAGACCATCGTATCCTCTGCCCGCCATACAGACCCAGCAAAAAGGGCTGCCTGGAAAGCCTATGATGTAGATGGTATGGATGTTCCTGGACTAGTCGCCCTCTCTAAAGAGGAACAGGTTGATGGAGTTCTTGTTGGTGTTGCGGATATTCTCGTTCCTGCTTATTGCAAAGTGTGTGAGGCCCTTGATCTTCCATGCTATGCAACTCAGGAGATCGTAGATATTTTTGCATTTAAAGATGTTTTTAAGGCAACTTGTGAGCGTTATGGAGTCCATGGCATTCCTGAATTTTATCTGGATGCTGAAATGAAGCGGGAGGACCTTGACAGAATCATCTATCCAGTCATGGTCAAACCTGTCGACAATGGCGGCGGTGTAGGGATGACTGTGGCTTATAACGAGGAGGAGCTGATAGCTGGAGTTGATCTGGCATTGAGAAACAGTCATAAGAAACGGTTTATTGTAGAGAAGTACATGCAGTGTGATGATATGGGAATGTACTACACGTTTAAGGATGGATACTGCTCCGCGTCCTGCATCTATGACCGCTATACGACAGATGAGCAGCCGGGACTTTCCCGGGTCTGTCTTGGAGGAACCTATCCTTCTAAACATCTGGATGAGTACTTTGAACGAATGCATAAAAATGTTGTAAGGATGTTTCGGGAGATTGGCATTGAGAACGGCGTCCTCATGTTGTCTGCTTTCTATGAAAATGGTGAGTTCTATGTCTACGATACCGGATTCCGCCTTCAGGGTGAAGCCCCCCATCTCCTTATGAAAGCCATTCATGGATTTGATCAGCGCGAGATGCTGATTCGGTTCGCACTTACCGGTTCTGAGGGTAATGTGGATTTGAAGAATGATGACGATACACGTCTGCGGGGCAAATGGGCAGCCACCTTATGGTTCCTGCTGAAGCATGGGAAGATCGCTAAAATTGAGGGCTTGGAAAAGCTGGATGAGGATGAACGTGTAGTTGCCAATGTCCAGAGACTTCATGAAGGCGATACAGTGGTACCTGAATGGATCGGCAATGAGAAGCAGGTATTGACACGGCTGTACCTTGTATGCAACAGCAAGGTAGAATTGGCGGAAACATTACAATATTACATAAATAAAGTAAAGGTTCTTGATGAGTCCGGCTGTAATATGCTTCTGAAAGGCTTTGATGTTAATCAAGCTCTGGAGCTGAAATAATCTCTTAAAGAGAAGAAAGGACTAAGTATGGAACTGGAACGCTTAAAGAATAAAGTAATTGTAATATCAGGCGGGACAAAAGGGGTTGGAAGGGCCTTTGCAGAGGTTGCTGGTCGTGAAGGCGCCAAAGTTGTCATTGGCGGCCGTGACGAGAAATCAGGTAAGGAAGCAGTTAGAAACATAGGGACATTTGGCTCAGAAGGTATTTTTGTATCCTGTGATCTTTTGAAAGTTGAGGACTGCAGACATCTTTTTGAGGCAGGGTTTAAGAAGTATGGGAAGATAGATGGTTTTTTCAATTATGCCGGAGTAACTCCGGTTAGTCCCCTGGATACATGCGACGAAGATACGTTTGACTGGGTCATGGATGTCAACTTTAAATCCGCGTTTTTCTGCTGTCAGCAGGCAGTGAAATATATGAGGCTGAATGGCGGCGGAAGCATTGTCCTTACTGGTTCTGCTCATGCATGGGGCGGTCAGAAAGACAGAGCAGCCTATGCTTGTTCTAAAGGTGTATTAAGGATACTCATGGAACATATTGCACATCAGTATGCGTCAGAACAGATTCGCTGTAATTACCTGACTCTTGGCTGGACGCCTACGGAGGGGGAAGTTGCTCTGAGAAACAGCCAGGGCGAAAGTGAAGCAGAACTGAGGAGAAGAGCAGCAGAGATACTTCCAATGGGACGCATGTGTGAACGTAATGACTATATGGAAGGCCTCATATATATGATGTCCGATGCGTCGGCGATGATGACAGGTTCAACATTCCGGCTTACGGCTGGGGAGTATATATGAGTGCTGCTATATCAAAATCGGGAGAGGTTTTATCATGTATTACCATCAATCAGATGATTTTTTTAAAGAAGAAGTAAGGTGTAATTGGACAATCGACACAAAATTAAAAAAAGTTTGGGCAGTACAATTAGATTTAGTAAAATATTTTTTGAACATTTGTGATGAGAATAATCTGAAATGCTTTGCTATATTCGGAACATTATTGGGAGTTGTACGGCATGAGGGATATATTCCTTGGGATGATGATATAGATTTTGGAATGCCAAGAAAAGATTACGATAAGTTTATTTCCATATGCAAGAAAGGATTAAGAGAACCATATTTTTTACAAACTACAGTATCGGATATTGACAGTTATGAGATACATTCCAGCCTGAGAAACAGTAATACTACAGGAAATTGTGATTTTAATATGTATAAGAGATGCAATAATGGTATAGCAATCGACATTGTGCCGTTGGATGGCGTTGATTCTGATTTTAATAAGTACAAGGCTTTCCGTAGAAAAATTAAATTTTGGTCCACATTGTGTAATACATATGTAAACGATGTAAATAAAACAAAAAGAGCAGCTGTGTTAAGATTTATTCTAAGACATTTACCTTGGGATTTTCCGTATAAGAAATATTTTTTAAGGAATGAAGCAATACTCAGATCAAGAGACTATGACGCTTCTGAAAAAGTATCAACCGTTTTAATAGCAGATAATACGGCAGAGGAATTATTTTGGGACAGAAAAGATTTTGACGAGATTGTCTATAAAAAATTTGAAACGATCGAACTGCCAATTCCGGCTGGATATGACAATAATTTGAAAACTATATATGGAAATTATATGGAATTTCCACCATTGGAGAAACGTGGCAATAAACATAACATTGAATATGAACCAGATATTCCATATAAAGAATATTGCCGCCAGCACTATGGTGTGAATTATGATGATATGAAGGGATAAATACATGCATATTTTATTTCTTACGATTGGAAGATTAGATGACATAAGTGTTTCTGGCATATATACGGATTTATTGCGAAAGTTCTACGAGGAAGGGCATAATGTATACGCTGTCGGAATGCATGAGAGAAAAGAAGGGTTGCCGACCACCTTGAGAGTTGACAAGGGGATCCATGTTCTACAGGTGAAAACTTTAAATATCAGGGAATGCGGTTTTATAGAAAAGGGATTATCAACAATTCTCATTGGGTACCAGTATAAAATGGCTATAAGAAGGTATTTTAGAAGGGAGAAGTTTGATTTAGTATTATATTCTACACCTCCTATCACATTATTAAGTACGATAAAATATTTAAAGAGAAATAATGACTGTATTACATATTTAATGCTTAAGGATATATTTCCGCAAAATATAGTGGACATGGGTCTGTTGAATAAAAAGGGTATTAAGGGAATACTATACAAATATTTTCGCTATATAGAAAAAGAATTTTATAAGGTATCAGACTATATTGGATGTATGTCTAATGCGAATATAGAATATTTGCTGGCACACAATCCGGAGGTTAATCGTAATAAGGTTGAAATTTGTCCGAATGCCATAGAGATTGTTGATCAATCTATTGATGAGGACACCAGAACACAAGTAAGAATAAAATATAATATTCCATTGAATAAAAAGATATTTATTTACGGCGGGAATCTTGGACTGGCCCAGGATATAGATTTTCTTATTACATGTATTGAGAGTCAATCGAAAAATAATGAAGTGTTTTTTGTAGTTGTGGGAAATGGAACAGAGTATGGGAAGTTAGATAAATTTGTAAAAAGTAAGGGACAAGAAAATTTTATGCTGCTGAATACGCTTCCTAAAGAAGATTATGACATACTTGTAGCATCATCAGACATAGGCATGCTATTTCTGAATCATAAATTTACAGTTCCGAATTTTCCAAGTCGATTATTAGGTTATTTACAGGCAAAAATACCTGTATTAGCATGTACAGATAACTCTACAGATGTTGGTAAGATTTGTGTTGACAATGGATTTGGATGGTGGTGTGAAAGCAATAGTATTGAAGGATTTACGGAATGTATCGGAAAAGCCATGGAGTCAAATCTGATTGAATTTGGACGACGGGCATATGAATACTATTGTAACAATTTTGACGTTCATTATGTATACCAAAATATTATTGAAAAAGTTGAAGCAGTAAATAAAGGGACTAAAACAAAAAGGTGAATTTTGGATAATGAAAATAGATATCAGAAAATTATTGCTAATAATTTTTTTAATAGCGCTTTTGTTTAATGGATTTGTCGCAGAATTGATAATGTGGATATCCTTAGCAACGATGGTAATTATTAGTAGACATGATATAAAAATCCAAATAGGAAATAAAGGATATAATATAGCTGTATTTTTTATATTGTACTATGTAATATTATATATTTTACAAATTTCAACTGGTAATTATGATACTGCGCAGGCAATTAGGCTATATGGTCTGACAAAAAATATTTGTGCTCCGGCATTAATGTTACTAGCATTCGGAACCGTTTGTAAAGATGGTTTTTCTGTTAGATTTGTGATGTGGATGCTTACTATTTTTAATTTGTTTTACATTGGTGCAATTCTGAATCCTCACTATCATGATGTGATAAGCTATCAAATGGGATCATTAAATGGGGGAAGCGGAATCTCTGTTGTTCTTTTACCGACAGCATTATATTATTTAAAATATCCAGATAAAAGTAATGTGCCCAAAAGGGTGAATATAAGTGTTCTATTTGTTTTTACAACGTTGTTTTTTGTTGCTATTTCGGGTTCTACAACAAGTCAGCTGTTATTACTATTTGAGTTTTTTATTTATATTACATTAAAGATAAGAATGAATAAAAAAATCTTGATGAGATTTTTAATTCTAGTACTAATTGGAGCATCCTTGGTATCTCTGATAATTGCAAGTGGAAAACTTTCTTTGAATCCTGATGGGCTTAAGACAAGAGTTGGCATATGGACAAGAGCATATAGTTATTTTATAAATCAGGAAAAGTTTTGTGTTATATTTGGAACTGGAGATGATATAGTACAAATGATTACCAAATCCCTAGAGGCGCATAATGTATTTATAGAGATAATGCTTATTTATGGCGTTACAGGCCTGAGCTTTTTTATATATTCCCTTTACAGAGTTTCAAAGAAAATATTTACATTTCAGAAAGCGAATATAAGATATCTTGCAGCCTGCATATTATCTTATGTGACAATTTGCAGTTTACATCCGTTTTATACAGGATTGACTACATTTCAAAGCGTTAGTTTAATAAGTATTATGTTTTTGCTTTTTAACACGAAAAATAAACTTACAATTTGAGGAGATACAAACGTGTATGAGATTTATAAGGGAAAGGCACTTGACAAGTGGGAAAAAAAGATATATAGATTAGGACTTCCAAAAGATGATTACGACCGGGTACTTAGACATTACATTGGCTGTATGATTTGGGGGAATCATTTTATGCCTATAAAAAAATTGATTTCATTTATTATATTCCCAGTAATTTATTGTATGACGACAAAGCGAAAAAATATTGTTCATTTAGATACAATAGATGCTGTTCTTACTTGCCCTGACAAAGCCTATATGGTCAGTGATGAAGAACTGCCTGCTGAAATTAGAAATTCATATAAAAAGATAATCAGAGTATATTACAATAAAAATTCGATTATTAACAGCATTATAAGTTATACACTTGATAATGAAGGGAGAAAGATATCCAGGACATGCTTTAAAAAATTTCCATTTGTACCATTTATGAATGTAGCTGTATTGCTGCATTTGTGTAGAATTTATATGCTGATTATGCAATATAGACCCAAAGCTATCATAACAACGCAGACAGAACAAGATTTTACTGCAAGTATCATTACTAGGTATTGCGAGGACAAAGGTATCAAATATATCTGTATCCAACACGGAGAGTATTGTTACAATCCATCTATGGCATTCTTTCGTTTTTCTGAATATTATGCATGGAATAGAGAGACTATAGATATATTAGAACTTACAAATACGAATATTAACTATGCACATATTTATACTCCTGAAAGACTAAAACAAAAGTACAAGAAAAAAGAACAACCAGATTTCTATATCACATATTATTTATCAAATGAAACGGAAACAGAGGTGTTAGAAATTAGGAAAATACTTTTGAAGTTTGTTGAATCTGGGTTTCCATGCAGTATTCGTAAACACCCGCGGGCATTGAGTAAAGAATTTATTTTTGATACATTTAGTGAAACAGGAATTAATATTGAAGATTGTAATTTGGTTTCTATTGGCGATTCTATATCAAATACAAAATATATTGTAGCATATAGATCAACTGTTTTGTCGGAAGGTATAGCTAATTCTATGAGTGTTGTAATTGATGATATTGTAGGTGATGTGGAATTTTTGGCTAGAGTACATGATATTAACTTGAAGAGAACAAGTCTGCGTCTGTCAATGTTAATGGACAAGTGTATATAGTCGAAAGCGGAGTTATTATGTTAAAAAAAAGCAATAATATTAATTTAATTGCATCTCTAAATATTATCAGTACATTTATACTACAAGGGATTGCTTTTTTGAGCACTCCTATTTTTACCAGAATGTTGGGAGCTTCTCAATATGGTCAATACGCTGTTTTTAATTCGTGGGTAATGATAGGCACTTGCTTTATGGGATTAAGCATGCATTCTTCTATAGGCACTGGTCTGTACCATTTCAGTGATCAGTATTTAAATTTTAGAAATTCAATACTTCTGTTTAGTACAATTATATGTGTGTTAGAAGCTATAATAATTGCAGCTATGGGTGCAGTTGTTTCAAAGTATTCCAATATTAGTGTATGGTATATTATTTTAGTTGTTTCCTTATCATTTTCGCACTATATAGTAAATTTTGCCCAAACTTCATTTATATATGAAAAGAAAGCGTGGAATAATTTTGGTCTTTCTGTTATTATATCTATTTTAACAACCGGATTATCAATATTTTTCATATGGAACATGGTTGATTATGATAAATACTTAGGGAGAATATATGGTGTAGTAATTCCTTATGGTATTATTGCGGCATTAGTATGGATATACCTATTTTTTTCAAATCCTGCTGGATTGAAAAAAAACTATTGTGAATATGCTTTTCGGGTTGGATTCCCGATTATTTTTCACTCGTTGTCTCAGAATATTCTCTCACAGTCAGATAGAGTTATGATGCAGTTTATGAAAATATCAAATTCTGAGATAGGAATATACAGTTTGTTTTATACTCTTACATCTGTGTTAACGGTAATATTGAATGCTCTAAATAATACATGGTGCCCTTTTTACTACGATGATCTTAGCAGATCTGATTGGGGTATTATAAGAAAGAAATCAAAAAATTATATGGAATTATTTAGCATATTGACTTTTGGCTTTTTGATGTTATCTCCAGAAGTGTTGTATGTTATGGCTGATAGAAGTTATAGCTCTGGAATTAATACAATTCCCATTTTGACATGTAGTGTATACTTTACTTTTATGTACCAATTTCCTGTTAACTATGAGTTTTTTAATAGAAAAACACGGATAATTGCTCTTGGAACAGTTGGGGCAGGTATTGTTAATATAATTTTAAATTTTATTTTGATTCCTTTAAGCGGTATGTTTGGGGCTGGTTTGGCTACCTGCTTATCATATATGTCTTTATTTATAGCCCATTTTTATATTGTTACTCATTCACAAGAATTTGAGGGCTATGGTTTAAAGATACAGGTGTTCATTCCAGGCATCGTTTTTGTTTTTGTAGGAGTGTGTTTGTTTTATATATTTAGTTCATACTGGGCTATCCGATGGAGTATTGGCACTTTTCTCGGCATATTTGAACTATGCAGGATCCTTAGACGAAAATCAATTTTTTGAAATATGGAGGTAAATAGTTTCATGAATATATTAGCAGTTATTCCAGCAAGAGCGGGGTCTAAGGGGATTCCCAATAAGAATATTAGGATTATTGGAGAACATCCATTAGTTTATTATTCTATTTATAATGCAATCCATTCAGAATATATTTCCGATATTATTGTGTCTACTGACTCTCCGGAGGTTCAGATTATTGCACAACAGATGGGGGTTAAGGTGCATTGGAGAGATGTAAGCCTCTGTGGAGATGCTGTAACCCTAGATGCTGTAATTGCAGATGCTATTCCTCAAAATAAATCATGGGATTTCATAGTGACAATGCAGCCGACATCGCCGACCCTTCGTGTTGAAACCCTTGATTTGGCTATTCAATATGCGATTGATAATGATTTAGATACTGTTATATCAGCTATTAACGCCCCGCATCTTTCCTGGGGCGTAAAGGATGGAAAAAAGGTTCCTAATTATACGGAAAGACTTAATAGACAATACCTGCCGCCGTGCTATATGGAAACAGGCGCCTTCGTTATTTCTAAGGCATCTATTGTTACACCTATGACTCGTATAGGAGACAAGGTTGATATTTTTGAAGTTCCTGAAGATGAGTCGCAGGACATAGACACATTCAAGGATTTGTGTAGTGTAGAATCTACATTATCCCGGAAAAAGGTAGGTATTTATGTAAATGGAAATAATAAGCGTGGTATCGGTCACATTTATCGGGCACTCGAAATTGCAGATGAATTCTATGTAAAGCCTGATATCTACTATGATATAAATCAGACTGATCCAATGGTATTTGGCAATACCAAACATAATTTAATACCGGTTGATGGAATTGCAGAGCTGTATCAGATTTGTAAGGAACAACAATATTCTATTTTTATTAATGATATCCTAACGACTTCTATTGATTATATGATAGGACTTAAGTCAGTTATGCCAAATGCTAAGATTGTTAATTTTGAAGATGATGGGGAAGGAATTATAAAAGCAGACTTAGTGTTTAACGCATTGTTCCATGAGGAAGCTCTTCCCCAAGTGAAAGCAGGGGAGAGATATTATATCAGTGGAAAGATGTTCATGTTCTATAAACCAATTAAGATCAACGATAAGGTTAAACGTGTATTTATTTCTTTTGGTGGTGCAGATCCGCAGAATTATTCAGATAGACTTCTTAATATGATATGCAGGTCTGTGTACAAGGAATATGAGTTTGTTAGAAGACGAAGAGGAGACTCGTCGGGAAATGACAGATTTTCTGGAGAACTCCCTGCACCGGGTCACGGCGTTTACCGAATTTGAACACATAATTCCGCAGATTTTTGCCATCCGTCCGGATATCATTCTGCTGGACTTGAACCTGCCGGGACGCTTCGGCTTTGATATCTGTACGGAGATTCGAAAATCTTCCGATGTTCCCATTATTTATGTCACAGGGTGTACCGATTCCATGGACGAGGTAACCGCGTTCTTAAAAGGCGGGGATGAC
>JAAWHU010000121.1 GCA_022796015.1 Hungatella sp. | reverse complement strand
GATGCCTACGGATTGCTCCGCATTTCATGCTCCCGCAATCCTAAAAACATTCAAAATCCGCCCTATCGGGCTACTTTTTCATGTTTTTGCGGGTCCCAAAGTCATATATTGACATGCAAGCATGTCATACATGACCTTATGACCCTGGCATCATACAAAATGAAACAAAGAAAAGAGGAGTTGTTATGACATTTTTCATTGATATCATAAAGGGGATGCTCATAGGCATCGCCAATATTATCCCGGGGGTAAGCGGGGGAACTATGGCGGTGTCTTTGGGCATCTATGACAAACTGATCTCTTCTGTCTCCGGTCTTTTAAAGGACTGGAAAAGCAGCCTTAAGACCCTTCTTCCCATTGTCCTGGGGTGCGCATTGGGGATCGTGGCCTTCACCTATGCCATCGAATATCTTCTAAGCCGCCATACCTTTCTCACCTGCATGGCTTTTGTGGGACTGATCCTGGGAGGGATCCCGATTCTTCTTGCCTCCTTAAAAAAGGAGCTTCAAAAAAGCGGCTCCAGAATAGGGCTCTCCGGGGTTCTGGCCTTTGTCCTGCTTTTTGCCGTAGCCGTGTTTCTTCCTATGATGAATGCAGAGGATGAGGTTCTAAAAACCTTCTCTGTATCACCTGGCACCATGGTTTCCCTGTTTTTCGTGGGTGTTGTGGCCTCGGCCACCATGGTGATTCCCGGAGTCAGCGGTTCCCTTGTGATGATGATCCTTGGATATTATTACGGCATCATCAACACCATCAAGTCTTTCCTTGATTCCCTGAAGGCTTTTGACACGGCAGGCCTTATTCACGGCTTTGCCCTTCTTGTGCCCTTCGGGATCGGCGTGCTTTTGGGGATTTTTCTCATCGCCAAGCTCATCACCTTTCTCTTTGAAAAATATGGGATCCAGACCTACTGTGCCATCTTAGGCCTGATTGCCGCTTCCCCTTTTGCCATCTTCTACAATACAGGGGCTTTATCCCGGATCTCCTCCCTAAGCCCTGTCTCTGTTCTTCTGGGAATCCTTCTTGGCGCCGTCTTCGGCCTGGTCACCTGGAAGCTGGGAGAGAAGTAAAAAGCCAAACAGCAAAAGAGCAGAACCACGGCGGGTTCTGCTCTTTTTGTCTATTCTTCTTCAAAGAGCTCTGCTTCTTCCGTGAAGACTTCCGGTAAGCCTTCCTCTGCAAAGCCAATCTCCTCTGTCCCTTCTTCTGTCTCCTCTTCCGTCTTAAGCTCCGCACCGCACTTGCTGCAGAATGCAGAACCCTTCTTCATCACCTTCTTGCAGTTTGGACAGACAATACTTCCCTCTAAGTTCTGTACCTTCTCCTCCATAACTGCAATGTTGGTCAGGATATTGCCGATCTCCTTAAACAGATCCTGGAACTCGTTGTCCTCGTCATCCCGGTACTTCTTGTAGTAGAGAACGCCTACTGCTCCGTACAGCTCCTTCAGCTTGCTCTTCTCAGAAGCAATCTGTGCCTTTACCTGCAGCACCTCCGCTGCCTCCTTGGCCTTGTGAGCCGCTTCCTTTCCCTTATCGCTCAGAGTCCTGCTTAAATCATCAAAAAATGCCATGGACAATCCCTCCTTCAGGATAATCTTATCCTGTCTTCTAAGGAATGTCAATCATAACTTTTCCCATAGAGCATCAGCCGGTCAGCTTCCTCCTTGGAAAGACGATTCAAATCTATATAAAACCTGCCATTATTGGTTCTTTTGTCGGAAGAGAAAACACCCGGCACAAATTTTACGGTGACATCTATATTGGCGGCATAATCCCGGTCATAAAATTCATTCATGTTATAATAATCATAAAATACCAGGGCAGGGGCCAGGGTTTGTATGTCATACTTCCCATCATAGATCACGATGTTGTCGCCTTCCCATGGTTCGGTATACCCCTCTCTGCCGATTTTCCAGCTGTAAGTCACCATAATGGAGTCAATAAACGCTTCCTCCAAGAGAACGGGCTTTACGCCTGCCGCTTCCAGGGCCTCTATGGTTCTGATGAAGGAAGGGTACACGGGATAATAACATCTTCCCTCCAGCTCCTCATAACCGTAGTCCAGCTCCCTGTTATAAGCTATGGCCTGGTCTAACTCCTTAGTTCTGAACTGGATGGTACCTATGGGAAGGCTGTTCTCCCTGTCCTCCATAGTCAGTTCCTCCAGCTCCTTCTGGTACAGGGCCAGCAGGTGATTCCTGTCGTCCGTGCTCAGGGTGAGAGGGGTCACCTGGTTGTACTGCTGGAAATACACGGAAGACGTATCCTGGGGAAGCTGGTTCAGCAACGGATAAACGCCTCTCTTGTATTCCTTGCTGTCGTGAATGGAAGCCCGGAGGGCGGCTACCTCCTCATCTATGGGAATCCAGTATTGCCGATTTACGACCCTTCCGTTGTTAAGTCTGAACTGAATCACATAGCGCTGGCTTTCCTGCCAGTTTTGTGTTACCTCCCAGAAGGCCCCGGGATCATTGGACTGTGCGGCAGCGATCCCCTTTTCCGCCAGCTCCATAACAGGGTAGATATCTGTCAGTTCCATATGGCTGAACTGATATTCCGTGTCTCTTGCGTAATTCCAGCCGTAGCTTTTTCTTCCCCGGTAATCCGTGTTCTCCTTGGGCTCCCCATAGGTCACCCATTCCTCCGTATACCCGATGAGCACCGCCGCCGATTTTATGTCTGTCGCTTTTGGAAGATAAGAGTCATATCCGTACCAATCGTACATTCCCGCCAGAAAAAGAAGAATCGACACCCCGCAGCAGCCTGCCAGATGGATCCAGTTGGCAAAGAGCTTTCTGAAATCAAAGTGGTAGATAATCTCCATAAGGCAGCAGGTAATCAAAGCGCCGCAGACCGTCCCAAAGATTCCCCATGTGAGAGTACTGCGAAGCCCGTAGAAAAATATACCGAACACCACTGACACGGGAAGAGCAATGAGAATCTTAATGGGGGACTTCGTCTTCTTAAAGGCCATGGCCCTTCCCGCCGCCTCAGAGGGACGGATCCGGTAAAGTCCATAGGCAAATACTGCCATGAAAGCAGTGACCGCAGCGGCCCCTATGACCCGCCTTACACCCAGGGCGCCCTCGCTGAAATCTCCCAGTGCAAACATATAGTTGGCAAAAGGCGAGGAGTAGCAGATGTTTCGCCGCATCAGCCACATCTGTGCCTCGGTCTCATAGAAAGTGCGGAACCACACCTGCTTATATCCTTCTGTCAAATAGACGACCGCAGGCCCGTAGCTTAAGAAAACTCCTGTCCCCAAAAGGGCCACAATCAGATTGCCTGTCAGCATCATGGCGATGACGGTGACGGTATACATCATACTGTAATATACCATATTCACAAGGAACATTGTCCATGGAAGGGTTCCCACCATCTCCGCCCCCACTCCTGTCCGAAGGACAAGGGCCGCCGCTATGATCTGGGACACCAGATAGACCACGGCTGGAACCAGGATACCGTTGAGATAGGAGGACAAGAAAAGCTGATGGCGCCTCACAGGAATACTGTGGTAAAAATCCACCTGACGGCTGTTGTGAAGATACTTGAAGCCGGATACCGCCCACACCACAGCCAGAATCAAAAGGAGTGTGATCACCGCCCCGTTGATCCCTAAAAGATTCACAAGGTTCTTTGCGGCCCTCACCCGCTCATACTCTTCCTTCCTCCATGAAAGCTGATCCAAATAGGAACTGCTTCTTATGGCCGCCGGCACTACAAGGCCGAACACCATGGTGAGTATGGTCAGGGCAATGGTCCATACCCGGCGTTTCAAATCCTCTATCATAAGCTTAAAGCACAAGTTTTTTGATGTCATAACCAGCCACCTCCGTCTCACTAATGAATATCTCTTCCAGAGAAAGGGGGATAATCTCTGCGAATACGGGATGACTCTCCTCGATCACGGACTGAATCTCCTCCCTGTTCCCCCTCACGGTCAATGTACACAGACTTCCTCTCTTCTCGGTCTTCACAATCTCAAGTCCTGTAAGCCCTTCAGGCTCCACACCCGGCGCCAGAACGCACTGAATCTTGTGGATATTCAGCTTCAAATCATCCAGCTCCCTTGACAAAAGAATGCCTCCTTTGTGAAGAAGTCCCACATGGTCGCATATGTCCTCCAACTCCCTTAAGTTGTGGGACGCGATAATGGGAGTCAGATTCCTTTCCTCCATGTCTCCCACGAAAATACTTTTTACGGTTTGGCGCATGACCGGGTCCAGTCCATCGAAGGTCTCGTCACAGAACAGGTAATCCGTTCCCGCGCACACGCCGCAGATCACGGAGACCTGCTTCCTCATACCTTTGGAAAAGGTGTTGATCTTCCTGTTCTCGTCCAGATCAAAGCTTTTCATCAGCTTATGAAAACGTTCCTTATGAAACTCGGGATACACAGTCCGGTAAAACTGCATCATCTCCTTGGGTGTGGCATTGCCGAAAAAATACTGGTCGTCCGAAATATAGAAAAATCTGGACTTCACCTGAATATTCTCGAAAATCTCCCTGCCATCTATGGTCACCTGGCCCTCATCAGGACGCAGAACTCCGCAGAGCATCCGTAAAAATGTGCTTTTGCCTGCCCCGTTGGTTCCGATAAGGCCGAAAACACTGCCATCCTTTATCACAGCGTCAATATGATCCACGGCTACGATGTCTCCGAATCGTTTGGTCAGATTTTTCGTCTCAATCATCCTTCTTCCCTCCCTTGTCATAAATCTGATCGATAATGTCCTTCAGCTTCTCTTTCTCTACACAAAGAAGGACGCCTTCCATGGCCAGCTCCTCCTGCTTCTTAAAAACCGCCTCTTTTTTTCCATCCTTCAGCATACAGTTATCCGCCACAAAGCTTCCTTTTCCTTTAATTGAGTAAATATAACCCTGCCTTTCAAGCTCTGCATAGGCTCTCTGAATGGTGTTGGGATTAATGGACAGGTCCATAGCCAAGCTCCTTACAGAAGGCAGCTGACTGTCCTGTTCCATGACCCCTGACATCATCAGCTCCTGAAAGCGCTCCACAATCTGTTCATAGATAGGCCGCCGGTCCCTGTAATCCAGAATAATCATAAAAATAAGGCCTCCTTTCCACACAGTAGTGTTGCTACTGTATTAATCAAATTAATACAGTTATAGCATAGAAAAAGCACTGTGTCAATCCCTTTTGACACAGCGCCTAGGCTATGGGGTTTCTTGTGACACAGCTGCAAGGAATCTGTCAAAGCGGTCCAGATCATTCAGACACCGCTCCACAATCTCATATACAAAAATATCTCCTTTCAAAAGATCAGGATCCGCCTTTGTGACAAAGGGCTGATCCACCATGAAAACATCCCCAAAATACCAGTTCATTCCAGGTATCAGACCTACTCTGAAGGAATCTCCTACCACAACGATACGGCGGTTTTCCCGGTCTCCCCGCTTTTTCGCCGCCTCAGGGGAATTAACCCAGGGAGTGATATCCGCATAAGGATCATCAATATAGGCTTGGGGAATATGAACCTGCTTAGCCAGATCACCCCGGATGGCATCAGGAACCCACTGGATCTCCACCTCCCTCAAGGGGACCGCCTCCTCTCCCAGGGCTTCCACAATGGCCATGACTCCTACAAAGCCTCCCGCCTCATTCCAGTGGGTGTCTGTCTTGTGGTACACATTGATTCCCGTCTCCTCTGCCGCCTCCTTCAGCTCTTCCAAGGGATAGACCACCTTGATATCGGAGTGTTCCCGGATGTATGCCACCAGCTCTTTTGCCGTGGAGGTGTCCGTAACCTTTTTATAGCTTTCAGGCATATACTGACTGCAAACCTGCTCCTTATTGGGCGCAATCAATAAAATAAACTGATCCGGATGATCGGTGCATCGTTCCCTCGCCGCCAGCAGCCTTTCAAGAACCTGACGCATATGGCTCTCATTATAAATAACGATTCCTATGGCATCCTCCACACTGTCGTCCTGCTTGTAGAACAGCCAGCCATCCTTTCCCCGCAGAACCTCCCGGTTATCTACGCTGCCAAGAACATCCCAGTTAAAGCTGGCATAGGCATCCAGAAGCTTTCCCCTCCAAGGCGCATGGTCATTGATATATTCCTCCACCATAGCCGGCGCCTCCTGCCAGTTCTCTCCTGATATCTGAGGGAATTCCCTGATCTGTCTGTTCTCCATCTCTTTTTCTTCCTCTGTCAGTACATCTGCCTTTAAGGCTTTTCCCACCAGATTGGGCGCCGCCAGAATCAGAAAGAACAGAATTACCATGATTTTTTTCATGTCTTGCCTCCTAAAAACGGAAATAGATAAACGGGTTGTAAGTATTGCACACCAGAAGCACCAGGCAGATGCTCAGAATTCCTGCCATGGCTGCCACATCTGCGGCTCCCACCTGATCCTCCCGGTAAAGCCAGTCCTTCAGCTTCGGACACAAAGCCTGTAAGGGGCCGCACAGCATAAGGGCCAGTGCCAGCAGCACAAAAATCCGCGTATCCATAAACATGGAGATGGAAAAGGGCCCTCCCACTCCGAGAAAAAGAACCCCGCAGATATTTTTCAAGTCACGCAGTTTTTCCACCCGAAACAGAACCCAGCCGGAAAGCACCACCGCCATAGTGTAGATATGATTTAACAGAGGAAAGGGATTTTTTTCAAGAAGCTTCCCTAAAAACAACCGCTCCGCCACAATAAACACACCATAGTACATGCCCCACAGGACAAAATTAGCCCCGGCGCCATGCCACAGCCCTGTCACCATAAACACTACAAACAGGTTCACATAAGTCCGAAGAGCTCCTCTTCTGCTGCCTCCTAAGGGAATATAGACATACTCCTTAAACCAGGTGGACAGAGAAATATGCCATCTGCGCCAGAACTCCCGCACCGACTTAGACAGGTAGGGATAATTGAAGTTCTCCATAAAATCAAAGCCGAATAGCTTCCCAAGGCCTATGGCCATGTCGGAATAGCCAGAAAAATCATAGTAGATCTGCATGGCGTAGAGCAGGATTACAAACCCTGCCAGCTTAGTATTCATATAATAGATTCTTCTCGACAGCATATCATCCACCACTGAGCCAAAGGCATTGGCAAAAATTACCTTCTTGCCCAGCCCAAAGGTAAACCTTTTGATTCCGTAGGCAGCCTTAGTCCAAGAATGGCTTCTCTTGGCAAGCTGCCTCTCTATGTCATGATATTTGACAATGGGTCCTGCAATGAGCTGGGGGAAAAAGCTGATGTACAGGGCAAGATTCCATGGGTTCCTCTGGGCCTTTATATCCCCCCGGTACACATCCAGCACATAGGAAAGAGCCTGAAATGTATAGAAGGAGATCCCTATGGGAAGGGCAATATCCCACTCCTCCAGCAAAGCCCTCCCTGCCGCCTTATTGACAGCCCAGATGCCGAGATTAAAATATTTGTAATATCCCAGCAGAGCAAGATTCACGCCGACGCACAGCCACAAGAACAAGGGCTTTGGCTTTTTGAAGATCAGGATTCCGAAACCATAATTGATGGCAATAGAAATAATCATTAAAACTACATATTTAGGCTCTCCCCAGGCATAAAAAAACAGGCTTGCAGTCAGGAGAAGGAAATTTCGCCTGCCAACCCCGGGAATGATATAATACAGCAAACATATTATAGGCAAAAAATACCACAGAAATACCAAGGAACTAAATAACATATCTTTTGTGCCTGCTTTCTTTTTAAAGTCATTGATAAATTATACCATTATCTCCCTCCTCCCACAATAGATTTCTCTGTTAAAAAACATGGCAGATGCATCCTCTGCATCTGCCATGCCTTTTCTATCTGATCTGCTTTTATTAATCGTTGCCGTAGAGAGTAACCAGCTTGGACAGATACTCATATCTCTCCTTAGCCTCTGCCTCATTCTTAGCGAAGAGCTTAGCTGCTCTCTCAGGATTCTTCATAGCCAGGGAAGCGTAACGAACCTCACCCTTTAAGAAGTCCTGATATCCTTCCATCTTCGGAGCCTTGCTGTCTAAGGTAAACTTATTGTCAGCAGCCGGGTTGTAGCGGAAGTTGTTCCAGTAACCGGTCTCAACAGCTAACTTCTCCTCGGTCTGAGCCTTGCTCATACCCTTCTTGATACCATGGTTAATACATGGAGCGTATGCAAGAATCAGGGAGGGACCCGGATAAGCCTCAGCCTCGGCAATGGCCTTAACAGTCTGAGCCATATCGGCGCCCATGGAGATCTGAGCTACATATACATATCCGTAGGACATTGCAATACTTGCAAGATCTTTCTTCTTCGTATCTTTTCCGCCTGCTGCAAACTGAGCAACTGCGCCGGTCTTGGTAGCCTTGGAGGACTGTCCGCCGGTGTTGGAGTAAACCTCGGTATCGAATACCATAATGTTGATATCCTTGCCGCTTGCCAGTACATGGTCTACGCCGCCGAAGCCGATATCATAAGCCCATCCGTCGCCGCCGAAGATCCACTGGGACTTCTTG
>JAAWHU010000120.1 GCA_022796015.1 Hungatella sp. | reverse complement strand
GCCGGGGATGATATTATCATTCCTATTAAAAATATAATGAATGAATCCTACTGCCGCGAGTTATCTAAAAAGCTTCGAAATCAGTTTCGGATCCAGCGCAGTAATGGGGAGTTTTTGGGTGCCTTTGCGAGCTACGGATACTGTAAATCTCCTGATGATAAGCACAAGCTTGTTGTTGACGAGTATGCAGCCGAAGTTGTGCGGGGCATTTTTTCTATGAAAATCAAAGGATGCAGCCAGAATATCATAGCGGATTTTCTCAATCAGGAGAAAGTATTGCCGCCTGCCGAGTATAAGAAGAGCCTTGGTATGAAATATAAAACTGGCTTTCAGGCATCTACACAGGCGAAATGGAGTGTAGTTACTATTAACAGGATATTAAACAATCCTATTTATATAGGAACCCTTGTTCAAGGGAAACGCGGCACGCCCAATTATAAAATCAAAAAAATGCGGGTACGAAGCGAAGACGACTGGGTGGTTGTGGAGAACAACCATCCGGCAATCATAGACCCGCTTATGTTCTCGATTGTGCAGAAAATGATGGAGCGTGATACAAGAAGGCCGCCGAAAGAGGATGTTCTTCTGCCGCTGGCCGGGGTACTATTCTGCCCTGACTGTGGACGTGCTTTGCAACGCAGGACGGTGACCAGGGGTGAGCAGAAATATTACTATTATGTATGCGCCACTTACAAAGACGGAAAGGGCTGCAGCAGTCACAGCTTTGAACAGAATAAGCTGGAAGAAACCGTTTTACATGCGGTGACAGGCCAGATTCAGATGATTGTCGAATTGAACCAGCTTGGCCATGATATTGGTCTGCAGAAGATTGACCAAATTCGTCTGGGGCGGGTGGATCTCATGATAGCGAGGAAAGAGCAGGATTTAGACCGGGATAAGGAATTCCGCATGAAACTCTATGAGGCGCTTAATGATAATCTGATTGACCGGGATGAATATAACAAAATGCGGATGAAGTATACCAGGCAGATAGAAGATACAGAAAGGGCAATCAGTAAGCTTAAGCTTCAGCGGGCGGAGATTTCATCCAGCCATAGTACCGATAACAGCTGGATTATGCAGTTTATAAAGTTTCAGGGGATTACCGAATTGAGCCGTGAAGCTGTTGTAACTATGATTGACCGGATATATGTATATGAAGATAAACGTATCCGTATTGAGTTTAATTATCGAAACGAAATCGCCGCGTATCAGGAGATTTTGGAGGAAACACCCTCCGGGTATCCCTCTATGTCCCAAAAGCAGGACAGAAAAGAAGAAAAGGCAAAGGAGGTGGGCTAAATGGCACGCAAGAGCAGAGTGAAAGTATTAAAAGAAGCTGCTCCTGGAGAAGAATTACTACCTTTCGGGCATTCCACTATGCCATGCGGCAATAATAAGGAAACACTCTCCGAGTATCCCTCAATGCCATATGGCAGTAATAAGGAAATGGTTCTTGCTGGTGAATATGGGCGCCTCTCGGTGGAGGATGGAGATGATATAGCGCAGAACTCCATCGGCAACCAGCAGAAAATCACATTGCATTATTTAGAGGAACATTCCGATATAAAGCTGGTAGACACCTATTATGACAACGGTTACTCGGGTATGAACTATGACCGCCCTGGATTTACTCGTATGCTTGGTGATTTAAAAAGCGGACGGATCAATTGCGTTATCGTAAAAGATATTTCCAGACTGGGACGGCATTTTGTGCTGACCAGCGAATTTGTAGAACGTACATTCCCTGAAATGGGTGTCAGACTCATCTGCATAAATGATTCTTATGACAGTGCAGATGAAAAAGCAGACGCTTCTGCATTGACCATGCCTTTGAAAATGGTCATGAATGATTACTATGTAAAGGATATTTCCAATAAGATACGTTCCAGCATATCGGCAAAAATGGCAGGGGGCGAATTTATTCCGTCTGCAGGCAGTATACCATATGGATATATCAGAAATGCAGAATTAGCTACCTTTGATATTGATCCGGAACCGGCTGAAGTAGTAAGAAAGATTTATAAGTTAAGAGCCGGCGGAGAAAGCTTTAATGCGATTGCCCGTATATTAAATGAAAATAATATCCCTTCACCGGGGAAACTCAGACTGATTCGGGGCATCACGAAAGCTAAAAAGTATGAAAATGCAATTTGGATTCGTGGAACTATCCGTAAAATTTGTTCTGACCAGGTTTATATCGGGAACCGGATCCACGGAAAAGTAAAGAGGGATAAAGTCGGTCTGGAGAAAAAGAGACGGAGCGAAGACGAATGGCAGGTGATTGAACATGCACATCCGGCGATCATTTCCATTCAGCTATATGAGGAAGTCCAGCAGGTAAATCAGGAAGAATTACAGCGAAGAGGCAGGTTTGAACAGAGAGCGGCATGTGGTGATGATTATCGTGATTTATTTCGTGGGATGGTGTTCTGTGCGGAATGTAAAAGTTCCATGAGCGCGGCAAAAGGATGTGCCAGGCCGGATGCAAAAACGCCAAGCCGAATATTTTATGATTGTAACGGATACCGGTATTCAGCCCATGCGCAGTGCAGCAGCCATTATGTGAGGCAGGAGACACTGCTGAAAGCAGTAACGGATACTTTGAACCAGCAGGTTCAGGTTGCCGTAGATGTTGAGCAGCTTGCCGATAAATTGAAAAGTATGCCAAAGGTAGTACGCTATCAGACTGAGGCAGAGAGCCGTTATGCAAGTACCTCTGCGAAGCGTAAAAATATGGAGGCCAAAATGGAACAGCTGCTCATAGACCTTACCCAGAGAATCATAGACCGTAGTGAGTATGATTATATGAAAAGGCAGTATGCGAGAGAATATGAAGCGCTGTTGCAGGAGGAAACAAAAGCCTTGTCTGACATACGGGCGAAGGATGCTGTGCTTGGCGCCACTGAGAAATGGCTGGATGCGATAAATAGATACCAGAAGCTCCCGTCTCTTGACCATACGCTTTTGAACTTGTTGGTAACACGAATTGAGGTTTCAAAGGACAGAGAGGTTAAGATTATTCTCAATTATGCGGATCCGTATCAGCCAATCATGGAATTCCTTGAAAGAATCGAGGTGATAAGAGATGTCAGCTGAGAGACAGGATTTCTATTATCTGAGGCTTTCAAAGGAGGATGGTGATATAGAGGAGGGTTCTGCAGAAGAAAGCTGCAGTATTACTTCCCAAAGAGATTGCATCAAAAGATATTTGTGGGAGCACCGTTTCCCGGAAGATGAGTTTGAGGAAACACCCTCCGGGCATCCCTTGATGTCCCATAGATGGGACAATATAGTGGAAATCGTAGATGATGGGTATTCCGGAACCAGTATGAACCGGCCTGGTATGAGGCGGCTGCTGAATCTTGTGGAGGCAGGAAAGGTACGAACCATTATCGTGCGTGATCTCTCCAGATTTGCCCGAAATTATCTGGAGGCCGGCCATTATCTTGAATTTGTGTTCCCTGCCTATGATGTGCGGTTTATTTCCATCAACGATCAGTTTGATAGTGAACAGCTTGGCGAAAGCACCGGCGGATTGGAACTGGCTATTAAAAACCTGCTGAATCAGATGTACAGCAAGGACATTTCACGGAAAATCAAGAGCGCCGTGGATTTGAAAAAGCTGAGCGGAGAATATGTCTATGGAACAGCGCCTTACGGATACAAAAAAGGTGAGAAAAAGAATACGATTGTGATAGATAAAGAAGTGTCTGAGATCGTGAAATCCATTTTTGAATGGGCAGCAGCCGGAATCACAATAACACAGATTGCCCGAAAGCTCAATGAGGCCCAGGTAGTAACACCATCTGTTTATCTGGCAGCAGTAAGAGGCAAATACAAGACACGGGCGGTATGGACATTTGAGTCAGTCCGGAACATTTTGGCCAATCAAATTTATACCGGGGATACGGTTCCTTTTAAATCTCATGTTGTTCGCGTCGGCAGTGACAGAGTAAAACAGATTCCGGAGGAACTCCAGCAGGTAATTCCGAATACCCATGAGGGAATTATATCCCGTGAACTGTTTTATCAGGCTCGGACTGTGATAAAGTCAACGAAAAAATCAAAAGCATCGTCGCATCCTAATCCATTCAAGTCTTTACTGGTATGCAGCTGTTGCGGAAATCGTTTGATAAAGGGTAAACCACAAAATAAGAATTGGATTTGTGCAACACATAGGTACAATCCCGGATCAGACTGTGAGAAGGTCAGGTTCCGTGAAGATAAGCTGACGGAGATTGTCCTTCACGCAATCAATGTCCGCTGTAAACTGCTGGACGCAAAAGTAAGAAGAATGAAGCAGGAGAGCCATTCGGCAAAATCCAGTGAACAGATACTTCAAACAGAATGCCGGACTTTACGCAAGCAAATTGAGGGACTGCAGGCTATAAAGATGCAGCATTACGAATCCTATGTCAGCGGGCGATTGAGTAAGGAGAGCTTTCTGAGCAAAAAACAGGAAGCTTCGACAAAAGAAGAAGAATTGAAAATCAGACTCAGTGTGACAGAACGCAAACTGAAGGAGGTGGATGAAAAAATGAAAGCCAGCACCATGCAAATGGAAACTGGCAGGAAGATTATTGAATATCAGGAGATTACTGAACTTACCCCTCAGCTGATGAAAGAGCTGGTGAAAAAAATTATAATACGTCCGGATGGCTCTATACGCATAGAATGGAACTTCTGCGATGAGATGAATGAGCCGATTTCCTTTGATTTCTCTGGTAAAGCAACACCAGAAGAAAAAGCTATGTGAAAAAATTGAAAAAGTTTTTGTCCTTCTATTGACACACTCGTGAGCGGCAGCCCCATCATCCAGAACGGCAAGCTGGTGGGAGCGGTGACCCATGTGTTTGTCCAGGATTCCACCAAAGGGTATGGAGTATTTATTGAGAGTATGATGGAGCATTGAAGGCTGAACGGATAGGAAAAAGCAGACCAAGGAACATATGAGACCGCATTTGAAATATGTTATTTGGTGTGAGGGAAACAAATCAAAGAAAAAATGCATCCAGGCATAGCGTTGGGTGCATTTTTTAACGCTTGCAGGAATCGTTAAAAGGCTCCTGCTTACCCGGTAATGGGGATCTCAATCTGCACAATATAATCCTCAATCCGGTCAATGACATTTTCATTCATGCCCATTTCATAGGAAAATCCATGGAGATTTAAGTTATGCTCTTCTGCATAACCAAGAATTTCCTGATACCGCTTTGGGATTCCGTCCCAGTTCCCCTTGTGAAACGCCCGCAGGTAGCTTCCGCTGGGCATGATGTGCAAACCGGCCTGATAGGGAAGGAAAGGGATTTCAATGAAAAGCTTGGAATAATCTTCAAAGCGGCCGTTTAGCAGGCTGTCAACGGAGATCATGGAGCCGTAGGAAGCCTTATGGAGGCGTCCCAGCTGGTATTTTTCGGTTTCAGCGGTAATCAGCTCCACTTCCTGTTCAAAGGAGGTATTCTGGTCTACATCCACAGTGACCAGGCAGTGGGCCTCCTTTTCAACAATACTGATTTCTGCTAAGTCCATAGTCAGCAGGGTGTCCATATTCTGGAGATGCGTACATAAAGTTGTCCGGACTGCCTGCAGGTGGGTTATCTGCATGTCAAGGGCCTTGATCTTTTCTTCCAGAAGGCCTTTTAAATTGGCAGCGGATCGGTTTTTCATGAAGACCTGTATTTCCTGGATGGACACATCCAGTTCCCGCAGCAGCAGGATGGTTTCGAGGACAGGGCTTTGGTGGTAATTATAGTAACGGTATCCATTTTCGGGGTTGATGACAGCCGGTTTGAACAGTCCGATCTCATCATACCACATAAGAGTCTTTTTATTGATGCCGTGCATAGCTGCAAACTGGCCGATTGTGAGAAGCTTGTCCTTCTTATTCATGGTCACCTCATAATATCATTGAAACATCGTATTGACCGTACAGTTACTGTATGGTTTATACTATCATATACAGGAGATAAATACAAGGAAAACGGAGGAAAAATTGATGGAAAGCTCAAATGTATATGAAAAGCCTGTTACACTGAAAAACATTCTGAAATTTGCCGTGCCGACGATTGCAATGACGGTATTCATGTCTTTTTACACAATGGTTGACGGGCTGTTTGTGTCGAACCTGATTGGGACAAATGCCCTCTCGGCAATCAATCTGACGGCACCGATCATTCAGCTGGTGACAGCCATCTCCACCATGCTTGCCACTGGCGGCAGCGCGGTTATCATGAAAAAGATGGGGGAGCAGAAAAATGATGAGGCAAAGGAGGATTTTACATTCCTAATCTTAGTAAATGTCATTGTGGGGATTGTCATGTGTACAGTCGGGTATCTGGCAATGGACCATATTTTTGCAGGCATGAACCTTTCCGCTGATGTAGAAGGGTACTGTGTGGAATATTTAAGCCGGTATCTGGTGTTCACGGTGCCGATCCTTTTGATGAATAATTTCACGCTTTACATGATTGCCAGCGAAAAGGCCAGTCTTTCTCTGGTCTGCTCTGTAACAGGCGGTGTCCTCAATATGGTGCTTGACTATGTGTTTATTGCCGGATTTGATATGGGGATCCGCGGTGCAGCGATTGCAACAGGGCTTGGATATTCTGTAACAGCAGTGGCGGGACTGTTTGTTTTCAGCCGGAAGAAGAGCCTGCTTCATTTCAAAAAGCCTGTATTCCGATTCAGGGTTCTTGCGAATGCGGCTACAAACGGCTGCTCGGAGATGGCGACTGCGCTCGTTACCGGGATCATTACAATGATGTTTAACTGGACGATGCTTCATTATGTGGGGGAGGATGGAGTTGCCGCTGTTACCATCATCATGTATGTGCTGATGTTTGCAAGCTCTCTGTATACAGGGTATTCCTACGGGGTTGCTCCCATGCTGAGTTTTTATTATGGGGAGCAGAGCCATGAAAAATTAAAAAAGCTGGCTGCATTGAGCATGAGGGTGATCGCAGTGATCTCCGTGGTCACGGCTGCGGCTTCTTTTCTGCTGACAAGACCGCTGGTATCTGTATTTGCCCGGCCGGACAATCCGGTGTATGATCTGGCGGTAACAGGAAACCGGATATGCACCATAGCATTGTTCTTTATCGGATTCAATATTTTTGCCAGCGGGATGTTTACCGCATTATCCAACGGGATTGTTTCGGCTGTCCTTGCATTTTCCAGGTCGTTTGTGTTTATGCTGATCACAATGATCGTGCTTCCCCTTCTTTTCGGTGTGAATGGAATCTGGCTGGCAACGCCTGCAGCGGAATTGCTGGCCCTTGCATTGTCTGTTATTATGTTCTTAAAATATAGGAAGAGGTACGGTTATTAAGGAGTTTTATACAGCATTTTGCTGCAACAGATAAACATTTCACAGCAATCAAATTGTTTTGGCATTTCCGACAGGCTATAATTAAAAATCCCTTGACGAGGAGGTGGCGCATTGATCCGTATTGCAATCTGCGATGATGAAAAACATATGTCTGATCATATAAGGTCTTTTGTTTCTGATTTCTTTCGTAAAAAGAACCGGGAGATCAGCCTCTGTATGTTTTCCAGCGGCGAAGAGCTGCTGAACTACAATGGTCAGATCGACATCCTGTTTCTGGATATTCAGATGAAGGACATGGACGGTATGGAAACGGCAAGGAGACTCAGGGCGGATCAGTTCCGGGGCTTTTTGGTTTTTATTACGGTACTGAAAGAGATGGTATTCCAATCTTTTGAGGTACAGGCCTACGATTATCTGGTCAAGCCGGTGGAAAAAAAACAGTTTGAAAAGACCATGGAGCGCCTTTTCACTTCCATGCAAAACGCCAGCGAGGACAGCCTGCTGGTGCAAAAGGGATATGAGGGGCGCATCATCCCAAAGGATGAGATCGTCTTCTGTGAGATCATAGACAGGAAAATATATCTGAACCTGGCTTCCGGCGAGGTTGTTGATTATTATGAGCGGATTGAAAACCTGGAAACAAAGCTGGACGACCGTTTTTACCGGTGCCACAGGAGCTATCTGATCAATCTGAAGCATTTAAAAGGCTATAAAAACGGGACTGCCTGTATGGATAATGGCAAAGAGATTCCCGTATCACGGCTGCGGAGCAAGGAGTTCTCCGGCGTTGTTTTGCAGTATATGAAGAATATCTAAGAGTTTTTATATGCGGGGGCAGGTAACATGGTCGAGTATTTAGATTTTTTCAATGTATATATGATAGGCCTCATTGAGGGGATCTTTCAGTTTTATTTCCTGGCAAAGATCCTGAAAAAGAAACTTTTGTACCCATTCTATTTCCTGTTTGGAGTATGTGCGGTGATTGTCACCTGCTTTCTTTCCGTTGGCACGGTGACTGGCTTCGTGGAGATGGTAGTTCTTCTTACGATATGTGGGATCCTGGTCTGCCATGCGGATTTTAAGTCTTCCCTTCTGTATGCAGCCCTGACAACTGAAATCATGCTGCTCTGCTATGGGATTGTGAAATCTCTGATAGG
>JAAWHU010000020.1 GCA_022796015.1 Hungatella sp. | reverse complement strand
GTAAGTACTCTGCTGCTCGTAAATGTTCATCACATAGAATAAGACAAACGAAACATCGTTTTTCATTCCCATATAAACCGCGTTTTCTATGGTTGTGAAATGAATGTCCTCCGGGTTTTCATAGCTGGTGCCATTCACCCCGTTGTATAAACTGAGGGTCCACTCCCTGTTAGCCTCGCTTCCAAATAAAAAGCTGAACAGACGGTCCTTGTGTTCTTTATTGATCGTTGCCATGTCGCACTCACTCCCTTCATAGGCGCTGTCTAACCTATCCCCTTCATGCTTCTCACAGGCGGTCAGTGACCATGTCCCCGCCTGTGTGTCTCTCCACAGTTCCTTAAAAGAATTATACCATTTCCCTATAACGATTACAAGGGGCCGGTTCCCTTTCGCGCTTCACAGGCATATCCCGTTCATGCAGTTTACACAGTTCTTTTTATTTTGAATGGAACAGCCAGCGCAATCTCCGCAACTCCCAGTTCCGGCTCCACATCTATCCTCAGGGCCTGGAAGCCTGGTTCTGCAGCAGAATATTCCTAAGTGTGAGCTGCAGAGGATAGAACCCCTCATCCCTCAGATAAATAATACCGTTCATGAATTCATTCCAGTGGGCCACCCCATAGTACAGAATCAGCACCACAACAATGGTTTTGGAAAGAGGAAGAACCATGGTGGTAAAAAACCGGAAATGACTGCAGCCATCGATGGATGCCGCCTCGTAAAGCTCCTCCGGTATATTATTGCGGATAAAGTTAATGGCAATAATCAGATTAAACACATTCACGGCCGGAAGAAGCACCATAACCCATGGAGTATTGTAAAGGTGAAGCTGATTCATCCACAGATAAGTCGGGATCATCCCTCCCTGAAAATACATGGTGAACATGACAAAGAGCGTCAGGCCCTTCCTTGCAAAGAATTCTTTTCGGCTTAAAGGATAGGCCAGCATCATGGTCAGTATTATATTGATGACGGTTCCCACTGCCGTATAAAATATGGTGTTGCTGTAGGAACGCCATATTTTCGTGTTCTCAAAAATTTTCTGATACCCCAGAGTATTAAATCCCACCGGCCAGAACGTCACCTGCCCGTTGTTGATCGCCACCGGATCTGAAAAGGAGGCGATAATGATAAAAAACAGCGGATACAGGATGCAGATGACAATGGCGCCCAAAAGTCCGTAATTCACAATATCAAACAGCTTATCTGCCAGGGACTGAGTGGCAAAGCTTTGATGCATTCTCGTTTTCTTCCCAACCATCACATTTTCCCCCTACCACAGACTTTCATTAGCCGCCTTCTTAGCCACCTGATTGACCGTGACAAGAAGAATGATATTAATCAAATTGTTAAACAGGTTGATGGCCGCTGAATAACTGTACTGGGCATCGATCATACCCACCTTATAGATATAAGTGGAAATAATCTCACTGGCAGCCAGATTCTGGGCGTTCTGCATCAGATAAGCCTTCTGGAACCCCAGATTCATCACCTTTCCCATCTCCAGAATCAGCATCATCACCACAGTAGGCAGGATACCCGGCAGGTCAATGTGCCTGATCCTCTGCCACTTGTTGGCCCCATCCACCTGAGCTGCCTCATAAAGATCCGGACTGATTCCGGCCAAAGCCGCTATGTAGATAATGGCGCTCCACCCTGCGTTCTGCCAGATACCGGAGATCACAAAGGTCAGTTTAAAGTACTTGGCGTCTCCTAAAAAGAATACGGGCTCCCCTCCAAAGGCCTGAATCACGTGGTTGATAATCCCGTTTCTTGGGGACAGAAAGATGTAGAGCATTCCGGTTAGAACTACAATGGAGATAAAATGGGGACAGTACACAATAGACTGTGCAAATTTCCGGAATCTCTTATTCTTTACCTGGTTCAGCATAATGGCTAAAAGCACCGGAACGGGGAAGCCAAGGAGAATCTGCAGAAGGCTTAACCCCAATGTGTTCTTAATAAGAGGCCCAAACTGAGAAGAAGCAAAAAACCGTTTAAAATGTTTGAACCCGCACCATGCACTTTTCCAGATTCCATCTGCTGCCTTAAAATCCTTAAAGGCGATCTGAACCCCGTACATTGGAACATAGTGAAATATGACAAAGTATAAAACAGGAACCGCTGCCAGAAGAAGCAGCTGCCAGTCTCTTGCCAGCGCCCGTCTTACCTTTGCTCCCATGGTCTTTCCCATGGCTGCACCTCCTTATTCGATTTTCTCGTTGAAGCCAGTATAGGAAAGTTCATTGGGGATTTCAATTCACATTTTTTGTCCTGCCTTCTCCTGTCTGCGGCAAGACATCTGTCATTTTTTCTGTTCCATTTGTCATTTTTTGCCCCTTTGCAATTTTTATTCCGGATTTTTCCGGAATTTTGGCCCTTTTCCCGTCTCGCAGGCCGCCCCTTAAGAGCACATTTTTTCTTAGACCTTGCAGACCGATCTGGTCTCTTTTATAATAAATATTGTGAATGTATCAAAAGCAAGGGAGGGTTTTATGAAAAAAATATGGAAAAATCATGTTCTGGGAAAACAGTATATCCGTTATCTTATTTCCTATGTAACCGTGCTTTTGATTCCTCTGGTTATACTGACCTTTTTCTATTCGTCCCGATTTATGAAAAAATTCTATGGGGAAATCTATGAGACTGTGGATCTGGAACTGATGCAGCTGGGAACCCAGCTGGAAAATGAGTGGTCTTCCATGGAGAATATTGTGGGACAACTGACTCTGACTGATACCATCCGCCAGGTAATGGCGGCTGACTCTGCCCTTGATCTTGCCCCCACCATCACCTACCTGTCTGGTTTTTGCTCCGCCAATCCCTTTATCAAGGATATGGCTCTGGTGGTGGAGGGACAGGACTATGTGGTCACCTCTTCCAGCACCTGCGAAAAAAATTATTATTTTCATCATATTGTACAGCTGTCCCGTCTCTCCGGCGAAGACTTCACCGGACTGCTGGAAGGTCTTGTGGCTCCGGTCTGCCTGCCCAGCCAGGATATCCTCCATCTTGGCCTGGGGGCCGCTCCAGAAAAAATGGCGCTGTTCTCCTTCCCTGTATTTACGGATTATCAGAAACGAGCCGGAACCGTCCTCTTTTTTGTGTCCGATTCGTCTCTTAAAAACCTGCTGAACCAGAAATTTCAGAGCTACCAGGCTCAAATCTATATATTAGATTCCGGGAAAACCTTGATAACCGCTTCCGGCCCCGACCCCAATGCTTTGGACACCGAGTCGGGCCAATATATAGTCCGCTCTTATGAGTCTTCCAAGAATCACTGGTCCTGCCTTGCCTTTCTCCCCAACCGGGCTGCCACCTTCTCCCAGGTATCGGACATTCTCAGGGAATTTATCCTGGCCATCGTCATCACGATTATCCTAGCCGGGCTGGCCATCACCTTTCTTCAGAAGGTAAACTACGCTCCGGTACAGCAGCTTCGGGAAAAGGCGCGCCGAATCTCTCCTGAGGGAACCAGCTCCGACGAACTGGCCACCATAAACAATGCCCTGGATTATCTGACCCTTCAGAACACCTCCCTGACAGACCGGCTGAAGGGCAGTGTCACTGCCGTGAAGGACGAGCGCCTTTACCGACTCTTAAGCGGCAGCTATAATTCCCGAGAAGACTTTAATCTGGACTGCTGCGAGCTGGATCTGTCCCTTCCATATAAATATTTTTCCGTCAGCATCATGATGATCCACGGACAGGCTGCAACGGATTTGGACGGCCTGGTTCGGGAGGTAAGAGAACGGCTCCCTGCCCCCTATCTCTACTACTACCTTCACAACTTTCATCCCAACCAGGTAGTATTTCTGGCCAACTTACAGGAACCGGCTCCGCCTACAGATCATTATCTTAAAAAGATTAAGGAGTATCTGTTGAAAAATCATGATCTTCTTGTGACCATAGGCACCGGCTCTCTGACAGACACTACGGAGCGGATCGCCCAGTCCTACATGGAAGCCTCAAGCGCCCTGGACTACCGCTTTGTAAAAGGCAACGGTACCCTGATCCGCTTCCAGGAGGTTCTCGGTTCTACCAGGACTCCCCTGATCTATCCCCACCAGGAATTTGAGGTTCTCCGCAATGCCCTTGTGTCCCGCAGCGAACAGAACATTCATGCTTCCATCCGAAATATCATCGGCTTTTTGGAGCAGAACCAAGTGCCTCTTTATCTGGCCAGAAGCGTCTGCCTTGATCTGATTCATATGGTGAATCAGCACTGTCAGGGCACTCATATGGGGCCTTCTGGCTCTCCCCTTGTGCTGTCGGGGATGGAGACTGCCCGAGAGATCATCAAGATGCTCCGGAACTGGAGTGATCATTTCAATGTCGTCACCCTTCTGGCCCCGGAAAAGGTGAATATTGACGATGTGCTGGCCTACATTGAGGCAAACTGCCTTCGCTGTGATTTCTCCGCCTATGAGACGGCGGAATATTTCGGCATGACCCTCCCCGCCTTCAGCAAATTTTTTAAAGATACCACAGGTCAGAATGTTATGGATCACACCATTTACTTAAGAATCCAGAGGGCTAAGGAACTTCTCTCCTCCACCCATCTGCCCCTGAGGGATATCTCCGAGCAGGTGGGATACTATAATGTATCCAGCTTTACAAGAAGATTCAAACTGAATCAGGGCATTACGCCCAGTGAATACAGGAGAATCAGCACTTGAAAAAGTATCCTGCTTGGAGGACTTTTTATTTGATAGAACCCACTTTCCTATGGAATGAATTTGCGAAACTCAAAACTTAGCTGAATATTCTGACAATATATGACAGAAAAAAACATTTGCGCCATGAAAATGAGACCATATAACACAGGAGGGTCTAATCCCGACTAGGTTCTGCTTTCCTGGGCTCATTGGAATGCTTGGTGCAGCAGGCTTTGGATGACATGTATGGTCAGAATATTCTTTCAATTTTGACTTTCGCAATCACCTATACCCTCTTCTATATGAAAGGAATGCTCCAGAATCATAATTAATTCCAGAACACTTCTGAATGTCCTGCTGTAATCTTGTCTCCCGATCCAGCGAATCTGCCCCTGCCAGCTGGAATTCTGACGGTATTGTATGCATATGAGAAAGCATTCCCTTCCCTTTTTCATTGTTCCCACAGGAGGAACCTCTAGAAGCTTCGGCTTTCTGCCAAAGAACTCCTTTCTTTCCCTATCCCGGCCCCAGGTTCTTCTGCACTCTGTTGACGCCTTTGGAGAACCCAGCTCCTCCAGCATCAGCTCTGCCAAAAAGATGAATTCAGAAATGGAATCAAACTCTATAAACTCATCAGAAAACAGATGGCGGAATTCACCGCTCATCCTCTGTTCTCCCTTACGGATATATACTAAAATCTGGGTATTACCTTTACAGGCATATGCTGCATCTGCTCTCTTTTCTCGCTCCTGAACCATCTGCTTATCGCTCTCCCTCATTTCAAATGTTTTTCATAATATTCCTGTTCTTTATAATCATAGAGGCTGCTGCACGGATATGCAGCAGCCTCCCTTTAGGGCAGTAGTTTTTTATACCGCCTGTGCTAAAAGACAGAGCTTTTAGTTCTCTTCTGCCTCACGTTTCTTGTTCAGCATAAGCCAAACCAGGCCCAGACCAGAAATCAGTGCGGAGAACATCCAATTATGGGAATCGTCTCCTGTCTTGGGCAGGCCCGCCAGAGGCACATCTTCATCAACAATGTTGATGATAACCGTATCTGTTACCGGAGCCTCGCTTAAGGGTACATAGGCATCGGGAATGTAGGCCAAGGGTACGGCCTCATCCGGGATATCTGCCGCAGGCCCTGGAACCACTGGCTCCGGGTCATTGTAGCCAGAGTCATCATAGCTTGAGTCATCGTTGGACGGCTCATGGTAAGGCGGCTCAGGTGTTGGATCCGGTTTCGGATCTTCCGGTTTCGGATCTTCCGGTTTCGGATCTTCCGGTTTCGGATCCGGTTTTGGATCTTCCGGCTTCGGGTCTGGCTTTGGATCTTCCGGCTTCGGATCCGGTTTTGGATCTTCCGGTTTCGGGTCTGGCTTTGGATCTTCTGGTTTTGGATCCGGCTTTGGGTCTTCCGGTTTCGGGTCTGGCTTTGGATCTTCTGGTTTTGGATCCGGCTTTGGATCTTCCGGTTTCGGGTCTGGCTTTGGATTTTCCGGCTTCGGACTGGTCCGATCATACCGCAGGGTGATCGTATTGGCCCCATCCTTTACCAGGATGATGCTGTCAGGGGCAGCTTCGGTAAAGCTGTAGCTTCTTCCGTCGTAAGAGGTCACCTTTCCAATGTCATCGGCGCTTATGGAATCTCCCTCATTGCCCATAAAACTGCTGCTGGTAAAGCCGTCAAGACCTTCATCCGTATAGTACTCGTGTATCACAGTGTAAGAAATTTTCTCCTTAGGATTCTCGGGCTCTCCGGTCGTCTTGGGAGTCCAGATCCCTTCGATAACCACGTTATAGCCGGGCATAATAAATTTGCCTTCAGAGACAGCCGCGTCCTCGGTGCTCCAACCAGAAAAGACGTAGGTCTTTGCGTCCTCGCCCTCACCGATCATAACTTCCGTTCCTTCCATGTATGTCGTGTCTACACTCACGTTGTCGCCGGCTTTGTGGTTGGGCTCTACGGGAAGAATCTCATTGTGCCCATCGGGCAGACCAGACCACTGGTAGATCACGCTGTATTCTGCGCTCACGGGCTCCTGCACCTCTATGGTGGTATTCCCGCTGATGCTGTACACGTCCCAGGTAACTTTGGCTTCGTTGTAGATCTCACCCGAACGGTTAGCCTTGACAAAAAGGTTCACTTCCTTAGAACCATATCTGGGAATCGTGATGTCTTCCCATGTCACGGTGCGGGTAGCTTCGTCATAAGTACCCTGGTCGCTGGCATGCATAAAGTCCAGTCCTTCATCCAGTCGGTCTGTAATGCGCACAATAGCCTTCTCGGCCTCGGGATTCTCTACCTTAATCGTGTATTTAAACTCCTCACCCACTTCAGGGTATTCCTTGCTGGGGGTCTTGGTGACGGTCAGGTCCTGGGGGATACTGGGGCTGCCGCCTATCTTCCATACAGCGTAGAGGGTCTTGCTGACAGGGTTGTCAGGGCTGCCTTGGCCCTCTTCCCATTCCAATGTGATCGGGTCACCTGCCTGATATGTCGGCTCTATGGCGTTCTTATCTTCCGACCAGCCCAGGAAACTATAACCATCTTCCCTAGTTGGAACAGTAGAGGTAACAGTCAAGTGAGCGGTAGTGCTGGCAAGAGAATCTTCCGTCGGGTTGATTATACCAGTACCGCCATTCAGGTCGTAGTTCACTACATAGTCGGCCTTGACAGTGATACCAAAGACGTCATTGTAACGATACCACTTCACATCCTTGTACACCAACGTCTGCCGAGAGCATATCGGACATCGTACATAACCATAGTTCAAAGAGGGATTCGTAAAAACAATACCGAAATTAGCATAATAGCAAACACGTACATCGTCACTGCTACCAGGCTTCAGGGCTTCAAATATAGTATCAAACACCCTGGTACCATTATTATTGCCGGCAGCGTATTCAGGGTTGCCTACAAGTTCTTGCTTACTATTGTCAATAAGTGAGATATCACAGTAGTCGGAAGGGGTATAGATCGCTATGGTATGACCACAGGATCTGCCGGTTAAAATGTTTTTAGGTGCACCCAGCAGGAAGCTGGCCTTTTGCCCTACCTTCATGGTCAGCGTTTGACCAGAATTTCTGACCTTTCCATTGGCAACCTGACCAGTAGGTTTTCCATCAGGATCAATCGTTACATTCTCTACAGGCACATAACCGCTGGCCAGTGTACTGCCGGCACCAATCTCCTCCGCTTCCAGCACCGCCTCATAGACGGCGTAGACGATCTCCAGCGCCTCTGCCACACCCTCATGCTCATCCAGGCCGGCATCTACCAGTCCCTCATACAGATCCAGTACCTCATTGACCTGCTCTCCGATCTCCTCGGCGTTGTCAGGTGTAATCTCGTCGGTGTCAGGCAGTTCGGCCACAGCATCCAAAAATTCCTGAACTTCAGCCGGGGTCTTTTCCTGCGCCAAAGGCTTGCTTGCTGCCGGAGCTTTGGTCTCGGCCGGAACCTTTCCTGCTGCAGGGGCCTTATTCTCTGCGGGAGCTTTCTCTGCAGCAGTAGTCTCCTCTGCAACAGGGGACTTGCTTTCAGAAGGAGTTTCACCTGCTGGGGTGGTCTCGTCTGCAACAGGCGGTTTGCCTTCCTCTGATGTCTCGCCTTCCGATGGAATTTCTCCCTCGGCCGGGGTCTCGACCTCAGAGGTTTCTGCTTCACCACTCTCTTCCGCAGAATCCTCTGCTTCTGTACTCTCCTCCGTGATATCCTCTGCTTCACCACTCTCCTCCGTGGGAGCTTCAGATTCGGTACTTTCCTCCGTGGAGTCCTCCACTTCAGCACTCTCCTCCGTGGTATCCTCTGCTTCACCACTCTCCTCCGTGGGAGCTTCAGATTCACCACTCTCCCCCATGGTATCCTCTGTTTCAATGGCTTCCTCTGTGGGAGCTTCGCCTTCTGTCGGCTCCTCGTTGGGAGTATCAACTAAGGCTTCAGATGTTTCATCTGCCGCGGTGCCGCTGATGCTTTCCACCTGCTCCACGGTTGGTACGCTGAAATCACTGCCTTCCATAGCGAACGCATCAACAGACAGCATACTCACGCACAGGATCAGGGACAGCAGCAGGGACAGGCCGCGCCTTCTTAATTTTCTCATGTTTTTCATAGTCATCTTTCCTTTCTTTGCAGGATTACGGACGCAAAGTATCCGGCAGCTGGGCTGCCATCATCAGGCCCCCCTTTGGATAGGCCGACCTTAGGCCCCTGGCTCTGCGAACCGCCCTTTCAGGCGGCGTGCCATTTCCAGCAGCCGGGCTAACGTAGCACCGTTTTATTGTCCGTTATCAACGATGCCTTAGTTCCCATAGCTTTGCAGTCCCACGGTTTCCCATGGTTTGCCAAAAGCGTCAGTCAATGGCCCACCGCCGATGACGCTGACGGCGGCGGAACATCCCCATGGGGGAACTGGCTCTGCTGTCATAACACATCCCTCCTTGTTTTGTTCAATGTTTATGAATTGACCCCGGCGGATTTTGCCTGAGTAAATTCCTCTAAAAACTTGCGGTGGAGGTTTTCCTCCGCCAGCCTGCGGGCTTTAACCGCGTCCTCAAAACGATGGTAGGCGCCCAGATAATATCGTTTTCCCTTGAAGCAGATGGCGGCCCGCCACAAGCCCTTGGCCTCCTGCCAGTCCACCCCCGGCACTCCGCTGGTATTGTTCCTGCGCACCGTCCTTGCACGCAGCATCTCCACACAGGTCCCGTCGATATAGGTCAGTCCAAGCGCAGACCGGGAGCCTCCGGCCCCGTTCTGACAGCCGCAGGTCTTGGTGTGACCGCATCGCAGGTGATAGGTCTTTACTGTTTTCTCCCGCCCGCAGTCGCACCGGCACAGCCACGCCGTCCGATTCCCGATGTTTGCCGCCGGGCCCAGTACAGTTAATTTCCCATACCGCTGGCCCGTCAGATCCAACTTCTTCCTGGAATGTCCGCTCACAGACATATCACCTCCCCCTCCCTGAAAGCCAAACAGAATTTGTCTTCTGTGCCGTTTTTCCCATAAGGAAGATAGGCAAACCTCTGAAATAGGCGCAAAAAAAGCGCCTTGCCGTTCCGAATTGAGAACGACAGGGCGCATTAACTCAGACTGCAAAAACAAGGGCTTTTGCGGCCGTATTTTCATGCCCAAAATCTGGCACAGCTATTGCAAATCCTGAGCAGCGTATGGTATAATAATCATGATATTATGTAAGAGATTTGTTCCATATCACAGAAGACAAATTCCGTAGACTAACTGACCAACCCCAGACCTTCCAGGCATCGGGCGTGCTCCTCAACAGTGGACAGCAGGTAAATACGAGTGGTATTAATAGAACTGTGTCCCAGCACATCTGCCAGCTTTACGATGTCCCGGGTAGCGCGGTAGAAGGCGGCGGCGAACAGGTGACGCAGGTTGTGAGGGAAGACTTTAGAGGAGAGTACTTCCGCTTCCTTGCACAAAGATTTCATGGCCCGCCAGATTTGAAAGCGGGAGAAGGGCATACCGTCCCCGGAGCGAAAGATCGCGCCGGAGGCGATTTTTTGTTTTCGGGCATATTTTTTCAGCTTCTTCGCCAGCTTCCCCGGCAGGAGGATAGTACGGATCTTTCCTTTCAGCGCCACGTCCACCCTGCCCGCCCGGACGGCCTCTGCAGTGAGATAGGACAGCTCGGATACCCGCAGCCCCGCTCCGCACAGGGCCTCCATAGCCAGGGCCAGCCACTCATCCCCCTGCCGCCTGGCCGTTTCCACCAGACGCTGGTACTCGGGCCTGGTCAGCTCCCGTGAGGTATCCCGAAAGGCCCGCCGCTGAACCTTTAAGAACTTCACCCGGCAGTCCTCCCAGCCCAGGAGGCGGAACAGACCATTCACGGCGGAGAGCTTGGCGTTGACCGTGGCGGGAGCCAGACCCTGGGCCAGAAGCTGGGACTTCCACTGGGTGACCGCTTCCTTCGTCACCGGGCAGTTCACCAGGAAAGCGGCAAAGGCACCGACGTCATGGAGGTATTTGTCAACAGTGGCAGCAGCTCGCTCCTCGATCCGAAGCTGGACGGCATAGGCGGCAATATGGGCGGGAGTCAAAATACGTTTTTCCATGGGGAACCTCCTGAAAAAGTGATGTGGTTCTAATCTTATATCATTCCACAACACTTTACAACTCCTTTATTGCCGCTGCCTTCTATAAGGTCACCCTCATAAAGTTCTTCTTCCCCCGCTTCACAATCATCCCTTCGCCGGAGAAATCTTCTTTTCCAAAGGTCTTCTTCACATCCTTCACAGGTTCTCCGTTCACGGAGACTCCGCCCTGCTCCACGTTCCTCCTGGCTTCTGCACGAGAAGGAGCCAGACCTGACTTCACAAGAACTGCAAGAATATCCACAAGACCTTCCTCATTGAAGTCCTCTTCCTTCAGTTCATGGGATGGCATATTCTCCAGGCTTCCCTGTCCCTTAAACAGCGCTCTGGAAGCTTCTTTGGCTTTCTCGGCCTCCTCCTCCCCATGGACTAACTTTGTCAGCTCATAGGCAAGAATCTCTTTGGCCGTATTTAACTGGCTTCCCTCCCACTTGTCCATGGCGTCAATCTCCTCAAGAGGCAGGAAGGTAAGCATCCGCAGGCACTTAAGCACATCTGCATCTGCCACATTTCTCCAGTACTGGTAAAACTCGAAGGGGGAGGTCTTACCAGGGTCAAGCCATACGGCACCGGACTGGGTCTTGCCCATCTTCTTTCCCTCGGAGTTCAACAGGAGGGTGATGGTCATAGCGTAGGCATCCTTGCCCAGCTTCCGGCGGATCAGCTCGGTACCGCCCAGCATGTTGCTCCACTGATCGTCTCCGCCGAACTGCATGTTGCAGCCGTACCGCTTAAACAGCTCGTAGAAATCATAGCTCTGCATAATCATGTAATTGAATTCCAGAAAGCTCAGACCCTTCTCCATGCGCTGCTTGTAGCACTCCGCACGCAGCATATTGTTCACGGAGAAGCAGGAACCTACCTCCCGCAGAAGCTCCACATAATTCAGATCAAGGAGCCAGTCTGCGTTGTTGACCATAAGGGCCTTGCCCTCAGAAAAATCAATAAACTTGCTCATCTGCTTCTTAAAGCATTCACAGTTGTGTTCAATGGTCTCCACAGTCATCATCTGACGCATATCCGTTCTTCCAGACGGATCTCCCACCATGCCTGTCCCGCCGCCGATCAGTGCAATGGGCTTGTTGCCTGCCATCTGCAGCCTCTTCATGAGACACAGCGCCATAAAATGCCCGACATGGAGGCTGTCCGCCGTAGGGTCAAAGCCGATGTAGAACACGGCCTTCCCCTGATTTACCATATTTCTGATCTCTTCTTCATCTGTCACCTGGGCGATCAGCCCCCGGGCTACCAATTCGTCATAACACTGCATAGTATTCTCCTTTTTTATTATCTTTTTTGTCCGCGCCAAAGGGGCCCTATCAGCTCCTGCCCAGGAAATCATTGCCGCAGCTTTTACAGTGAATCTGGACTTTCCCATGGCCTCTGGGAATCCTGATCCTCTGTCCGCAGCCAGGGCATCGGAAAATCTTATATCTGCGGGCCTCTTTCCATCGGAATTTTAGGTTCCTTACATATTCCTTCCCATAAAATTCATATCGGAGAAATCGCTGATTCTCCTGAAATCTTCTTCCCGTATTCCTGGAGAACATCCGCCCATACACGAGAACCACACATATCAGCTCCATCCAGAAGAGGATACTGCTTCTGGCAAAGAGATTCGCCCCAATCAAAACGGCGGTCATAATAGTCAGAAACCGGTTCAGTTCGTCCATCCCATAACGCCCCACCATAAACCGGCGGAATTTATCTTTCAGGTTGTCCAAATCTTCCTCCTTTTACTGCTGACGCTTCACCCATACACAGTGATTCAAAGGGCCGCTGCCCTTGCCCAGATTCAGGCCAAAGGCCAGTGCATCGCTCAGATATTTTTTGGCCGCCCTAATGCTGTCCTCCAGACTTTCACCTAAGGCAAGGCCGCTGGCAATGGCAGAGGACAGGGTGCAGCCGGTGCCGTGGGTATTAGGGTTGTCAATCCGTGTGCCGTGAAACCAGGTAAGCTTCCCCTGCTGATACAGCACGTCGCTGGCATCCTCCACCTGATGGCCGCCTTTGAGAAGCACAGCAATGTGGTACATCTCCCCAAGGCAGGCCGCGGCCTCCTCCATATCCCGGCTGGTGGTGATGGTATGTCCTGTGAGAACCTGGGCCTCGGGAATATTGGGAGTGATCACATCGGCCAACGGAAACAGCTGGCTGGTAAGGCCTGCTATGGCGTCCTCTTCCAGAAGCCTGCTGCCGCTTGTGGATACCATCACCGGGTCAAGTACCACCTGGGACGCCTTGTATTCCCTCAGTTTTTCTGCGATAGCCCTGATGAGATCTGCCTGGGATACCATGCCGATCTTCACGGCCCTGGGGGGAATATCCTGAAAAACACAGTCCATCTGGCTTTTCACAAATTCCGGGCTCACAGGATAGATTCCGTAGACCCCTGTAGTATTCTGGGCCGTCAGGGCGGTAATCACGCTCATTCCGTAGGCGCCGAAAGCCGTCATAGCCTTTAGATCCGCCTGAATCCCTGCGCCTCCGCTGGAATCAGAACCGGCGATGGTGAGAACCGGAGCCAGCTTCAGCCTTTCCGCCTTCTCCCTTAAGTCCCGGGCCGCCTCCCTGATATCCGGTGCGCCGAAGATTCCTGACACCACCGCAACGCCTGCGATTCCTGTGCCGTAAAGCTTATCCAGATTGCCCCCGTTGATCCCTCCTATGGCCGCCACAGGAATATCCACGCCAGAGCAGATGGCCTTTAGCATCTCCCTTGTCATGGGCTTCGCATCTGTCTTGGTGGCGGAGCCGAAGACTGCGCCGCTTCCCAGATAATCCGCGCCGCTGTCTCTGGCCGCCTTTGCCTGCTCCACGGTCTTGGCTGTGGCGCCTATGATCTTATCCGGCCCCAGAATGGCCCTGGCCTCTGACACCTGGGTATCCTCCTGGCCTAAGTGAACCCCGTCCGCATCACATTTAAGGGCGATTTCCAGATTGTCATTGATAATAAGAGGAATGCGGTACTGTCTGGTCAGCTTCCGAAGCTCTGCGGCCTCCTCCAAAAATGCGTCCTTATCCAGATTCTTCTCCCGCAGCTGAATCATGGTGGCCCCGCCTTCTATGGCCTCCTTCACCTGTTCCAAGAGAGTTTCCCTTCCGGTCCACGCCCGGTCAGTCACCCCATATACTGTCAGAAATGATGGTTTGAATCTCAATCCGTGCACCTCCCATAAGCTGATTACTGTCTAACAGACTCATATAATCCAAAAGATAAGTCCTAAAGCTTCCTGTCCCTTCTTTTCTTGCCTTCACCTTCTCATAAGCCAGCTGGCCGCACAGGCCATGAGCCGCCGCCGCCAGGGCAACGCCCTGAGAGACAGGGTAACGGCCCTTCCTGTCCCATACCGCCGTATAGGCGCCTATGACGCCGTCCAGCATACATCCGGCTCCTGTAATCCCGGACATCATGGAATGGCCGTTGTAAATCCGGTAGATTCTCTCGCCGTCCGCCGCCAGGTCCATCTCTCCGGTCATGACTATGACTGCCCCTGTCCTGCGGCTTAAGTCCGTCAGAAGGCCATCATACCGTGAGAGGCCTTGGGCCGGCTGCAGGTCTCCTTCTGAGCCCGGAGCCGTATCCACCCCCTTTTGAAGGCATGTCTCCTCTGTCCTCTCCCCCAGAAGCCGGGCCGTACACAGAATCTCCGACCGGTTCCCTCTGATCACGGTGCAGGGCACTTCCCCAAGAATCCTTCCCAGGGCTTCCCTCCGAAAAGATGACGCCCCTGCTCCCACAGGATCCAGAATCACCGGATGACCCATAAGGGCCGCTCTTTTTCCCGCCAGTATCATGGCTTCCAGCTTCTGATCCGTCAGCATTCCCATGTTCAGAACCAGGGCCTGGCTGATCTGTGCGATCTCCTCCGCCTCCCTGACGGACTCCGCCATAATGGGAGACGCCCCTGCTGCCAGAATCATATTAGCCACATCATTGGCTGTCACATAGTTGGTGATACAGTGGATCAGGGGCCTCTTGCCTCTGACCTCCTCCACAATCTTATATCTCAAAGCTGTATCACTCCTTATCTCCTGTTTCATTCTCAATACAGTCCAGGAACCGTTTTCCGTATTTGTCGTACTTAAATTCTCCTACGCCTGACACTGTCAGCATCTCCCCCTTAGTCCGAGGCTTTACAATGCACATATGGGTCAGGGTCTTGTCGGAAAATACAATGTAAGGAGGCACCTTCTCCTCCCTTGCGATCTCTGTCCTTAAGGCGCGGAGTCTGTCAAACAAGCTCTCCTCCTTCCCGGTGAAGGCCTCCTGGCCCAGGGAAGCCTTTCTTCCCTTTTTCATCCTGGAGGAAGAATCCTTAGACGCCTTTGGAGCTTCCTTTGCCATCTTCATCACAATCTGCCGGCCTTCCCTAAGAATCTCAAGGGATTCCTTGGTCAGCTTTATTACGGCGTAGTCGTCGGGTGTAATCAGCAGATAGCCTTCCATATGCAGATAGTTCAGAACCTGGCGGATCCGGTAGACAGGCACCTTTGCCAGCACTCCATAGTAAGGATTGTCTTTCATCCCATAGCTGCGTATCTTAGCAGTGTCGGCCCCGTGAACCGTATCCACGATTACCGTCGTCCCGTACCTCTGCCTGCTTGTCTCCACACATCCAAGGAGGGCTCTGGAAATCTCCGTCACATCCACCTCCTCAAACTGAGTAAGGCAGTTGGAGCAGTTCCCGCAGTAGTTGCTTTTATACTCCCCGAAATATTTTAAGATGTAATCCCTCAGGCATTCGTTGGTAAAGCAGTAGAAGGTCATTTTCTTCAGCCGTTCCCGATCCCGCTCTCTTACCAATTCTCTGGTCGCCCCATCCAGCTCCTGATTGTCCTGGTTATTGTCGATAAACAGCTGGTTGGTGATCACATCCTGGCCTGAATAATACAGGATGCATTCCGCCCCCTCCCCATCCCGGCCTGCCCTTCCTGCCTCCTGGTAGTAGGATTCCAGGTTCTTAGGCATGCCATAATGGAGCACAAACCTGACATTGCTCTTGTCGATTCCCATGCCGAATGCAGAGGTGGCTGCGATCACCGGAACCCTGTCATAGATAAAATCGTCCTGGTTCCTTCTGCGCTCTTCATCACTCAGCCCCGCGTGATACCTGGTCACCGGGAAGCCCTCCCGGATCAGCTTCTCACATACCTCCTCCACCTGCCTCCTGGTAAGGCAGTATATGATTCCGCTGGTTCCTCTGTGGGTCTCTAAGTAATTGCGGATAGCCCCATACCTGTCCTTCACGGTCATGACTCCAAAATACAGATTATCCCTGTCAAACCCGGTAGTCACCATGGCGGGGCTGCGCAGCTGCAGAATGTCAATGATATCATCCCGGACCTCCTTGGTGGCCGTGGCCGTAAATGCACTGACCACAGGGCGGCTGGGCAGCTTCTCTATAAATTCCAGGATCTTTAAATAACTGGGCCTGAAATCCTGCCCCCACTGGGATACACAGTGCGCCTCGTCGACAGCCACCATGGCGATCTTAGTATGGAGAGCAAAATCAAGAAATTCCTCTGTCACCAGACGTTCCGGCGCCACATAGATAATAGGATAACGCCCCTGCTTTGCAAATCCAAGGGCTTTATAATACTGGGCGGCAGTGAGAGAGCTGTTGAGAAAGGCTGCATGGATTCCCGCCTGATTTAAGCTCCCCACCTGATCCTTCATCAGAGAAATCAGGGGGGAGATCACCAGAGTAATACCCTCCATCATCAGGGCGGGAATCTGATAGCACAGAGATTTGCCCGCGCCTGTAGGCATGATTCCTAAGACGTCCCTTCCCTCTAAAATACTGTCAATAAGGGACTCCTGGGCGCTGCGGAAGGTATCGTATCCAAAATATTTTTTTAATATATGGTATTTATTGTTGTGCTCCATCATCGGTCTGTCTGCTTAATACCTCCAGTTTTTCCCTCAGCAATATAAGGTTTACACCGGCCGGGTTCAGTATATAGCCCTTGGCGTCCTTAATCAGGGAGGGAAGAAGGCCCTTAAAAGGAGTTACTCCCAGCTGCATCTTTGGCCCGTAATTCTTGCTGAACTTCTGGAACTCCCACAAATCAGAGAAAATGGGCTGCAGAATCTCTCCGGCAGGGTTTTTCAGATAAGGTATCTGGATGTTCTGCCCTGGCTTTCCGGGGACAAATTCTCCTTCCACCTTGCTGATGTCAATAGCCATAATATACTTGGAACGCATAAGGTTGGCCACCATCTCCTGCTCTAAGTCGCGAATGTGCTGTTTCCTCTCCTCATCCTGAGGAAGTTCTCCGTACCTTCTTAATTCCTGGAGGAAATAGATCATCGTCAGCTGGAGGGTAGTATTTCTCTGAGGCAGCCCGTTCTTCTCGTCCTCCTTCTCATTGATGGTTACCACCTGATCCAAGGGAAGATAGGAGCTTCCCGCCCCATTGTGGAAAACCAGACGGTTGGCTCCGATGAGATACAGGCTTGTATAGAACATAAGCATCTGGCTTTTCTCCACTTTTGCCGTGTTGATTGCGATTTTCTCCTCCGCCTGGGCTTTGGCCCACTCATCGGCATCCTTCTCCTCCGCAAAGATATATACCTGGTCGTCAAATGTCTCCTGATCACATGCTACATAGGGCAGCCTGGTGGCATCTGAAAATGCCGCATAAAACGTATCCATCCCCTGTAATTTTTTTATTATCAACTGATTGTCTACTGCCATGATTCAAACCTTTCCTTTCCTCTTCTTCTACGCCTGACCTCTGTCCTCAGGCTTAACTTCTTAACTATAACACGAATTTTACTCTCAGTAAACCACAAAAACGGCAGCCTGACGAATCAGGTCTGCCTTTTTTCTCTGCTCCTTCTATCTGCGCATTCCCTGCACCCACACTCCGTTGCCATCCACATAGTAACCGTCGGGAGTCCAGGTGTTGGTAAGCATATCCCCAGAGGGTCCGCAGTAATAATAAACATTCTTCCACAGAACCCATCCGGTGACCATATATCCCCGCTCGTTAAAGAAATACCACTTGTTATCAATATACTGCCAGTTGTTTACGGTGTAGCTTCTGTCCGCATTGCAGTACCACCATCCCACTTGATCCTGCAGCCATGCTCCGGTGGCGCCGGTGTTGCCCGGACCAGAGGAATTATTGGAGCTGTTGGAAGGGCCGCTGGGGCCGGAGGGAGTGCTGTTCGTATTGTTGCTCTCGCTGTTCTCCTTAAAGTCTCTTGCTGTCTGGGAATCCACATACCAGGACTCGGATTCCAGCCAGCTTCCCTTATAAGAGGAATTATAAACTCCTCTCACCCGGAAGGTATAGGTGCCGCTTCTGGTAATATAACTGGAAAAATCATAGGAGGTTTCTGTGGTGGTCAGGGTGGAGCTGTTAAGAAGGCTGCTGCCCCGGTACACCTTCACCTCAAACCGCTTAGCCTCCTCGCCGCCTTCCCAGTAACCGTAGCCCTGATCCCCATCCCACTGGACGTCATAGACGTCCAGATCATAGCCCCCGCTTCCATTCTCTATGGCGGCAAGGGTTACATTGATTATTAGCTTACTGGCACTGTCCTGTGTGGTCACAGAACTTACTGTGGCTTCCGTACCGCTCAGGGAGATACTGCTTTTGGAAACTTTAAATGCATAGCTATCATCGCTTACTCTCAGTGTAATCCTGACTTTAGGCCGGTTGCCCTTCTTCCACTCACCTGAAGAAGGCTCGTTGGTAATATAATAATCTTCCACCTCATACCTGCTGTTGCTGGTAGTGACCTTCACTTCCCCTGAACCGCTCTCTGCTTCAATATCCGATGTAATCCGTAAAGACACACTGGTTATATTCTTGGTAGCAGCCAGTGCCGGAAATGTCGAGCTGATCACAAACATCAATGTCAAAACCAATGCCGTCCATCTTTTTTTCCTGAACATAGTCATCCTCCTTACCTGTTCTTGATAAGTTTATTTTATCATAATTCAACAGGGAATGAGTGAATATTTCTGGTTATTTTTGTGAATTTATTCTTACAATTACAGGGGCCATGGAAAGAACGGGAATCTGCCTGAGGAGGGAGGGCTCTCCTCCTGGGGGCTGCTTTCCTGGGCCGGGCCTTCTGTGTTTTCCGGCTGCCCTGCTGTCGGCTGCCATGGCTGCCCTGTTGTCGGCTGCTCCGGCAGAACTGTTTCCGGGTAGGTTCCCTCTTGGGTTCCGTCCGGCTCATCCTCCGCTGTGGTCTCCGGACTGCTGCCCTCTCCTTCTCCCCAGGTGCTCTGATCTGCTCCCCCGCCTCCCTGAGGCCCGCTCTCCTGGCTGCTTCCTCCAGGCAAAAGATCCTCCCAATCTGTAGGCTCCTGCCACGGCCAGTCTTCCCAGTCCTCCTCTGTCCAGTCCTCCCAGTCGTTCCACATTCCATCATCCCAGCCTTCCCACGGGTCCTGCCCCTCTTCTCCGGCTTCTGAGGATTCTTCCTCCGGATGGAGAGGACATACAGGAGGAGGGGCAAACCGGGAATCTTCCGTGTCCCCTCCGTTTTCCGGCACCAGAAGGAATACCTTCTCCTCCCTCTGAGGGCAGGCCGTGGTGGCAAGGCCCCCTGACTCCGCGCAGACCACTTCCTTTATATGAACATGACAGTAGGTTTTAGGCGCCGTATCGGCGGCAAAGTATTCGCTGTATATGGCATTGCCCCTTGGATCCTTATCGCAGACTCCCCACATAGCCAGCTTTCCTGATTTCCTGCATACATAAGACTTGGACACCCCTGCCGGAGTCTCAAATCTCTTGTTCTCCAAGCCCTCATGAACCCTGTCCATAATCCTTTTCCAGATATCTTTATGGTAGGAAGTCCCTCCCTTTACAGGCTGTCCATCATCGTTGCCGCTCCAGATTCCCGCCGTATAGTAGGGGGTGTATCCCACAAACCACAGATCCTTGCTTCCTGTGGTAGTCCCGCTTTTCCCTGCCGCCGGCATGGAGGAGAGAGCCGCCCTTCGTCCTGTAGGACTTATGGTGGTCACGGCGAATTTGCTTCCCCCTTTTAACACATCCTTCATGGCGTCTGTGAGAAGAAATGCGGTTTCCTCCCCAAGGGCCCTGTGGCTTTCCTCCTTCCGCTCCAAAAGAACATTGCCATCGTGATCCAGGACCTTGGTAAAAAACACGGGTTTTACATAAACGCCCCCTGCTCCTATGGCTCCGAAAGCAGCGGTCAGTTCCAGGTTGGACACTCCGTCCGTGATTCCCCCTAATGCCGTGGAGGGGTTGTAGTCTTGCTCCGACAAGGTGGTAATTCCCAGATTGCGGGCATACCAGACTCCAAGCTGGGGAGAGACTGTCTCCATCATACAGCGGACTGCCACAATATTCATGGAATAGGCTATGGCCTCCCTGATGTTGGAATACCCGTAATACCGGCCATACCAGTTACGGAATTCCTTCTTCCCTGCCTGGTAAGGCCCATCATAATAGACGGTAGCCAGAGTGCCGTTCTTTCCATCCAAAGCCGGAGCAAAGGCGGTGAGAACCTTAAAGACCGAGCCTGGCTGCCTTAAAGAATCTGTAGCTCTGTTAAAGGTCCTGCTGGCTTTCTTCTCCCCTCTTCCCCCGCTTATGGCCAGAACCTCCCCTGTAAACTGGTTTAACAGTACAAAGGATGCCTGAGGCTGAGGCACAAGGTTGACACGCTCCTCCTCAATCTGGCCGCCCTCCTCTGCAAGATGAGCTTTAAACGCTTCAATATCTCCATACAGAAGATCCTGATCCGTATACAGACCCATATCTTCCCTTTTAAGCCTTGCCTGAACAAAGGCCTCCACATCCTGCTCCGAGTAGTGGGAACTGCTTCCATCCTCATGACTGACCGTAAGCCTGTAATCCATGGACCAGAAGGTTCCTCCATAATTCTGCTGGTCATTAATCTCCTCATCCACAATATTCTGTTTGGCCGGGTCTTGGGTTGTATAGATCGAAAGGCCGCCGGAGTAAATCATTTTTCTTGCCAGTTCCTTAGAATACCCCAGCTCTCGTGTCATGGCCTCTGTTACTTCCTCAATTACCCGGTCCGTAAAATAGCTGTAAGGAGTAGCCTCGGATCTGGTCTCCACATCCACATTCTGTATCCTGGAATATACGTCGTCCCTTAAGGCCTCCTCCTTCTCCTTTCCGGTGATCATTCCCTGCTCCTCCATTTTATCCAGGATTCTCGCCCTGCGGAGGGCATTCTCCTCTGCCCCGGTAATGGGATTAAGCCTGGAAGGATTCTTGGTGATTCCCGCCAGCACCGCGCATTCTGAGAGGGTCAGATCCTTTAAGTCCTTGTTAAAATACCTTCTGGCCGCCACCTTCACCCCAAGGGTGTTGGACCCAAGATTTATGGTATTAAGATAATCCGTCAAAATCGTCTTCTTGTCGGATCTTTTGGTAAGCTCCACTGCCAGGTACTGTTCCTGAATCTTTCTCTCCAGCCGTTTTCGGAAGGTCTTTTCCTGTCCCCCGTGAAACACCGAGTTCTTAATAAGCTGCTGGGTGATGGTGCTTCCTCCTCCTGCTGAGGAATCCTTTGTGATTACTCCCTTTACGGCCCGGGCAATGGCTCTTATGTCGATTCCGTTATTTTCCCAGAACCGCTCGTCTTCTATGGCGATAAATGCGTTCTTAAGATCTTCGGGAAATTCCTCGTAGGAAGCCTCCTCCCTGTTGGCCCCCTCCATAACCAGCTTCTCCGTCACATTGCCCTCCCTGTCATAGATCATGGTGGCAAACCCCTGGGGGCGAAAGCTTAAGGCCTGAATATCCGGCGCCCCTTCAATTACACGCTTCACCCACACAAAGCCGGCGCAGGCAGCCGACAGGATACAGACCGCCGCTCCTATCAGAATAACCTTCACGGTTATAAAGCATCCTTTTTTTATGGTCTTCCCGGTTATCTTCATGGTCGCTGCCTGCCTTTCCCTTCCGTATCCGCATGTTTTCAGATATCCCTTATTTTCCCCCTCATCTCCATTTCTATACAGACACTGTAAAAGGCAGCGCCGTTATCAGCGCTGCCCTTCAAGAAGCTCCTCCACAACCAAAGCGATGCCATCTTCGTCCAGAGATGCCGTTACCCTGTCTGCCATGGCTTTTATCTCCTCCACGGCATTGGCCATTGCCACGCTTGTGCCTGCATAAGCCAGCATGGAGGCATCATTGTGGCCATCGCCAAAGGCCATAATCTCTTCTCTCCTATATCCCATAGGAGCCAAAACCGAGTCAAGTGCCTTTGCCTTGTCAATGCCTTTGGCAGTAAATTCAAAATAAAATTTCCCCGTAAACATACAGCTGAGCCTATCCGTAAAGGGCTCCATCATCTCCTGATAATGGGCTTCCAAATACTCCGGATTCGCAGTGGTCAGAATCTTATTGAGGGGGAAATCCGCAAAAGCCGCCAGATCCTCCTTCTCACACAGCTTAAACTTCCCGCCCCTGGACTCATACTCGATGACGTTAAAGTCCCTGCCATCCAGCTGAATCATCTGGTTGTACACATTATTGACATACATGTACTCCCCCCGGTCGATCATGGGCCGCACCTGGTCAAACTTTTTCATGTGCTCCAGGACTGCCTTTCCATCCTCCACCGTCATAGCCTGGTTAAAAAGCACCCTTCCATCCTCGCAGCTTACCACCTTAGACCCGTTATAAGAGACCAAAAGCCCATGATGCTCCTCCATCCGAAGCTCTCTTGCAAACTCCATAAGCCCCGAGGTAGGCCTCCCTGAAGCCAGAATCAGTACCATCCCCTCCTTTTGGGCCCTCAAAAGCGCCTCCCGGGTTCTTGGGCTGATCCTTTTCTCGCTGTTCAGCAGCGTCCCATCCATATCCATAGCAATCACACGGATCATCCGTTTCATCCTTCCTTTCCCTTATGGTTATTATATGCGATTGCGCAACTCAAAGCTTGGCTGAATATTCTGACAATGGCATATGATCAGAATATTCTCCTGGCTTTGACCTTCCCGCTCACCCAATCTTATGTCTCATTCCCCTCATGTTCTCAAAGGTATAGACAGCTTCAAACCCCAGCTCCTTAAGCTCCGCCATGGTTTTCTCGCTCTCCCACCCGATCCACGGAATGGTGTGGGCATCGGACCCGATGGTGATAATCTCTCCCCCAAGACTCCGGTACAGCTTAAGGATTTCCCGGCTGGGGGTCAGATCCTTCAGTTTGTAACGGTAACAGGACGTATTCACCTCAATCCCCTTGCCGTCTGCAATCACGGTTTTAAAAATCTCCTCCACCAGATCCTTCACATTCTCAAAGGGATAATCTCCCTCCTGGTCATACCGGCGGATCATATCCAGGTGACCTAAGACACTGTAATCCTTATATTGCCTTACAACCTTAAGGATCTCCTCATAATACCTGCGGTTGTACTCCTCCTGGCTTTTGCCCTTCTGAAAGTCATAGGTCCAGAATTCCTGATTGTCCACCTGGTGGCAGGACAATATAATAAAGTCAAAGGGATACCGGCAAAAGGTGTCCTGAAACTCCCCGATGGTATGGGTCTGCATCCCGAATTCCATGCCGAAGCGGATATTCAGCTTGTGGCCATACAGGTTCTGACACCGTCTGACCTCCTCCAAAAAGGCATCACAGTCACAGTTTAAATCCGTCTTCACCCCGTAGTCAATGTGTTCCGTAAAGCAGATTTCCGTCAGGCCAAGGGCTATGGCGTGAAGCACGGCGTCCTCCATAGGCATCTCTGAGTCGTCGCTGAACCTGGTATGTATGTGATAATCCTCCAACACCCTGTCATGTTTCATTATTTCATTCATCATTCTCTCCCCTTTCCCGGCAGACGGTTGAGCCGTTCTGCCATAATAGTCATAACTGCCACAATCACCAGAAGGTAACAGGGGTAGATCCAGATCCCCGTCCAACCGGAAATCATTCCCAGCAAAGGCGGCATCACCATAGTCCCCACATAGGCGCAGGCCATCTGCATTCCCATAATGGCCTGGGAATTTTCCGCCCCGAAATTCACGGGGGTCTCATGGAGAAGAGCCGGGTAAATAGGCGCGCATCCCATGCCCACCATCACAAGGCCTATGCCTGCTAGGTTCTGTCCCATGGGAAGGGCAAGAAGCAGGATTCCCCCTGCTGCCACTGTCTGTCCTAAACGCACCATGGATTTGTCGTCAAGCTTCATGGTGACAAACCCGCAGATCAATCTTCCCACCGTAATTCCCAGATAAAAGAGGGATGCCCACCGAGCCGCCTCCCGGGCCGTCACTCCCCGTTCCAGAACCATATAGCTGGCAGCCCAAAGCCCTGCTGTCTGCTCCAGTCCGCAGTAGCAGAAAAATGCCGCCAATGCCGCCTTGGCTCCCGGCATCTTTATAAGGCCCCTCAGCCCAAGTGCCTGTATTTCCGTTCCCTCTTTTTCTTCCTCCCCGCCCATGCTCTTCCACATGGAAAGGGTGATAAAGAGCACTGCCGTGAGAGCGATCTGGAGAATGGAGATCACCCGGTAGCCGCTGTTCCAGCCAAAGCCCCCTGTAAGGCAGGCGCCCATAATATAGGGGCCCAGGGAAGCGCCGATTCCCCAGAAGCAGTGAAGCCAGCTCATATGCCTGGCCTTGTAGTGGAGGGCCACATAATTGTTGAGGGCCGCATCCACGGCTCCTGCCCCCAGCCCGTAAGGCAGGGCAATGACGCACAGCATCCCAAAAGTGCGGGATACCGAAAATCCCCACAGGGCCGCCGCTGTTATGGCCACACTGACCGCCGTCACCTTTCCTGTCCCCAGCTTCCTTGTAAGGTCATCGCTTTTCAGGCTGGAGATAATAGTCCCCATAGAGATAATCATGGAAATAATTCCCCCATAGGATACGGGAACCGACAGCTCCGTGTGAATGCTGGGCCATGCCGCCCCCAAAAGGGCATCGGGAAGGCCCAGGCTGATAAAGGCGGCGTAAATAATTGCAAGAAGCAAACTCATAGAATCATCTCCGTTCTTTTTTCTCATATTCCCTTGTGCTTCTGTCATTTCACAGATATAATAATATTGCATTTTTTTACTTTCTTCTATCAAAAAATAGTCTTAAAATATCAATATTCGGCCAAAAGAAAGGATTATTTCATGACCTCACAAAACTATTTCTCTCTTTCTTCCAGTAAGATCAACACCTCCACCCTGGAAGAGACCATAAGGCATATTACATCAGAGTTTCCCTACATGACGGATCTGTGCCTGCTGCACACCTGTCCCGGCGGCATCTTCCCCTGGCACTGGCACAATGAAGTGGAATTTTTCTATATGCGCAGCGGCTCCCTGGACTACATTCTTCCCCAAGGCGCCTATCGGTTTCATGAGGGCGAGGGCGGATTTATCAACTCCGGGGTTCTCCACATGACCAGCTGCATCAGGAACCAGCCCTGTATCCAGGAAGAACACATTTTCCATCCTTCCTTCCTGGGCGGCTCTGAGACCAGCATCCTGATGAGCCGTTACATTACCCCCATTATCCAGAATACCGGCATGGATCTGCTTCGTTTTGACGACTCTATCCCTCAGAGCCGGGAGATCACAGCCCTCATGAGGGAGGCTTATGACTTCTACATCAAAAAGCCCGAGGGCTATGAATTTGATATCCGGGAGCTGATGACCCGGCTGTGGCGCATTCTATTTGCCCTTACAAAGGATCTTCATGTGGACAAAAAGAAGCATCCCCGCAGCGACAGGATCAAGACCATGATGGCATTTATCGCATCCCACTATCAGGAAAAGCTGACCTTAAAGCAGATTGCCGACTCTGCATTTATCAGTCCCAGGGAGTGCAGCCGGTGTTTTCAGGACAATCTGGGGCAGTCGCCGTTTTCCTATATTCTGGACTACCGGCTTCACAAGGCCTGCAGCATCCTTGCCCACACATCCTTGTCAGTGACGGAGATCAGCATTGCCTGCGGCTTCGCCAGCAGCAGTTATTTCGGACAGGCCTTCCATGAAGCCTTCGGATGCACTCCCAGGGAATACCGCCGGCGTCATGCCATCCGCTCATAAGACTGAAAAAGTTCTTGCACCTTTTTCATTTTTCTATATAATAGAATAGAAACAACCGCACATGAGAACAAAAAGGAGGATAATGCAATGCCGAAAAGAACTGATATCCATAAAGTGCTCATCATCGGTTCCGGTCCTATTATCATCGGACAGGCCTGTGAATTTGACTATTCCGGTACTCAGGCCTGCAAGGCTTTAAAAAAGCTTGGCTATGAGATTGTACTGGTGAACTCCAATCCGGCTACCATCATGACCGACCCGGAGACTGCTGATGTCACTTACATTGAGCCTCTCAACGTGGAACGCTTAGAACAGATCATTGCCAAGGAACACCCCGACGCCCTTCTCCCCAATCTTGGCGGCCAGTCAGGCCTCAACCTCTGCGCCGAATTATACAAAGAAGGCGTCTTAGACAAATACGGGGTAAAAGTTATCGGCGTTCAGGTGGATGCCATTGAGCGGGGGGAGGACCGGATTGAATTTAAGAAGGCCATGAACAGCTTAGGCATCGAGATGGCCCGCAGTGAAGTGGCTTACACCGTGGAAGAAGCCTTGGGTATCGCGGACCGCCTTGGATATCCTGTGGTTCTCCGTCCTGCCTACACCATGGGCGGCGCCGGCGGCGGACTGGTATATAATAAGGAAGAGTTAAAGACCGTCTGCGCCAGAGGCCTCCAGGCAAGCCTGGTGGGACAGGTTCTGGTGGAGGAATCCATTCTCGGCTGGGAGGAGCTGGAACTGGAGGTTGTCCGGGACTGCGAAGGCAACATGATCACCGTCTGCTTCATTGAGAATATCGACCCCTTAGGAGTTCACACCGGCGATTCCTTCTGTGCGGCCCCCATGCTGACCATCTCAGAAGAATGCCAGCGCCGCCTTCAGGAACAGGCCTACAAGATTGTGGAATCTGTCCAGGTAATCGGCGGAACCAATGTTCAGTTTGCCCATGATCCGGTGTCTGACCGCATTGTGGTAATCGAGATTAATCCCCGTACTTCTCGTTCCTCCGCACTGGCTTCTAAGGCCACAGGCTTCCCCATTGCCCTGGTATCCGCCATGCTGGCCACAGGCCTGACCTTAAAAGACATTCCCTGCGGCAAATACGGAACTCTTGACAAATACGTGCCTGACGGCGACTATGTGGTAATTAAGTTTGCACGCTGGGCATTTGAAAAATTCAAAGGTGTGGAAGACAAGCTGGGAACCCAGATGCGGGCCGTAGGCGAAGTCATGAGCATCGGCAAGACCTACAAGGAGGCCTTCCAGAAAGCAATCCGCAGCCTGGAGACCGGCCGCTACGGATTAGGCCATGCAAAGGATTTTGACTCTCTTACAAAGGAACAGCTTCTTAAGAACCTGATCACCCCCTCCAGTGAACGGCATTTCCTTATGTATGAAGCCCTCCGCAAAGGCGCCACAGTAGATGAGATCCATGAGATCACCAAGGTGAAACCATGGTTTATTGAACAGATGAAGGAGCTTGTGGAGGAAGAGGAGCTTCTTCTGCAGAACAAAGGGCATCTTCCCTCTGACCAGCTGCTGACTGCCGCCAAGAAAGACGGTTTCTCCGACAAATATTTAAGCCAGCTTTTGGAGATTGCTGAGGACGACATCCGCAGCCGCCGTGTGGAACTGGGAGTGGAGGAGGCCTGGGAGGGCGTTCATGTAAGCGGCACCAAGGACAATGCCTACTATTACTCCACTTACAACGCTCCTGACAAAAACCCGGTGAACACAGACAAACCAAAGATCATGATTCTGGGCGGCGGCCCCAACCGCATCGGCCAGGGCATCGAATTTGACTATTGCTGCGTTCACGCTTCCCTTGCCCTTAAAAATCTGGGATTCGAGACCATCATCGTCAACTGCAACCCGGAGACCGTGTCTACGGACTATGACACCTCCGACAAGCTGTATTTTGAGCCCCTGACTCTGGAGGACGTCTTAAGTATCTATAAGAAGGAAAAGCCTGTAGGCGTAATCGCACAGTTCGGCGGCCAGACTCCTTTAAATCTGGCGGCTGACCTTGAGAAAAACGGCGTGAAGATTCTGGGCACCTCCCCATCGGTCATCGACCTGGCGGAGGATCGTGACCTGTTCCGTGCCATGATGGAAAAGCTTGAGATCCCCATGCCTGAGTCGGGAATGGCCACAACTGCAAAGGAAGCCATAGAGATTGCAGGACGTATCGGCTACCCGGTTATGGTGCGCCCCTCCTATGTGCTGGGCGGACGGGGAATGGAGGTAGTCTATGACGACGAGAGCATGACCGGATATATGAATGCGGCCGTAGGCGTGACTCCAGACCGTCCTATCCTCATAGACCGGTTCTTAAACCATGCCATGGAATGTGAGGCCGATGCCATAAGCGACGGCACCCACGCCTTTGTCCCCGCAGTTATGGAGCATATCGAGCTGGCAGGCGTCCACTCCGGCGACTCTGCCTGCATTATCCCCTCGGCTCATATCTCCCCGGAGAACGTGGAGACCATCAAGGAGTATACCAGAAGGATCGCCGAGGAAATGCATGTCCGGGGTCTGATGAATATGCAGTATGCCATTGAAAACGGCAGGGTCTACGTGCTGGAGGCCAACCCGAGAGCTTCCCGCACCGTGCCCTTGGTATCCAAGGTCTGCAACATCCGCATGGTGCCTCTGGCCACAGATATCATTACCTCGGAGCTAACCGGGCGCCCATCTCCCGTTCCCTCCTTAAAGGAACAGGAGATTCCCAACTATGGTGTGAAGGAGGCGGTGTTCCCCTTCAACATGTTCCAGGAAGTGGATCCTCTCCTGGGGCCGGAGATGCGCTCCACAGGAGAAGTCTTAGGACTTTCCCCCTCCTACGGCGAAGCCTTCTACAAGGCCCAGGAAGCCACCCAGTCCAAGCTTCCCTTAGAGGGAACGGTACTGATCTCCGTCAATGCCAAGGATAAGCCGGAGGTAACAGAGATCGCCGAAATTTTTGCTGAAAGCGGTTTTAAGATCATTGCCACGGGAGGCACTTACAACCTGATCCACGAGGCAGGCATTGCCGCCGAGAGAGTCAACAAGCTCTACGAGGGACGGCCCAATATCCTGGATATGATTACCAACGGCAAGATTCAGCTGATCATCAACTCTCCTTCGGGAAAGGAGAGCCGCCATGACGACAGCTACTTGAGAAAAGCTGCCATCAAGGCCAAGATTCCTTATATGACTACCATGGCCGCCGCCAAAGCTACGGCCAAGGGAATCCGCTATGTGAAGAACCACAGCCAGGGCGAGGTAAAGTCTCTGCAGCAGCTCCACAGCGAGATTCACGATAAATAAAAAGACAGGAGGGTATGGCCCCTCCTGTTTTTCTCTCTTATGCCCTTTGCTCCTTAAAAGGGATTCTCCGTAGGATATCTCATCCCCTTTGGCTGATTAAACCCGATGTCCTCCACACCCAGGTACTTAAACACCTCAAACAGCGCCTTCCCGAAATGGCCGAAGGCCACGGCTCCGTGGTGGGGGAAATTCTTCTCAATAAGCACATGGCGGTAGAATCTTCCCATCTCCGGGATGGCAAAGACGCCGATGCTGCCGAAGGATCTGGCGGCCACAGGAAGCACTTCACCCTGGGCCGCATAGGCCCGAAGCTTACAGTCGGCCGTGCCCTGAAGGCGGAAAAAGGTAATGTCTCCCGGTGCAATATCCCCCTCTAAGGTTCCCTGAGTCACCTCCTCAGGAAGAGACCTGGCCATAATCATCTGATACTTCATGGAGCAGAAGGACAGCTTCTTCGAGCAGGTGTTGCCGCAGTGGAAGCCCATGAAGGTATCTCTGTGGGTATAGTCAAACTTCCCTTTGATCTCCTCTTCATACATGTCCGCCGGCACCGAGTTGTTGATATCCAGAAGAGTCACCGCGTCACCGCTTACGCAGGTGCCAATAAACTCACTCAAGGCTCCATAGATATCCACCTCGCAGGAAACGGGAATCCCCATGCCCGTCAGACGGCTGTTGACATAACAGGGCACAAAACCGAACTGGGTCTGGAATGCGGGCCAGCATTTTCCCGCGATAGCCACATAACGACGGTATCCCTTATGATCCCTTACCCAGTCAAAAAGAGTCAGCTCATACTGGGCCAGCTTGGGAAGGATCTCTGGCTTTAAATTGCCTTTTCCAAGCTCTGACTCCATATCCTTTACCACATCAGGAATCCTTTTGTCCCCCTCATGCCTGTTATATGCCTCAAAGAGATCCAGTTCCGAATTCTCCTCGATCTCCACCCCCAGATTATAAAGCTGTTTAATGGGGGCATTGCAGGCAAGGAAATTAAGGGGCCTGGGCCCGAAGCTGATAATCTTCAAATCGGAAAGTCCTATGAGAGCCCTGGCTATGGGAAGGAACTCCTCAATCATATCTGCACATTCCTCCGCCGTACCCACCGGATATTCCGGAATGTAAGCTTTTACATTGCGGAGCTTCAGGTTATAGCTGGCGTTGAGCATACCGCAGTAGGCGTCTCCTCTTCCCTGTGTGAGACTGTCTCCTCTCTCCTCCGCTGCCGCCACAAACATAACCGGTCCGTCAAAATGCTTTGCAAGAAGAGTCTCGGCAATCTCCGGGCCAAAATTCCCCAGATAGACCACAAGGGCATTGCATCCCGCCGCCTTCACATCCTCCAGGGCCTGTACCATATGGAGCTCGCTCTCCACAATACATATAGGGCACTCGTAGATATTGGCTCCGTCATATTTTTGTCCGTAGGCCTCCACAAGAGCCTGTCTTCTGTTCACTGACAGAGATTCCGGAAAGCAATCTCTGCTGACCGCTACGATTCCTGCCTTTACAGTTGGTAAATTGTTCATGTTCGGTTCCTCCATTTATGATAACAGTCTTTACAGTTCCTTGTTCTCTCCCTTAAGCCCTATGAAGGCGCCCTGGGGAAGACCCCCTTCCTCATGGCCGATGAGCCATTTATTTTTTGCAAAAAGAAGCCGATCCTCAAGAAAGAGCTCCTCCACCGGCTCCATATCCGTGTTGGTTCCCTTTGGAAGGATCACCACGCAGCGGAAGCCCTCCGGGTTCACATGGCAGGGGGCATAGTGCAGGGTAGTGGCATATACCTCGATCACCGTTCCTGCCGGAACTAAGAAGCACCGGGCAAGGGCCGTATCATAAGTCCCATCCTCTCCCACGTCCTGCTGCCTCCCCAGCATCAGCACAAGATCTGTGCAGGCCACATTGATCTCGGAAGTTCTGTGATATTCCATGGCATTCATCTTCCGGTTATGGCCATTGCAGTACCCGGCCTGAATGGGCATCTGTCCATAAAGATTCTTCTCCATCCTCTTTACGGTCTCCACTGCCTCAAGATCAGGGTCAGAGGCCACATACACCACATCCTTTGGAACCGGAGTTTTCCCCATAACCTTTATAAGCTCCTGACAATCATATCCGGCTATCACTTTTCCATAGGTCTTAAATGCCGGATCCATCACGTTTTTAATCTCCATCGCCCATTCCTTTCTGTCCTGTTTTTCTATATTGCCATACCCTGCCTACAGCCGGGCCAGTTCCTTATAATCCTCCTTTAAAGACTGATACAGCTTCTTGTAGAGCTTGTGATATTGTTCATAAACTGCGGCGTTCTCTTCCTTTGGCATACAGGTCTTTTCCGGGGAAATCATTTTCTCGCAGGCTTTCTCCACGCTTTCATAGATTCCCCAGCCTACTCCTGCCAGGATGGCGGCTCCCAAAGCCGGCCCCTCTGTCTGCCTTAGAGTCTGCACAGGGCATCTGTATAAGTCCGCCAGCATCTGCCGCCACACCGGGCTCTTTCCTCCTCCTCCGCAGGCCATCATGGCGTCCACCTTCACGCCCATTTCCGTAAGGATCTCATTGCAGTCGCACAGGGAATAGCTTACGCCTTCCATGACTGCCCTGAGAAGATGGGCCCTGGTATGAAGGGCCGACAGGCCGAAGAACACGCCGCGGCAGTCAGGATCCAGATGAGGAGTCCGCTCGCCCATAAGGTAGGGAAGATAGATGAGGCGGTCGCTGCCTGCCGGAATTTTCTCCACATCCTCGTTGATCAGATCATAGACATCGGCCTCTTCTCTTTCCGCCTTATCTCCATAGTCCTGGCAGAAATTGTCTTTCATCCACTTTAAGGACAGCCCGGCCCCCTGGGTTACCCCCATAACATGCCATGCGCCCGGCACGGCACAGCAGCAAGTGTGGACTCTTCCCTTGGGGTCAATGGTTACCCGGCTGTTGTGGGCGAAGACAACTCCTGACGTCCCTATGGTGGTAAATGCCGTTCCATCTTTTACCACTCCCGTTCCCACAGCTGCAGCCGCGTTGTCGCCGGCGCCTCCCACCACACAGGTTTTTTCCGTGAGTCCCACGGCCCGGGCCACATCGGGCAGAAGATATCCCGTCACCTGGCAGGACTCGTATACCTTTCCCAGCCATTCTTCCGGGATATTAAGCTTTTCGAGGATTTCCTCCGACCAGCACCTTCCCGGCACGTCCAAAAGCTGCATTCCGCTGGCATCGGACACCTCGGTTGCAAAAACCCCGGTGAGCACATATCGGATGTAGTCTTTGGGAAGAAGGATATGCCTGCATTGTTCATAGACTTCCTGTTCATGCTTTTTTACCCACAGGATTTTGGCTGCCGTCCATCCGGTAAGAGGCGGGTTGGCGGTAATCTGAATCCACCTTTCCCGGGGCATGATCCCCAGCATGTCCTCCACTTCTTCCCCTGTCCTCTGGTCGCACCAGATGATGGAAGGGCGAAGGGGTTCTCCCTTCTCATCCAGCATCACAAGGCCGTGCATCTGCCCGGAGAGCCCTATGGACTTTACACTCTCCGGCGAAACCTTTGACTCGGCCACAACCCGGCCTAACGTCTTTAACACCGCCTCCGCCCAGTCCCGGGGATTCTGCTCCGCCCAGCCGTTGTGAGGCTGATACATGGGATACTCCCATGACGCCGATGCCACAGTATTTCCCTTGTCGTCAAAGAGCACAGTCTTTGCAGCCGACGTCCCCACGTCGATTCCAATCAGATAGTTCAACTGTCTTCCTCCTCCGTTTTCAGTATAAGACTATTATAATCCATCTTTTTATAAAAAACGTGCTGTTAGTTGTCATTCTAACAGCACTTTCTTGCACTTTTCTGTTCTTTTATGGCTATTCTTTTCCAGTTTCACATAAATCATCTGTCCCCTCTGTGACGTTCCCTCTCCTTTCTCTCTTCCTATTCTTTAGGCATTTGCGAAACTCAAAACTTGGCTGAATATTCTGACCATATATGACAGGAAAAGACATTTGCACCATGAAAATGAGACCATAGAACACAGAAGGGTCTAACCCCGACTGGGTTCTGTTTTCCTGGGCTCATTGGAATCTTTCCCAATTACCTATTCCCATTCTGTTTTCTGTATTCACTGGGGAGACATCCGTACCGTTTCACAAAAGCCTTGGCAAATGCCCGGCTGTTGGGAAAGCCGTTATTTACCGCCACCTGGCTCAGGCTGTGATCCGTGTTCATCATCTCCCGGAAACTGTACTCTGTCCGCAAATCCAGCAGATAGGCCTTGTAGCTTACATCTGCATACCGCTTAAACATTCTGGAAAGATAAGTAGGTGAAAAACCGAATTCGTCTGCCACTCCCTCCAGGGTAATATCCTGATTATAATTCTTTTTCATATAGGAGGTTATCCTGGAAAGCCGGTCTAAATTCCTTTTCTGACGGATGCTTCCCTGATCCTCCTCCGCCTTCATAAAGCGGGTTATCAGAATATAGAGCATTTCATAAAACAATCCCTTCACCTTCAGCTCATATCCGAATTTCTTGTCCTGATAGGTCTCGTACATCCTGGCAATCAGCTCTGTAAGAATCCCGTTGTCTTCCCTGGACTGTTTGGAAAATACGGCATAATCTTCCTCCTCCAGATACCCTGAAAAGCAGGACAGAGGAATCTGAACCACAATGGTAGTATTGGGATTTGGAGCCTTAATGGAATGAATCTCATTAGGGTTGACAATGACAAAATCCACTGCCTCCAAAGGAATGCTGGTATTGTTGATAAAAAATTCCAGCGCGCCCTCCAAAACCAGGAAGATCTCCACTGACCGGTGCCAGTGTTTTGCCCGATTATAGTTCCCGTTTCCCCCTTCAAAGAGAAAAAGCTTAAAGGGCAGATCCTCATTGGGAATAATCATCTCATGTTTAAAATCCACATTCATCTCTCCTTGTATGCTCAGTCCCGCTCCAAAAAATCCTTCCAGCCAGGCTTCTTCTATCTTCTATTTTAACAGCCCGTCTTTTTCTTTTCAACGGATTTTCAGGACGCAGAGAGGCGGCCAATACCATTTTGGTACTGACCGCCTCTCTGACCACGGATCATTCCTCCTCCCGCCAGGCTGCCTCTGCCCACTCCAGGCATCTCTGGTGCCATTCCTCTGCACAGGCATCATATTCCCTTTTCAGGGCTTCATAGAGCTCCTCCTGATCCCAGGGTTCCCCCTTCCAGAAGCCCTCCGACTCCTGCCAGCCTCTGCGCATCGACTCCATGGCGTCCCAGGCTGCTTCCGCTCTCTCTCTGGCCATCTCCATAGGCTCTGACGCCAGCCTGATCCTCCAGTCCTCATAGGCCTCCTCCTCAGGAATGTCCCTGAGGCGATGGCGCTCCGCCTTGGGCACGGATCGGATTCCTGCGATCAGAGCCTGATCCTCAGCCCTGACCTGGGCGGCCAGCTCCCCGCCTCGTGACTGCTTTCTCTTTCTCTCCAGATAGTGATCGTACCCGAAAGGATAGTACATGACGGCCTGATCCTCCAGAATCAGCACCCCATCGGCCACCTGCCTGATAAAGTACCGGTCATGAGACACAAAAAGGATGGTGCCCCCATAGGCCTGAAACGCCGACTCCAATGTCTCCCTGGCATGGATATCCATATGGTTGGTGGGCTCATCCAGAATCAGAAGGTTTGGCCTGCTCTGCAGAAGCTCCGCAAGCACCAGCCGCGCCTTCTCTCCTCCCGACAGGCTGTTCACCTGCTTTGCCGCCTCCCTGCCTCCGAAGAGATAACTGCCCAGAATACTCCTGGCCTCTTTCTCGGAAAGTCCCGGAAACAGGTCATGAAAATGTTCAAACACAGTCTTATGGGAGGAGATCTCCGCCGAATGCTGGTCAAAATATCCTATGGTGGTTCGATTCCCCAGAGACAGGTTACCCTCCAAAGGCGGCAGCAGCCCTGCCGCAGTCTTTAGAAAGGCAGTCTTCCCGGCTCCGTTGGGCCCCAGAATTCCGATCTTCTGCCCCCGCCTGACTCTCATGGTCAGTTCAAAAAGAGGCTTGTCATATCCCGCCTTCAAGTGCTTTGTCTCAAGAACCCACTTGCTCCCCATGATCTCGGGATTTATCTCACCCGTAAAGATATGGGCCTCATCCTCTTTGGGATTCTGAATCTTCTCCATCCGCTCAATGGCTTTCTTCTTGGAACGGGCGAAGGCCGCTTTGGTGGGCTTGTGCTTAAACCGCTCAATCACTTCATTGAGCCGCCTGATCTCCTCCTGCTGCCGCTCATAAGCCTTTCTTTGAATCCGGATATTCTTTAACTTTTCCTGGCGGTAATGGGTATAGTTGCCCGGGTATCGGGTCAGCTTCTTATCCGATAATTCGTAGATCACCTCCGCTGCCTGATCCAGGAAAAACCGGTCATGGGACACCATAACCACTGCCCTGTCATACCCCTTTAGATATTCCTCCAGCCATTCCACCGTCTCCATGTCCAAATGATTGGTGGGTTCGTCCAGAAGAAGGATATCCGGCTTCTCAAGAAGAAGGCGGATCAATGTGATCTTTGTCTGCTCCCCGCCGGAAAACCGGGAAAGCTCTTTCTTCTTGTCCTCTCTGTCAAATCCGAATCCGGTAAACAGCCGGTCATACTCCCTCTCATACTCAAACCGCTCTGCACTGTAGGGATCGCTGTAAGGGCAATTCTTCAAAAGTTCCTCCTCCACGGTCCTGGTTCCGTCCCGGAAGGCCTGCTGTTTTAACATTCCCACTGTCAGTCTCCTGGAATATTCAATCCCCGGGCCCATCCGCTTGTCGTCCCGGTCCAAATCCAGCTCCCCGGCAATCACTCTTAAGAGGGTGGTCTTCCCTGCCCCGTTGACTCCTGTCAGGGCAATCTTCTCCCTGCCTTTTATCTGAAAATGAATATGGGACAGCACCAGTGTCCCTCCCAGGGATACGGTGCCGTCCTTGATCTCATACAACATTCTTATTGCTCCTGAAATGTTCTCAGAATTTCCGTCATCTCTTCCTTGGTGTAGGTCTCAAGAGTAACTTCCTTCCCATTAATATAAATCGTAGGAACCACCTTGACCTTCAGATCCTCTCTGGAATGTCTGACTGCCTCCTTTTCTTCTTTTCCGTAGATCCCGTCTAACAGGGCCTGCTTAAAGTCTTCCCGGTCAAGGCCGCTGTCTGCCGCCAGCCCGGCTAACACCTCCATGTCCCCGATGTCCTTCTCATCAATAAAATACGCCCGGTAAACCTTGTCACCGTACTCCTCCCCTCTGCCCTGCTCCTGGGCATAGAAATATCCTTCAAATGCCAGCCTGGTGTAGGGTCTTGGACACACCTGAGGCGGCAGCTTCATATCCAGCCCCAAAGCCTTACAGGGCTTTACAAGAATCTGATAGCGGGCTTTCCTCTTCTCATCATGGCAGGTGTCCACCTGGGGAGCAGGCTCCACCGTAAGCTCTAAAGGCTGCAGAGTAATCTTAGCCTCCATATTCAGCTCCTTAAGGGCCTCCTTAAGGGCTTCCTTCGCCACAAGGCAGTAGGGACATACAAAATCTGTAACAAATAAAATATCCAGCATGCCGATTCTCCTTTTTGCAACTGTTTTGCATCGTTTTTCTTTATTGTATCAGCCATACCGTCAAAATGCAAGCACCCCTCCCTTCCCTACTCCTATTTCTCACTCAGAAGCTTCCTGGTCTTCCACTTGCCGCTTAAGAAGTAAGCCACACAGATGCATCCCGGCAGGATACGGGAACAGGACACTCCCCACCACAGACCTGTATATCCCATGTGGAGTACATTCATAAACAGAAGTCCAAAACCGATTTTACACACCAGCCCATCCAAGAAGCCCAGGACAAACCCCAGCTCCACAAAGCCGCAGCCCGTAACCATGGCCTGGAAGGAGCCGGTCAATGCCGATGCAAAGAAATGAAGGATAAAAATCCTGAGGAATGTTGCTCCCAGTTCTATGACCCCCTGATCCTGAGTAAAAATCCCGAAGATCTCATGAGGTATGGCCAGACATATCAGCGCAGAGAAGCCGGCGCAAACAGTTGCGGCTATGTAGGTGCAGATGGTGGTCTTTCCCGCTCTCTGTATCTTTTTTGCACCCAGGTTCTGTCCCACCATGGATGCGGAGGCCGTGTCGATGCCCTGGATAAACACCTCCAGGAATTTCTGCAGCTTATTGCCTACGCTGTTGGTAGCCGACACCACAAGTCCGAAGGCGTTGGCATTGGAGTTCACCCAGATCATGCCGGTTCTTACGAACATGCTTCTCACTACCTGAGGAATCCCCAGCTTGACCAGGACTTTCAGAGTGTCCCCCTCCATTTTAAAATAAGACAGCTTCACCTCAAAATCAAAGCGTTCCCTTTTCTTCCACATAAAATAGAATGCTGCCAGAAAAGCCCCCATCTGGGACGCCGCCGTAGCTATGGCAGTCCCCGCCGCCTCCATCCGAAATACTGCCACCAGCAAAAGATCCAGCACAATATTGACCCCGGCCGCCACAAGTATGAAAAACAAAGGCTTCTTAGACTCTCCCATGCCTCTTAAGATTCCGCACACCGCATTGTAGCCGAAAATAAAAGGATAGCCTATGGCAGTGATAATCATATAGCTTCCGGCCTGGCCCATGGCCTGGTCAGGGCAGTTGAGAAGCTGAAGAATAGGCCTGCAGAATATTATGGCCCCGGCCATGAGGATTATGGAAACCAAAGTCATAAAAGACAGCAGAGTCCCTACGGTTCTCTTGACCTTCTGATCATGGCCGGCCCCGAAGAGCTGGGCGATATAGATCTGGCCCGCCGTGGCGAACCCCATGGCCACCGGCGTCACCAGATCCGCAACCTCCCCGCCTGTATTGACCCCCACGGTTCCGATATTGCCTACAAACTGCCCGATTACAATGAGATCTACCATGGAGTAGAGCTGCTGCACCAGGTTGGTAATCACAATGGGAATGGCAAAGACCAGCAGGGTTCTCATAATAGGCCCCTGGGTCAGATTGGTTCCAACCCGCCCTGCCATCCCCTTAGAGCCAGTCATGAGACTCTCCGGCCGCCTGGGCCATAGCTGCTTTCATGTCCATAATCCCCTTTCTTCCTGCCTCCACAAGCTCCGGCACAGACACCTGTCCATATTCCCTTTCCGTAAGAAGCTGCACCAGAAGGCTTAAGTTCACCCCTGTAATCAGATCCAGTTTTTCTGAAAGCCCGGGAATGGTCTGGTTGCTTGGAGTCCCTCCGCAGATATCCGCCAGAACAATGACCCCTTCCCCGGTATCAAGCTCTGATGCTTTCTCCATGATCCGATTCCCGAACTCATGGGCACTGTCCCCAGGCTCCAGGCACAGCCAGTCAAACTGCGGGATCCTATCACCTAAAAATAATGCCGCCGAATCCGCCATTCCTTCCGCCAGCCTTCCATGGCTGATTAATAAAATTCCCTTCATTGTCTTTTCCTCCATACATTGTCTAAGTTATAGCGGAGACCTGTTCCCTGATAAATATATTTCATGCACACTTCCCGTTTCTCTCCTTTTCCGAAGGTGCGAAGTTTTTTTTCATCGTAATTCTCTGGATTCTTTAAGACTGCCTCTGTTGCATCCAGAAGATACTGGAGCACCAGGTTGGTCTGATCAAGCATCCCGTGACCGGGAAATACACCCTGGATCTCTTCAAAACGAGGTTTTAATTTTACAAGAGCATCATGCATGGCTTCCACGCTGCAGAAATCCTCATAAGGTTCTCCGGGAAATGTTTTGCCGATCCCTGTGGTGTCGCCTATAAAAATAGTGTGGTTCTGATGATCATAGTAAGCACACTGTCCCGGTGTATGCCCTGGCATAAGTACTGCTTCCACCATATAACCGTTTCCCAGATCAAACAGATGGCCATCCTCCACTCCCACGATCTCATAAGGATGCCATTGAATAAGATCTTCTTTGTCAAACATAGTCCATTTAGGATTTCCTTTTTCATCAAAGAGGTAATCCCAGATATGAGGATTATTTTTCTCTTTCATGCGGTGTGTCTCGTTTTTGTGGCAGTAGCACCGCTCAAATTGTGCATTTCCATAAGCATGGTCATAATGAGCATGGGTATTGGCCACAATGATAGGTTTCTCTCCCACCAGTCTGCGGACAAGACCTCTCAGATCCCCTACGCCAAATCCCGTATCAATCAACATACATCTTTCGGGTCCGTTGATTACATACATCCATGGATCCCCTGCTCCATCCAGGCTGTCGCTATAGAGGCAGTACAGATTGTCCCGGAACCGGTAAGCCTCCACATATGGGTTGATCTCCGGATAAAATTCTTTTAAAGTACTGTATTCTCTGAGTATTTTCATAAATGACCAGCGAATCGGGTGTTCTGTCTCCCACACTATCCTTTTTGATTTCAGTTCCGAATGAATCGGCCTCGGTTCCTGCATCATTGATTCCTCCTTCTTTTCCCGTGTCAGATTTTACTGCTAAAAACAGGTAAAGCACCTTACAGGGATACAAAACTGCAAGGTGCGAAAGACCTGTTATCTCCTAGAAAATACCGAAAAGTGCCAGCACAATACATGCCCCCATGATCACAAAGATCAGCTTTGTGGGGGACCAGCTCTTCTGAATGCGGCTGAAGCTCCATCCCCACAAAAGGATGCTTAAGATTCCCGGACAGATGGTATCTAACATCTGCTGGAAGGACACCGCAGCCCCGCCGATCACCGGCTCCAAAGCGACTTTAATATTCACATTGCTGGCCACCAAGGCACCTACCATGACAGCGCCCAAAAGTCCTGCCGCCTCAGTGAGAATGGGTATGATTCCTCTCTCAAAAGCAGTGGTAATCAGAGAGGTACCATATTTGTAGCCGGCCGTCATAAACAGATATTTGTAAGCCAGCAGAGCGCATCCATAAAACAGTATAAACCCAATAACACCCACCGGACTTCCGCCGGCGCACAGACCGATGCAGACACCGGCAATAATCACCCGGTAGCAGTTAAAGAAGAAAGAATCACCGATTCCGGCCGTGGGGCCCATGAGAGAGGCCTTCAGGGACGAGATGGATTCACTGATATCTTCATTCCCCTCTGCATTCTTTTTCTCCATAGCCAGGGCGATGCCTACAAGAAGCCCTAAAAACACCTGATGCGTATTGAAAAATTCGCTGGCATGGCGGTAAAATGCCTTTTTCCTTCCCTCCGGATTGTCCTTGTAGAATAGCTCCAGCCCCGGCGACATGGCCATGGCAAAGCATTTGGACTGCATACTTACCTTACTGCTGGCCATGTTGGTGCCCAATGAATACTGAAACGCTTTTCCAAGCATAGCCTTCTCTTCCTTTGTCAGCTTCTCAGCCAAAGAAATCATCTCCTTCCTCATCACCTGCGGCAACCACTCTTTTATCTTCCACTGCCTTCATTCTGCTGCTGTTCTGGAAGAACACGAAGGCGATAACAATCCCCATCACTGCCACAGGCAGAGTGCCAAGGCCTAAAAATTTCGTCAGTACAAATCCCAGAAGAACGTACATCACCGTGGCCGCGCCGTTCCAAATAGCCTGGGTGGTGAGGCAGAGTCCCACTACCACCAGCATTCCGGCGGCTGCATTGAGCCCTCTTAAGATGAATCCCGGACAATGGGTAATAAATGCTTCCAGTCCCATACTGCCTCCCAAAGCTACGACAAACACTACCATAGTGGGAATCAGCTGATCCGCACAGAGCATCTGCACCCACATCAGACGGCGGAATTTCTTCACCTCCCCATTCTCCGCCAGCTTTAAGAAGCGGGAATGGAACAGAATCTTAACAGCCTCTGTAAATGGCTTGACTGCATTGATCAGGGTTCCGATGGTCACTGCCAGGGCAAGGCCCGTGGCCATATCGGCGCCGCTCAATACCACAAAACCCACACATAAAACCGTGGCCGCCTGATAGTTGGAAGGCGCCTCGCCTCCTATGGATGATACTCCCATATAGACGGCTTCCAGTTCGGCGCCCAGAATGATTCCCGTTTTCACATCACCGAAGAAAATTCCTGCAATGGTTCCAAACACAATGGGGCGCGTAAATGTCTGCCAGCCTGTGTAGGCATCGGCGCACTGGCCAAGCCAGTAGACAAATGCCATAAGTAACGCATGTAACATAGTTCTCTTTCCCTCCTGTCTCTTTTGCCTTTATGCTTTCTCAATAATCTCCTTCATTTCCAGCTGGTCCTGAGAGGGAATCAACTGGGAATACAGGTGAAGCTCCAATCCGGCCAGCTCCTTAAAGGCCTCCAGATCCTCTGCATCTGCCCGAACCGTGCGGGCCAGCTCTGTCTTGTCCGGAGATTTCTTTTTCACATAATTGGCCAGATTAATCTCCTTTATGGGCAGGCTCCTGGCCAGAGCCAGTGCGTCCGCCGGGTTGTCCACAATGACCAGAATCCGCATTTTCTCGCTGCGGGGATCGGACAGAAGCTTTACTGCACCTTCAATGGTCTTAACCGCCACCTTCTTACCTGCCGGAGCCGCCATAAGAAGCACCTGGCTTGCCAGCTGATCGGCGGCCAGCCTGTCGCTTGCCACCACAATGGCATGAACATCCAGATAGCGGGACCATGCCGTGGTGATCTGTCCGTGAATCAGCCGCTCATCCAGTCTTAATTGCACGATCATACACATGTTCCTCCTTGTGCTGTTTGATGCTGTCATTATACACAAAGTTATCCTTTATTTTTTCTCATGTTTTTGTTTAATGACAGACTAAATTTTGACTTTCTTCTTCTGCTTTGGGCAGATATACTAAAAATAAAAAGGAGGATTATGACAATGAAATTAATTGTACGTGCCGATGACGTAGGCTACACAACAGCCTACAATATGGGATTTGAGAAAGCTGTGACAAACGGGGTGGTAACCTCCGCAGATCTGATGCTTGACTGCCCCGGATTTGAAGATGCCGTAGAACGGCTGAAAAAATATCCATTCCTGAGCGTGGGTTGGCACTCCCACTTCTGGGGAAAGCCGGTTCTGCCTCCAGAGGAAGTCCCTTCTATGGTAAATGAGTTTGGATGGTTCAAATTCCGAAAGGATCAGAAGCTGAAAGATACTTGTGATTATGACGAGATTGTAAAAGAGTGCCGGGCCCAGTTGAACCGGTGTATCCGTCTCCTGGGCAAAGCACCGGACTATACGCATTCCAGCCGGGGCGGCGTCTTTGAGGAGGCCCGCCGCCAGGTCTGCGGCGAGTACGGAATCAAATACGGCTTCTGCACAAAGATGCACCCGGACGGCAGTTTTGTAGAGAAGCCAAAAGAAGAATTTGCCCCCTTAAATATCTATATGGTCAATCAGCCTGCCACGGTATACAAAACCCTCTACCATGACTCCATGGCCGTGCGCAGGACCTATGATCCCGTAAAATATTATCAGAGCAATGCCGAGGACATGCTGTCCAAGGAAATCTGCATTACTGCCTGGCATCCCGGTTATCTGGACGACCATATTTTGAAAGAATCCAGCTGTACCGAGGCCCGCATCGTGGATCTTATGGCCCTGTGCAGCCAGGAGCTAAAAGACTGGATCCGGGATAATCATGTGGAGCTTATTAATTACCGGGACGCCCTTTACGGAACCCATGAGTATCAGAATTATTTGCTCACTTAAGCTCCTGGGGATAGAGGATATGAAGAGGCTCTTCTCCCTTTGAACGGAGGAGAGCCTCCATCATTTCCGCGGAACCGTGGACAAAACGCTTTAGAATATCGTTGGTCACCTGGTTATCCTCACAGGAGGAGCCTCTGGTATAACACACGAAGATCCTGGAACGGCACTCGTTCCACAAAAACTCTGTCTCATTCAAAAGAACCTCTACCCGGCTGCTCTTCTTTTCCCAGAGAAGAATGGGCAGCAGCACAATCCCGTTGTTCCGTTCCATGTCTATATAGAGATCATTTTCCCGAAGATGCCGGGATATGGCTTGCCGTTCCTCATCCGACTCCCCGTAAAGCCCGGCAAGACAGCCAAAGACCTCTTCCTTATCCCGAAGTTTGGTATGGTGAAAATGATGGGGCCCCAGCACCTTTAGGGCCTCTTCCCGGGTAATCTGCCACAGATAAGCGTCCAGGGCAGGGAACCGGTTCTGTCCCAGGGAAAAGTCTACGGAAAGGGTGGGAAGGGCATATGACGTAAGCTCCATGGTTTGTTTACGCCTCATATCCGTGATCCACAGATCATAGTCCAGAAAATCGTCTTCTCTGATATCACAGAATTCCCTGGCCTCTATGTTCTCCACCTCCCTGCCGTAGTGCTGCCGGATCATAGCTACCAGGGCCTTGGCATAGTAAAGGCCGTATCGGGATATAACAAGAATCCTCTGGGGCCTGCAGAAGGTGTTGCGGCTTGTCATGGCCTGGTAAAACAGGTAAAAGGCACTTAAGGTATCCTGACGGCTGAGACGGACGTCATGTCTCTCCTCATAAAATCCGGCAAAGCACAGACACATATCCATAGTCCGTATTCCCTTATGACGGACGAATCCAAGATACTCCATATCATTATATACATGGAACATCTGCCGGTTCTCAAGGGTGTAGAGAAAGCAGATAAAGTCCCGAAGAGACTCCTCGCTGATGGCCTCCCTTGAAATCCCGATCCGTTTCTCCCACAAATCCAGCAGGATTTCCATTTCCAGGCGCAGCCTCTCATAGACAGGCCCTCCCCAGGAATCTTCCGGAATCAGATGAAAATTCTGAGTCTCAAAGGACAGAAGGAGCATGGCGGCTCCCAGAAAATCACATTCCATAAAAGCGCTCCTGATAGGTTCCGGCAGATTTTTGTGAACCCTCTTTATAAAGGCATACTCTGCCGTGTCCTTTGCCCTTTGAATCTGTTCCTCGCTGAAGCTGCAGTCCGGGGCCCATTTCCTCCGGGAAGCCGCCAGAAGAATGTAATTCACAAGCTTTGGGAAGTTCATAACCGGAATCGTAAAATCATGCTGTTCCTTCAGCCCGCGGATCAGTAATTTTCTCACTTGGTTGTAGCGGTCCATGCCATCCATCATAAAAAACATGGTCTTAAATCCATATTCTTTATGGCCGCTGTCCTCCATGGCCAGATTATAGAGCTTATGCTGGTAGAGAAGGCACTGACGCAGATCCCACTCATTGCCCTCCACCTTAAGGCTTCCTGACCGGTTTACCAGACGGAGGCTGAAAGGCCTGATCTCCTCCCTCACCTTCTCCAGATTCCTCATCATAGTGCTCCGGGAACAGAACAGTTCCTCACACAGATGATCTACAGTAAGAAATCCGGATGCACACAGACAGGTTCTCACCAAATACTGAACCAGAGCAGACTGCCCTCCAATATGCCGGGTCCTTCCGTAGATGTAGCGCAGCTGCCCGATGTAGGGATCCGCCTTCTCATGATCCTCCACAAAAAGAGAATACCCTATGGATGCTTTGGATTCGATCCGAAAGCCGCGGCAGGCCACCTCCTCATTAATAAGGCCGATCTCCTTGCGGACCGTCCCCAGGGAGATGTCACACCGCCGGGCCAGGCTTTTGCCCGGTACCGGCTCCTTTGCCTCCAGTATAATCCTCAGTATTCTCTGATCCAGCTCGCTTATCATGGTATCCTCTTTCTCTGCGTGGTTTTCATTATTATCTGTTTTATGAATGCCCTTCTCCCTTGTCAAGCCAGGGAAGCCGGGGGAAAATAAACATTGCCCCCCTGTACCGGCCATGCTATAATACACGGGGAAACACCCGATTCCTACCGTCTTATAAGAAAGAGAGGAGTACACCGATGTACAGCTTTACCAATGATTACAGCGAGGGGGCCCATCCCCGGATTCTTCAGGCCATGTTGGAGGCCAACCTGATCCAGAACACAGGCTACAGCTTAGACGCCCACACAAACCATGCCATAGAGTTAATAAAAGAGGAGATTAACTGCCGGGAAGCGGACATTCATATCATAGTAGGCGGCACCCAGACCAACCTTATCACCATCTCCGCCGCCCTGCGCCCCTATCAGGCCGTGATCTCTCCATCCACCGGCCATATTAATGTTCACGAGACAGGCGCCATCGAGGCTACGGGACACAAGGTTCTCTCTGTGCCTGCCGCTGACGGCAAGCTGACTCCCGCTCTGGTTCAGGAGGTTCTTGATTTCCATACAGACGAACATATGGTTCAGCCCAAGATGGTCTACATCTCCAATTCCACGGAGATCGGAACTCAGTACACCAAGGCAGAGCTGGAAGCCCTGTCCCGCTTCTGCCGGCTTCATGACCTCTATCTGTTTATGGACGGAGCCCGCATGGGAGCGGCTCTTACAAGCCCGGTCAATGACTTAACCTTAGAGGATATTGCCCGCCTGACAGATGTATTCTACATCGGGGGAACCAAGAACGGAGCCCTCTTCGGAGAAGCTCTCATAATCACCTGCGACAGGCTGAAACCGGATTTTCGGTTTATGATAAAGCAGAGAGGAGCCATGCTGGCCAAAGGATGGCTTTTGGGAATCCAGTTCGAGGAGCTGTTCCGGGATCATCTGTTCTATGACATGGCCCGCCACGCCAACGCCATGGCCTCCATGCTTCGGGACGCTCTGACCGAACAGGGCTTTTCCTTTGCCTATGATTCCATGACCAACCAGCTGTTCCCGATTTTCTCTGACCAGATCATCGAAACCCTTAAGCAGCACTTTACCTTTAACATGGACAGACGGATTGACGAGACCCACTCTGCCATCCGCCTTGTCACCTCCTGGGCTACTACCGAGGCAGGGGTCCGGGAATTTGTGGAGTTTATCCGCAGCCTTTAAAAAAGAGGGGAGCTCTATTCTCACAAGGCGGCAATTCCGGCGGCTCTAACGAAATGAGCTGTAAGAAAGATGCTCCCCCTAATAGTTTCTCCTGGTTCTGCAAAGCCACTGGCAGGCCTTTCAGGATTCCCTCCGCTCATTTCTTATGATCCGCACTCTTTATAATCTTTTCGATATTATTCCTCACCAGTTCAAAGGCCACCTGGTTCATTCCGCTGTTGATCACAATATCCGCCAGGGCCCTGGTAGGTTCCACATACAGGTAGTGCATCGGCTTTACGGTGGCAAGGTACTGCTCTGCCACGCCCTCAATATCCCTTCCCCGCTCCTTCACATCCCGGATCACTCTTCTTAAGATTCTCTCGTCTGCATCAGCCTCCACATAGACCTTAATATCCATGAGCTTTCTCAGCCTTTCATCTGCCAGAACCAGGATCCCCTCCAAAAGAATCACTTTTCTGGGCTCCACCATCACCAGCTGGTCAGACCGGTTGTGGCGGGAAAAATCATAAAGCGGGCAGGCTATGGTCTTCCCCTCTTTTAAGTCCCAAAGCTGCTCAAGCAAAAGCTCGGTCTCAAATGCGTCCGGGTGATCATAGTTCACCTTTTTGCGTTCTTCAAAAGGGATGTTATCCTGAACCCGGTAATAATTATCATAATACAGCACTGCCACATCATCTCGAAAAGCTTCCTTTAAACGGTTGGTAAATGTAGATTTACCGGAGCCCGTGCCCCCGGCAATCCCGATGATCACAGTATCCATCTTCTGCCCCTCTCCTTACCTTCTGTATTCTTACTAGGCGTTTGCGAAACTCAAAACTTGGCTGAATATTCTGACAATATATTCCAGGAAAAGCCATTACACCATGGAGCTGAGACCATAAAAAACAGGAGGGCC
>JAAWHU010000019.1 GCA_022796015.1 Hungatella sp. | reverse complement strand
AAAAGAGCGGAGAAAGAGGGATTTGAACCCTCGCGCCGGTTGCCCGACCTACACCCTTAGCAGGGGCGCCTCTTCGGCCTCTTGAGTATTTCTCCGTTTGCTCGTCCTTGTTTCAGACGCATTAGCAATTATACAAGAGTTTTTTATTCTTGTCAACATGTATTTTTACTTTTTTACGGATTTTTTCACTGCTTAAAAATCTCCCCATCTTTCATTACAAAGGAAACATTTTTAAGGACACAGATATCGGCTATGGGATCCGAATCCACAGCCACAAGGTCTGCCAGCTTTCCTTCTTCTACAGAACCTACCTTGTGATCCCAGCGCAGCATTTCAGCGGCATTGATGGTAGCCGAAAGGATGGCGTCTTCCGGTGTAAACCCATCATCTACCAGCAATTCAAATTCCAGGGCCTGGGAACCATGGGTGCTGAAGGGAGTTGCCGTATCTGTACCGAAAGCGATCTTTACCCCTGCTTCGTAAGCCCGCCTTACAGATTTTTTGTGAAGCTCTGCCACTGTGGCACATTTATCTACCATATGCTTGGGGATCCCTGCTTCCACACCATGCTTCATAATATTATAGGGAGCACAAAGCGTGGGAACCAGCCAGGAACCGTGCTCCAACATCATCTGAAGTCCCTCATCATCCAGCATAGTTCCGTGCTCAATGGTATCCACACCTGCCTCAATAGCCCATTTGATACCGAGTGCTCCGTGAGTGTGGGCGCTGGTAAGCTTTCCCTTTTGTTTTGCCTCATCACAGATGGCTTTCATCTCTTCCATAGTAAATTCCGGTGACCCCGGATCATCCCCTACGGACATAACGCCTCCTGTAGCCATAAGTTTAATCTGGTCTGCCCCTCTCTTAAAGTTCTCCCTGGCTGCGGCCCGTCCGGCGTCCGGTCCATCCACAACTATCCCCATGGAGCTTCTTCCTGTAATATAAGGATTAAAGTGGGAATCCGCATGACCTCCCGTAGTTCCCAAAGGCATACCGCTGCAGAAAATCCTCGGCCCCTTTACAACTCCTTGTTCGATCATATTGCGGAGAGCGATATCCGTAAATCCTGAGGCGCCCTCGTCTCTCACTCCCGTAAATCCTGCCATAAGATCTCTCATGGCATATACATATGCTTTCAGAACCATGTCCCCATCTGTCGCCATGGCCATGGAAGCTGCTCCATCGGGCTCTCCGTTCATATTCAGATGGACATGGCAGTCAATAAACCCAGGCATCACATACTTGCCCCTTAAGTCCACAACATCCCAGCCCGGTTCCGGTTCAGCACCGCTGTCGTCTATCCTTTTGATTATGTTTCCATCAATATATACATTAACACCTTCTCTAAACTTCTTTTCCTTTACATCAAAAAGATGGCCACATATTATTACCTGCTTCATGCTATTTCCTCCTGTTTGTACACTACGCCGTCCTTCATAACAAAGGAGCATCGGGTCATATCACGGATATCCTTCAGGGGATTACCGTCAAAGGCCGCAATATCTGCCAGCTTGTTCTCCTCTATGGAACCGATTCTGTCATGCCACTTTAACAGTGTGGAATTGACCTTTGTAGCTGAAAGCAGAGCCTGGGCAGGAGTAAATCCGCAGCGCGTCATGAGTTCAAATTCAAAGGCCTGTTTTCCGTGAGGGTTAAAAGCAGTGCCGCTGTCCGTGCCAAATCCTATATTCACTCCCATGGCCACCATCTCTTTTAGATGTTCTCCGTGATTCTCCAGACAAAGTGTGGCTTTTTCCACCATCCAGGGCGCCAAGGCCCCTGTCTTTCCAAATTCCACAATCCGATGAGCGGCGATAATGGTAGGAATCAGATAGGTGCCGTACTCCTTCATCATCTCCATCCCTTCATGGTCAATAAGCATTCCATGTTCAATGGAAGTGATTCCTGCACGGATTGCATTCTTGATTCCTGCTGCCCCGTGGGCGTGTGCAGAAGAGATCCTTCCTCTGCTGTTGGCAATATCCAACGCAGCCTTCATCTCCTCAAAGCTCAATTCAGGGGCGCCTGGTTCGTCCCCATAACTCATAACTCCTCCTGTAGCCATAATCTTCAGCTGATCCGCTCCGTACTTAAAGGTATAGCGGGCCGCCTTCCTGGCTTCATCCGGACTGTTAACAATATTTCCGAATGTTCCCCCTGAAACAGAAGGATTAAAGTCTCCATCACCGTGGCCTCCTGTAGAGCTTATGGCCACACCGGACACAAACATTCTAGGCCCAATGACCATTCCTTTGTTGATGGCATCCCGCAGAGCCACATCCGTAAAATCCATGGCCCCTTCATCTCTGATGGTGGTAAAACCTGCCATGAGATCACTCTGGGCATGAACCATGGACCACAGGGTCACCTCACCTGCAGTACTCTTATACATTTTATCAATGCTGGTCTCCCCGTTCATATTTACATGGACATGGGCGTCAATAAGGCCGGGCATTACAAATTTGTTGGAGAGATCAATAACCTTTTCCCCCTGAAATTCTCCTTCTTTCCAGGGCGCTACCTTGGCGATCTGATTGCCTTCCACAACCACGGCCATGTTTTCCTGAACCTTCTCATCCTCTGCTGTAAAAAGGAGACCGCACTTTAAAATTGTTCTGTTCATAATTTATCCCTTTCTATCTATGTTACGTTTGGCACTTTATGCTCTCACAGTGTTAAAAAATCATAGGTACAATAAGTCCGGCAAAAACAACGGAAGCCACAGAAACCGTAGTAAAGCCTCCGATAAGCATTTTGGGAAGAAGGGAAGCAGTAAGCATCTCCTTCTGCTCCGGTGTGGCGTCCACAGACTGCACCACTTCCTCTGTGACAATCTGAGTACAGGGATATCCGAACAAAGCCGTCACACCTATGGCTATGGAAACAGGCATGGAGTAATGAAGGAGCTTGCCTGTCACAGTTGACAGAACCGCAATTCCCACTGTACAAAATACCAACATCCCGATTAGAGGCATAATCATATCAATCAGATTCTGAACTGTCACAGAAGCAAAATTTCCGGGAAGCACAGCCAAGGTACCAATCATGAGAACGCCGAAGGCATTGGCTTTCTGAAGAGATTCCCTCTCCAAAAATCCGATCTCCGTAAACAGTACGCCAAAGATCAGATAGGCGATACTGGAATTTAAAAGGGGACGGCTGGCGCCTGGAAGCAGGGTAAGATTAGACACCCAAGTCGCAATTACTGCCACAAAGGACAGTTTAAACATAATGATTCCTGTAGTCTGTGTCCATTTAGGCCAGCTCTTTATGATTTTTAAATTCCATCCCTCATCTCTTTTGGATGTCTTCTTTGATTCATGAACCCCATCCTTCTGCTTCAGGAGACGTTTTGCTTCCATCTTCAGGCATCTTGATGCTACGGGAAGGCCTACAAACAGCTGCAGCGAGCATACCAGAATCGCAAAGGTTGCCAGCTCCGGTCTTCCGGCGGCAGTAGCCGCATCTGCCGTCAGGATGGCGGCGATAATTCCCCCTGAAATAGGAGGTGCGGCACAGAGAGAATACTCCTTACCAAAGAGCCAGGTTCCGATGGTAAACGCAATGACAGCGATTCCTACGAGACCGGCACAGGCCACCACCACAGTCTTCCACTCGCGGATCAGCTCCTTCAGATTAATCATAGTCCCAAGGTTGGTGATCATCATAGCAATGCCGAAAGCATTCATAATTGCCGGAAGGCCGGTGCTGCTGATGGAATCAGCGGGGATGATACCCAAAAGCATTCCTGACAGATAACAGATACAGCCTATAATTACTGCCGAAACCACAGCCTTGGTCTTGTAAGCAACCATATCTCCAAACAAACCGAATATCAGAGTAAAAACCATAAAGCTAAACAATGGGGTCCACAATGTTTCCATATTTGTTACCTCTTCTGTTATTTTATTAAACTTGTTTCTGACGAGTCAAAGCTGACAGAAATCTGTTTCTGACAGTATAACACTTCAACGCGTTAGTGTAAAGTTTTTTCAACAGTATTTTTTTATTTCCTTCTGAATCCTTCCGTGAACTAATTCTGCTATCTCCACGGTCTTCATCCCCATATATTGTTCCGGATAAATGGCTTTCAGAAAATGTACCTGAACCGTTTCCTTTTTTATGGAAGCCAGATCAAAGGGACGGAAGCTGTCAATGAGTGCCACGGGAATAATGGGACAGCCGGCTTTCACAGCGCTTTTAAAGGTGCCAGCTTTAAAGTCCAGGATCTCATTGCCGTTTCTGCTCCTTGTGCCTTCTGGAAATATGACGAAGTTTCTTCCTTTTTTTACCTGAGATGCCATCTCCTTAATAATCTCCATAGACCCCCGCACATCCGAACGGTCCATGGGAATCCCTTCTAAAAGACGAACCACCTGCTTCACCAAAATCCATTCTGCTGCTTCTTTTTTTATTACTACCCCTAAAGGTTTGGGGCAGCTCTGAATAATGGCCAGCATGTCAAAAAGTCCCTGATGATTGGGGAAGAGAATAAATCCGTTGGTTTTCGGCAGATTTTCCACACCGCAGGTTACCACCTTCACCCTGCCTCTCCTGATGATCCGCCGCAGCCTTTTTCTCAGATAGTGATATCGTTCCTCTTCACTGTATCTTACAGGGTCCCTCCCCATTTTATCGATCTGATGCAGCCACCACGGAACATGGAACAGATTCGTAATCACCATTAAAAGAATTCTTTTCATTGTCTGTCCGCCTCTTTTTTACAATATTCTAATACAGCTGTCTCATACAGATTATTTCCATTGGAATCAATTACTACTACCACTGGCAGATTTTTTACTTCCAGGCGGCGGATGGCTTCTGTCCCCAGATCTTCGTAGGCGATTACTTCGCTGGAAAGAATGCATTTGGAAAGGATGGCTCCGGCTCCTCCCACTGCTGCAAAATAAACAGACCCGTTTCTTATTATCGCTTCTGTCACAGCCTGGCTTCTCTTTCCTTTTCCGATCATGGCTCCCAGGCCAAGATCCAACAGAGCCGGTGTGTATTTATCCATACGGCTGGCCGTAGTGGGGCCTGCCGAGCCAATAGGACGTCCTTCTCTTGCAGGTGATGGCCCCATATAATAGATCACATTTTCTTTCACATGAAAAGGAAGTTCCTCCCCCCTGTCCAGGGCTTCCTGCATTCTCTTATGTGCAGCATCTCTGGCAGTATAAATGGTTCCTGTTATATATACATAATCTCCTGCTTTCAGATCCTTGACTTTTTCCGGGACCACAGGTGCATCTATATGTCGTTCCATAGCTTCCTCCATTTTCTTCCTGATCCTTTAAATAACACGATGTACATGGCGGTTCACATGACAGCAGATATTCACTGCCACTGGCAGGCCTGCAATGTGGGTGGGATAGGTCTCAATATTCACTGCCAGAGCGGTGATGGTTCCTCCTAACCCTCCCGGCCCGATTCCCAGACCATTGATTTTTTTAAGCATCTCCTTCTCCAGTTCTCTCACATAGGGAATCGGAGAAACCTCCTTAAGATTCCTGATCAGGGCATGCTTTGCCATGAGAGCGCATTTTTCAAAGGTTCCTCCAATGCCTACTCCCACTACCATAGGGGGGCAGGCGTTGGGCCCGGCATCCTTCACGGCAGTCAGGATGGCCTCTTTGACTCCCTCGATTCCATCGGCAGGCTTTAACATAAACACACGGCTCATATTCTCGCTTCCAAACCCCTTAGGAGCCACGGTGATCTCCATCTGGTCTCCCTGGATGATTTCATAGTGGATTACGGCAGGAGTATTGTCCTTTGTATTGATTCTCTCAATAGGGTCTGATACCACGGATTTTCTCAGATATCCTTCCCCATAGCCTTCCCTCACTCCCTGGTTTATGGCGTCTGTAAGCGAACCTCCTTCTATGTAGACCTCCTGCCCTATTTTTACAAAAATAACGGCCATCCCCGTATCCTGGCATATGGGAATCATGTCTTCCTTTGCAATCTTCAAATTCTCCTCAAGCTGGTTCAGAATCTTTTTACCGAGGGGAGAAGCCTCCTCCTTTACCGCCGCCTCAAACACGTCCTTCATGTCAGAAGACAATACATGGTTGGCTTCTATACACATCTGTTTTATATTTTGGGTAATCTCTTTTGCAGTGATCACTCTCAAAGCCGTTCCCTCCAATCTTATTTTTATGAAGTTTTCCTGTAAATTTATCATAAGTGATTTAAAAGTTGAAATCAAGTAAAAATTGCCGGATTACTCTTGACATTCTAACTCTAAAACTGTATAATTGTATTAATTGCTTAATACATTAATATAGAGGAGGTCTTTTATGGCATGGCAGTTTGACAGCGGAAGGCCCATCTACACACAGCTTTTGGAACAGATTCGATTTCTGATTATATCCGGCCAGTATCTGGCGGGAAGCAAGCTTCCCTCAGTCAGGGATCTGGCGGCAGAGTCATCTGTGAATCCCAACACCATGCAGCGGGCTCTGGCAGAGCTGGAGCGGAGCGGGCTGATCTACAGTCAGAGAACTGCAGGGCGATTTGTGACAGAGGATGGGGAGTTGATTAAAAAGATGAAGGAGTCCATAGGAGAGGAGAAAATCCTCACTTTTTTCCACGAGATGGAGCAGCTTGGATATGGGACTGATGAGATTATTGCCCTGATCCACAAAGTTATAAAATCTATATAAACCGGAGGTAAAGTATGAATACAATCTTAGAGTATTCCCATGTTACAAAGCAGTTCGGTCCTATGACTGCTCTTCATGATGTGTCTTTATCCATTGAGCCAGGACATATTATCGGCCTCCTGGGGCCTAACGGAAGCGGCAAGACCACCTTAATCAAGTTGGCCTGCGGCCTTTTGGTTCCCACCTCAGGCCAGTTATCTGTATGCGGTGAACCTGTAGGGCCTAAGTCAAAATCCAGGATTTCCTACCTTCCAGATACGAATTATCTCAGCGACTGGATGAAGGTTTCCCAGATCGTGGATTTGTTCCACGACTTTTATGAGAACTTCGACAGGAACAAGGCCTATGAGATGTTAAATCGGCTCAACATCAATCCCGGACAAAAGTTAAAGACTCTCTCCAAGGGAACCAGGGAGAAGGTACAGCTGATTCTTGTCATGAGCCGCAATGCGGATCTCTATCTTTTAGATGAACCCATAGGAGGTGTAGATCCTGCGGCCAGAGATTATATCCTGCAGACGATTCTGACCAATTATAATGAACATGGTTCTATTCTGATCTCCACTCACCTAATCTCCGATGTGGAGCAGGTACTGGATCAGGTTATTTTCCTTAAAAACGGTATTATTACCCTGCAGTCTTCTGTGGATGATATCCGGGAACAGCATCACAGATCTGTGGATGATTTATTCAGGGAGGTATTTCAATGCTAGGCAAATTATTAAAGAAAGATTTTATATCAACCTGCCGTCTGTTTCTTCCTCTTCTCTGCGGCTACACCATAGCTGCAGTTGTGGGCAAGCTTCTCTTTGAGATCCTTTTGTCCCAGAGCCGTTTGCCTTACGATGGCTTTTATAACGGAATCGCTATTTTTTCCCTCTTTTACATGGGCATCTGTATTATCTACCTGATTGCCTGCTATCTCATGACTTCTGTGTTTGTAGTCTATGACTTTTATAAGACTATGGTAAGCGACCATGGCTACTTAACCCATACCCTGCCGGTAAAGACCAGCACCCTCATCTGGTCCAAGACTTTAATGTCCGCATTCTGGCATATTCTGGTGAACCTGATTATAAGCCTTTCTTTTCTGCTTTTATTTACGGGCCACTTAAAAGAAGTACCTGTTATGGATATCTTCAGATCCTTTCTCCATACCATGGATTCTTCCTTTGGCAGTTACAGCTTCTATACGGCGATCAACGCTGTCATTCAGCTGTTCAACAGCCCTCTCATGTTCTTTGCCTGCATTGCATTGGGACAGCTGTGGAAAAATCATCGGATTCTGGGAGCCATCCTTTCCTATATTGGAATCTACGTGTTCGGCCAGATTCTTAACGTTATCATGCTGGTTGCAACGGGAAACAGCAGTATTCTTATGGGCTCCATGGACTTCTTTTTCAATGGATACATGACCTATGCCACCCTGTACGGAATTATTACCACTGTGATTTTCTTCCTTATAACCAACTATATTCTCTCCAATCATCTGAATCTGGAATAAGCCAAACAAGAAAAGCTGCCGCCGGCAGCTTTTCTTGTTATCTGTATATCAGGCGTCAAAAAGCACCACGCCTCTGTCAGTCAGTACCTTCTGAATCTCGGACACCGGCACCTGTCTTGGCTCCCATCCGTTCTCGGCGCTTAAAGCCGCCCCTACTCCTGCTGCCTCTCCCACAGCCATGCAGATGGCCATAATCCGGTAAGAGGCATGGGCCCTGTGGGTTCCTGAGATACACCGCCCTGCCACCAAAAGTCCATCTAAATCCTTTGGAACAAGACAGCCGTAGGGAATGTCATAGGGAACGGCAGGCTGAGAGTGCTTTTCCGCCTGTCCTCCTCCTACGGGGTTATGAATGTCAATGAGGAACCATGCCTTATGCACCACCACATCCGGAAAACGGGCTCCGTTCTCCACATCGGAATCCTGAAGCGCAGATTCGCCGCAGATTCTTCTCGTCTCCCGGACTCCCAGAACATCTGCAGAGGATTTTACTCTGCACTGTTCATAACCAGGCACATTCTTCTGCAAAAATCTTACAATAGGCTCTGTCTGTCTGCGCAGAACATGAAGGGCCTGGGAGATTCCATCCAGGGAAAGGGTATCGAACTTGTTGGCCTGAGATGCATTGACGCTTCTCTCCCCTTCATAATGGGTCTTGTGAAGGCGTACAATCGTCACGTTGTCAGGAAGCTCTCCCTTCTCATTGGCCTCCTTACAGACCTGGGAATACTTCCTTCCATCAGGCAGACATACGGGATCACTTCCTCCAAAACAGGTAAGAGCCCGCGTCTCGTCCACATGGTCAATGACAAATTCCATGGTACAGGGCTGGCAGTGCCCATCGCTTTCTCTTCCCACCTGGAACTTAGCCCCTGCCATGGCGGCCACATATCCGTCTCCTGTAGCATCAATGACGCATTTGGCCCTGACTGCCATAAGTCCCCGGGGAGTCGTAAGAATTACTCCTTCCACTCTGCTGCCGTTTTTAATCACATCGATGACCGTGGTCTGTACATACAGCTTTGCCCCGCTTTCATAGATCAGATCTGCCAGCAGAATCTTGGCCTCTTCCGGGTCAACGGGGATCTCCCTTCCGTTTCTGGTAACCTTGGGAACACTGTCAGGATGATTCTTGGCCAGCAGCGCCACGATCTCATCATACATGGTTCCTTGTGACACGGAGCCCAGAATAGGATCCACGTGTCCGGCAGTCATCATGCCTCCCACCACGCCAAGGCGCTCCACTAAAAGAGTATCTGCCTTTTGCCGGGCCGCAGACACGGCAGCACAGATTCCTGCCGGGCCGCCGCCCACCACAAGCACATCATATTGTTCCTCCTGTTCAATTTTCTTAAAATATTCCATAAAGATTCCTCCTGTTCAATTTCTTGACTTTTTTATGTAATTTTTTTATACTGAAAAAAATGCATGGAGGCATATTGGTATGGTCACAATCATTGATGTAGCTAACAGAGCCGGAGTTTCCCGCAGCACCGTATCCCTGGTTATCAACAAAAGCCCTCTAGTTAAAAAAGAGACTCGTATCCTGGTGGAAAAAATCATTGATGAAATGGGATATGTGCCCAACAACAATGCCCGCAGCCTCAGCTCCAGCACCACCAACAATCTGGGCATCATCTACATGCAGGACAATCAGGGCTTTTCCACACAGGCTTCCTATGACTATAATCAGTCTACAGGCCTTTACTCCATGAATATTGTCAACGGCATTATGATCGGACTTTCCGAAACTAATTATGGGATTGTGACGGAGCGCTTCTGTTCCCTTGACCCAGCTCAGGATCTGCCTCTTTCCATAAAATCCTGCCGGGTTGATGGGGTGGTTATCGTAGGTTCCCCATGCAGCCACAGGTTGGTACAAAATCTGCAAAAAAGAAAAATTCCCTTTGTTCTTGCCGGTGCCGACTATATGGACGACACTGTGGATTCCGTGTATGCGGTTCCTGACGAGGGAGTACGCCTATCCTTCCTCCATCTCTTAAAGACAGGACACAAAAAAATCTGTCTGTTAAACTGTCCTGAAACCTTCGGCTCCTTTCAAAAACGTCATGACGCCTTTTTTAATATCTCAAAAGAGACCAAAACCCTCCTTATGGATACATGGGAAATTATCAGCCCAACCAACCGAGGGGATGGCGGATATATTGCTTTTAAAGAGTATTGGGAATCAGGAAGCCGCCCTGACAGCATTATTGCTGCCAACGGAAAACTGGCCATGGGTACCATGCGGTATCTCCATGAATCGGGAATCAAAGTTCCCCGGGACATCTCCATCATTGCCTATGAGGACAGCTGCCTCTGCGGCTATGCGGTTCCCAGCCTTACCAGCGTAAACATTCAAAAAGAACAAATCGGCAAGCTGGCAGCCAAGTGCCTGGTCGACAGAATCACTCTCCCCCACCAACCGCCTATTCAGATCGCCATTCCCCCTTATCTCATCTTACGAGAAAGCGTTATGAGCCGTTAAGAAATCCTCTTTTTAAGAATCGTTCCGAAAGCTTACTTTCCGAGAGCCTGTCCATAGCTCTTTCTCCTTCGCAAAATTGCCGGGCCATAAGGCCCGCCGCCTCCCCCATGCTCATCATTGTAGCCTGAACCCGCAGGCTGGCATAGGCTTTCTCGTCTGCACTGATGCATCTGCCTGCTGCCGCTACATTGTTCACCTTCCTGGGAATCAACGCTTTGTGGGGCACATAAGCAGGATGAGGAAGAGGGATCAAGGTCTGTCCTGAGTCATTGGGCCTGTGCATATCCATAGGATGGGCACAGCAGGCCACAGGACATGGATAAGTCCTTCCCGAAATCAGATCCTGCCCCGTAACAGTCTCAAGTCCCAGAATATGGCGGCTCTCCCTAATTCCCGCCCCCATCCCGGAAGTAATAATATAGCTGTTGGCAAATTCCGGGTAATGCTCCTTGAGAAGGCCGGCAATGGAGAACATATCTTCCCGCAGCTTTAACTCCGCTGCCGTCAACTCCGCCCGGTCCGCCCCGTTGCCTTTGCTGCGGGTAACATTGACGGCAATTCCATCCCCCCACAGAAGAGTATTGAACCAAGGGCCCCCGAACTGCTTCACTTCATCCGACCTGTCCTTTAAAAATTGCTCAATCTCCCGGTTGCAGGAATGAGAGCCGTTTTTCCCGTCATGGTGAATGCAGTTTTTCATGAGATCCGTAGTCAGATCTACACCTCCCATGACAAAACACAGGCTCATAGGCTGAAGCTCTCTCCGTTCCTCCATCATGGGAACCTTAGCCAGATGACACAAGGCTCCATCCCCCGTAGCATCAATAAAACAATCTCCAAAAAGAACTTCTGTGCCGTTTTTGCTTTCTATCACTGCGGCAGTCACCTGTTCCCCCTCAAGAATACAGTCCGATAATACACAATTTGTATACAAATCCGCTCCGCTTTCCACAAGCATTCTCTGCATAAAAAGCTTCATGTACTCAATATTAACCGATACATGTCCCTTGGGAAGTTCCACGACAGCGGCCCCTGCCTCCTCTAAGCGGCAGATCAGCTCCCATCCGATGCCTCCGGCAACCCGTCTGCCGTTGTGATAAAACCCGCTTATGGGAACGACCAGCCCACCAGTGGCAGTTCCTCCAAAAAAACTCATCTGCTCCACCACGGCAGTCTTCAGGCCTTCTCTGGCAGCGCTTACGGCGGCGGCAAAGCCTGATACGCCCCCTCCGCACACCACCACATCATACCTTCCTGCCTCCATGGCTTTCTTCTGGATTAGAAAGGATCCTGTGCAGCCCATGCTTCCTCCTTCATCACACGGAAAATACTTCCGTGATCTTTGCTGTTCGTGTTCACCATCAGATTTCCTTTATAGAAGGCGCAGCACTCCAATTCCTCCTGTTCAAGAGCTTCATCCAAACCCTCAACATGGATGGACAGGCATTTTTTCTTCAGATCAAATACCAGAACGTGAAGAGGATAACCGGCCTGGGGACATCCGAATGTATAATAAAGCCTTCCCTTCCATATGGTTCCTCCCTGAGTGAACATCACGTCGGAATCAGCGGTAAACTGATCCAGAATATCCTTTGGAGTGAGATGCACCACACCGCCCTGGTTTACATCAGGAAGGGCAAACTTAGTTACAATATAAGTGTTGCAGACTCCCTCAGGCACACACTCCCTCTTGGTCCTGTACCTGGCGGAAAAGATATAGATACATTCTTCCTCAGGATCCATCAAAAATGCGGGACATCCCCAGCACGGCTGGATAAACCCTGTCTCCTGGATTCCCTCAGGGCAGTATGTAATCGTCTGAATTGTCTCGGAGGAGTAAGACTCCCTTCCCTCTTCATCCACTGAGCACCTAATATTCTCCACGGCGCACCTGTAAAAATATCCATCCTCGTCATATCCGGTTCCCGTTCCTATGGTTACATAGAGAAGAGGAATAGGATTTCCTTTATAGTGAGTTTGGCTGAACATACAGGAGTTGGCATGATTTTTATAATCCTTATGGGGAACCCCTTCATTCCAGGAACCCAGCTTAAATACACAGAGAGGTTCCTCCTTCCCTTCTCTTAAGTCATGGACTCCGCAGATTCCCGTATCGTGAAGGACAAATGCCTGATCCTGCCAGATTCCCATGCCCTGGACCGAGTGGCTTCCCCTCCAGATGCGCATGTGCAGGCTGCTGTCCTTGCCGTTCAGTATGTTTGTCAATGTTATTTCCTCCTAAGATTGGGTCAATACCTTAAGACGCTCCATCACCTTATTCCCTCCCTTTCCGAAATATTCAGAAAGGGTCTTATATTCTTGGTAGAGTTTCTCATAAATCTGACTTCTCTCTTTATCAGGGACATAGATTTTCATATCCTTTGCCCCCATTCTTTTTGCCGCTTTCTTAGCATCGCCTTCTTCTGCCGCTGCTGCCCCGTAGATTGCCGCTCCCTGGGCGGCCGCCTGGGTGCAGGTGCTGACCTCTATAGGTCTGCCCAGAACATCTGCATACATCTGCATTAAAAACGGATTCTTCACGGCGATCCCTCCGCAGGCAACCACACGATCCGTAATCACGTTCTGGCAGGCAAAGGATTCCGCAATAGCCCTGACTCCAAAGGCTGTAGATTCCAGAAGAGCCCTGTAGATATGCTCCGGCTTTGTATTCATGGTAAGCCCCAGAAGCATTCCGCTGAGAAGGATGTCCGGAGATGATTTGCTTCCTCCCCACCAGTCAAGGGCCAGAAGCCCTGTCTGACCCGGTCTTAACCTTGAGGCCAGCTCTGTGAGACAGGTATGGAGATTTTCATTCTTTTCCTTTGTCCTTCTTAAGTATGATTCCGGCACACAATTTTCTATAAACCACTGGAAACAATCCCCAACACTTGCCTGCCCTGTAGCATAAGTCCACATTCCTTCATAACAGGTATCAACAAGAGCAGCGGTAACACCCTCCATAGGACAAATACCTTTATGGTCAAGAAACAGCACTGCCGTGGAGGTTCCCACCATAAGAAGCATGGTTCCCGGCTCCGTAATTCCAAGTCCCGGAACTGCATTGTAAGCATCCATCTGGGGCGCCGACACAGAGGTTCCCTCCTTAAGTCCCAGCCTTTCTGCCATGGCTTTACACAGCCCTCCTGCCTTTGTTCCCGGCAACACAGGCTTTTGTCCGGGGAAATGTTCCATAAGCTTTTCTGGCAGATTCTTAAGTTCCGGGCTCCAGGCCGCAAAAAGGCTGTTTTCCGGATATCCCGTTTCCCTACTCCACAGTGCCTTGGCCGTTCCCAGGGAAGCTCCGAACACAGGCTTTCCCACAAGAAGGCTGGTTATATAATCTGCAGCCTCCATAAAACAATCCGTCTCCTCATAGACCTCTCTGTCCTCCTCGAAAACCTGAAGAACCTTTGCCATAAGGCACTCCGAAGAGATCCTTCCTCCATACCAGTCAGGATAAGGCAAATTATGCTTCCGGCACAGTTCTGTAAGATGACGGGCCTGTCTGTATGCCCCGTGATGTTTCCACATCTTGGTCCATGCATGAGGCCGCAGTGCAAATCTTGGATCCTCATTGAGAGGACGAAATTCTTTTAGGGGAACCACGGTACTGGCAGTAAAACCAACTCCGATTCCCGCCACCTGTTCCCCTAAGATGCCTGTCTTTTTCAAAAGCTCAGGCACAATATGATACAGCACCTTCCGGTAATCCTCCGGGCACTGAAGAACCCATTCCCCATCTGGAGGCTCTGCTCCCGGCGGTCCCTTTAAGACGCCGTGGGGATAGTCCATAACCTCCTCCCCGGCCATCTCTCCGTTTTCCATATCCAAAAGAACTGCCCTCCCTGACAGAGAGCCGAAGTCCAGCCCCAGGGCGTAGTTTCTCATCCCTTTACACCGGAGGTAGCAATCCCTTCCACGAAATATTTCTGACAGCACAGAGTCAGAATAATCACGGGAATTACGGTGCTGGTGGCTGCCGCCATAGTCAGATCATATCGAACGGCATCATCCTGCAGATACCAGCGTACTACCTGGGATATGGTGTACAGATTCTTCTTTGTCAAAAAGATCAGAGGAGAAAGGTACTCATTCCAGCAGGAAATAAAGGTCAGTACCATAAGAGATACCAAGGCTGATTTGGTAAGGGGCAGAAGTATGCGGATAAAGATTGCCGGATGGCTTGCTCCATCGATTTTCGCCGCCTCCATAAGATCATTGGGAAGTCCCATATAAAACTGTCTCAACATGAAAATGGCCGTAGCGCTGAACCAGTGGGGCAGAATAATGGCCCAATGATTGTTGTACAGTCCTATAGTACGAAACAGCATGTACCGGGGAATAATGGTTACTTCCCCCGGAATCATCATGGTAGAAAGAAAGAGGAAAAATACTACATTCTTCCCCCGGAAATTAATCTTTGCAAATCCATATGCTGCCATGGATGCAAAGGAAAGCTGAACCACAATGGAAATTGCCGTAATCCATGCGGTGTTCATATAGGATCTCACCATACTCACTTCATCGGAAGTCCAGATCTTCACATAGTTCTTCCACTGAAGCTTTTCCGGAATCCAGGAAAAATCCGTGGCAAAGACTTCCGGTGCAGTCTTTAAAGACGAGCTGATCATCCACAAAAGAGGAGCTAAGAACATGAGTCCGATGACTGTGAAGATGATGGTCTTGATAACAGACACCAGAATTTGTGTTTTTTTCATACCTAACTGCATACCCACATCTCCTCTCAATAGTGAACCCATTTTTTCTGACTCCAGAAATTAAATCCGGTAATAGCCAAAATGATTACAAACAAAACCACTGCCTCCGCAGACGCATAACCGAACTTATAACCTGAAAATGCATTGCCGTAAATCTCCGTAACCACCGACGAGTTGGAGGACATGGTAGTGCCCATGGTAAAGATATCTACGGAGCCAAAGACCTTAAAAACCGCGATCATCCTGACAATCACCAGATAAAAGGTGATGGGGGAGATCATAGGAAGAGTAATATTCACAAACTGGCTTATGCTGCCTGCCCCATCCATGTTGGCGGCCTCGTACAGATTCTGAGGTACATTCTGGATTGCCGCCATATAGATAATCAGCTCATAGCCAAGGGAGGTCCATATTAAGATCAGAATGATGGGAATCTTTGTAAATCTGGCATCCACCGTCCACTTGACAGGCTGGGAGACCAGATGAATCTCCATGAGTACATTATTGACAATTCCATCCTCACGGAATAAAAACTTAAATACCGCACCTACGGCCACAATAGAACACACATAGGGAATAAAAAAGAGCATATGTAAAAATCTCTTTCCGTAGATTCTGTCCTTTAAGCAGTAAGCCAGCACCATGGCCAGTACAATGGAAAGAGGCACGCTGCCCACCACATAGACAAGGGTATTGACCAGAGCCTGTTTAAATCGTTGGTCACCAGCCAGTCTGATAAAGTTCTTTAATCCGATAAAATGCAGCTTTTCCCATCCGCCAAGGAAATTCCATTCCGTGAAGGATAAGAAAAGAGAAAAGAGAAAAGGAAATGCGGTCAGCACAATGAAAATAATCAGAACCGGTGCAATGAATGCCCAGCCGGTAATATCTTCCTTTAGCTGCCGCCTGTTGATTACACGTTTTTTTATTTTTTGTTTTGGCATGTTTACCTCCCATACTAGCCTGAGGGCGAAGCAGACATATCCCTTTAAAAGGGATATGTCTGCCGCCAAAGCCTGAAACTTTACTGGGCGTCCTTGATAAACTGATTGGCGTTCTTTGCCGCCTCATTCATAGCCTCCTCGGCAGTCTTCTCTCCGTTGATGGCAAACATTACCTGCTCGTTGAGACAGGAGTTCACATCGGAGTAAGCAGTCAGCTCATCCTCATAGTAAGCAGGCTTGCTGGAATCTCCTACAACTCTTACAAAGGATTCTACATCAATCCACTTCTTTGATTCCTCTTCGGAACCGTAGATAACCTGAAGGGCAGTAGCCGGATCATTACCCTTCCAGCAGGACTGATGGCCGGCTGCAGGAAGGAATCCCACTCCATAGGTAGAATACCATTTTACAAATGCCCAGGCAGCGTCTTCATCCTGACAGTTGGTGCAGATTCCTGCATGAGAGAAAGTAGGTACGCCGGACATATAGTTGGTCTGTCCTTTTTCCACAACCGGATAGGGGGCAAAACCGGTAATCCAGTCTACGTTGGGATAAGTCTCCTTGTCATGAAGGAAACGAGTTACATTAGGAATAATGGTAGATGCGGTCTGTCCCTGGCAGAAGGTCATCTGAGCCTGAAGGTTGTCGGCGCGGTATGTAGCTTTGGGGAACCATATCTTTTCTTCCAGCTCTGCCTTTAACTCTTTATCATAGGAATTAATGATGATCGGATCGTCAAAGCTGGCTGTCTTATCATCTTTATAGTATGGATTCTTTCCCTTTACCTGAGCGTAGGTGAAGGTCATATAATTGACAGAATGATAGTCGGAACCACCGTATACCTGAACATTGCCGTTTTCATCCTTCTTGGTCATCTTCCGGCTGGCCTCCAGGTACTCGTCCCATGTCCATTCTGTGGGAAGATCACCCAGTCCGGCTTCGTTCCATGCATTCATGTTGATGGCTACATAGTAAGACAATCCGCCGCAGGGGAAGGTATAGATGCTGCCGTCATATTTATAGGCATCTGTACCCCAGTTGTCTATCAGATCAATTCCTTCCTCTTCACACCGGGCCGTCAGATCCTTGAAAAGACCGTTGGCCCATCTCTTGTAGGTAGTACTCAGACCAAAAGAAGCAAGAACATCCACTTCTCCCGCATCCATGGCCACATTCACGCTTACATTGCCATCGGAATTGTTGTTGTAGGTATTTAAGTTTACTTTGATATTAGGATAAACCTCATTAAATGCCGCAATCATGGCATCCATACCCTGGCTTCCTTTAAAAGGAATCCAGAAATTCACTTCTCCGCTTATGCTTGTGTCGTCTTCCAGAATCCATGAAGTAATGTCTCCATCCTTGCTCTCCCCGGATGGAGCCTGGGTATCGTTGCTCTTTGTTTCTTCACCCTTAGTCTCACTGCCTGCGGCAGGAGCAGCTGTCGTTGTCTCTGCAGGCTTTGTCTCTTCCTTGGCAGAAGAACCACATCCGGTCAGCATGGTGCCGACCATTGCCAGTGCCAATGTGGATGCAATCAATTTTTTCATCTTAATTCCTCCATAACTTTATATTTTTATAGCTGCGAACCAGGCCGTTGTAAACCTTGTATTTCCATGCCGGGCGAGCTGAGCTATTGATTGAATATGAGCCGGACTGTCACTTATTACAGATATGCCCCATGCTCTTTTAATAGATCTCTGAGAACCTTTGTATCTACATTCCTCACAGTCATGCCCCCTTTTACCGACAAAGCCGCAGCAGCTCCGGCCGCCTGTCCCATGGCCATACAGGGGGGAATCACACGGATGGCTCCTGCTGCCGCCGAGTCGGCACTGACACACCGGCCGGCTATGAGAAGCTGTTCCACATTCTTTGCCACCAGACACCTGTAGGAGACTCCGTAATAATCTCCCTTAATAGGCATATATTCATTGCTGGCAGGCCCGAACCGCCCATGGACGTCTATGGAGTTGGATGCAAGAAGAATACTGTCCTCGGGCACTCTGGCCTCCAGAAGATCTTCTGTAGTCAGGCGGTATTCTCCCTGAATGTGGCGGCTCTCCCTGATTCCTATATGAGATGCCGTGGATTTAAGTCTCACATGTTGGCATCCAGGCACATACAGCTTCAGAAACCTCATAATCTCATCCACCTGTCTGCGCCCCTCAATCTCAGCCCTTGTAAGGCTCTCATTGTCCGTGGCATCCACCTTCATAATCCTTGAAGTATTGACAGCCCATTCATCTTCCTTAGGCATTCTGTATATTCCGATGCTGGTCCGGTTCAGAGACCAGTCTCCCTTCTCCTTTGCCTGGGTAACTCTCCAATGAAGAGACCGGTAGTTGACCCCATCCTTGCGGTAGAAATTGTGACGGTTCTTCTTTATATCCTCCTCAAGGGCCTTGGAATCCACATTCTGTATGTGGAAAAACATGGTGGCAGGCTGCATGATTCCCAGTTCTTCATTGCCAAGCTCATAGGGTACTCCACTGGCATAGGCCACATCTCCATCTCCTGTACAATCAATGATTACCTTTCCCTCAATCATCTCTGTCCCCTTCTTGGAATTTACCAGAACGCCTGCTATGGTGTTCCCTTTAAGGACAGGCCTGAAAAATGTGGTATGATAGAGAATCTTCACCTCTGCCTGGGTCAGCATCTCATCCATAACAAGCTTTAGCCCTTCAGGTTCAAAAGGCGTCACATGGTCATGACCCACCTCAATCCACGAAGTAAACCCTGTCCCTGACCGAACCTGGGATGGATGGATAGCGGCTTCTCGCTTCACTAAGCCATCCACAATCTCTTCAAAAAGACCGCGGATAATCATGTTCTCCCCTTTTGCGTCATAACAGGTCATAAAGGGGCCTACCAATCCCTGGGTAGCCATGCCGCCGCAGCACCCACCCTGTTCCAGCAGGATTACGGATACTCCCTGCCTTGCCGCTTCCAGGGCTGCGCACATACCGGCAGGACCTGCGCCCACTACGATCACATCCGCCTGGGGCCCTTTTTCTATACCGTTTATCATCGTCCTTCCTCCATGCCATAAATTTAAGAAGTTATTTAGAACGTTCTAAAAATAGATTAATAAACTCTTTTATCTAATGATATCTAATTTGTGCAAAAATGTCAATAGATTATGTAAATTGCATCAAAAACAGAGCCCTTATGGACTCTGTTTTTGATATATAAATGGCCCAGTCCTAACTAACATTATTTATACAGACAGGGTCACAACTTGGTCTGCCAAGTTCAGTACCTCTGGATAGCTGCTGACCACCACTATAATATGATCCCTTTTTTTATCTTTCAGATACTGGCACAGGCTTTTGCGGCGCCTTCCATCCAACGCAGTAAATACATCGTCCAAGATTACCACATCCGGATCACTGTACAGTGCCCGGGCAAATCCAATCCGCTGACGCTCACCGCCGGAAAGAATGTTAGAATCCCCATGAAGTTCTACTTCACCCAATTTTCCAAATATCTCATCCATGCCGCAGACAGAGAATAATTCCTCTTTCCACGACTGCTCAACGTTTCGTCCCATAGCAACGTTTCCCTGGACTGTGTCAGAGAAAATCATAGTTCTCTGCATGGCATATCCCATTCTTTTATGATACCACCTAGGGTCGAGTTCTCTCAGTTCTACACCATTAATGGTAATCTTTCCGGCATATCCCTTGGAAAAACCAGAAAGAATATTACATAATACCGTCTTACCACTGCCGCTGATTCCGTTAATAACTGTCAACTTTCCACGTCCCAGTAAAAGCTCTGGGATTGTCCACAGCTTTTCTCTTTCTACCTGAGCTGTTACAGAAGAAAAAATAATCTCCTCCACCCGATTCTGCTCTGGAATTCTCTGTGCCAAAATTGGTCTACCCAGATGGTCAAAATATTTCTGAATTCTTCTGATACTCTGGCTTGACTCTACAAAAAAAGAATATTATCCGGCATCTTATTGGCCAAATTTGCCAATGTAATCATGTAGGTATAGATAGTGACTACCATAGCTCCAGGAAGATTAAGACGAATAACCGTAGCTGCACTGGCTAGAACAGCAGCCGTCATCGCCAGATAAGAAGTCAACTCCAAAAACGGGGCTGCCAATCGTGCCCTCTTGGCCATCTCCAGATTCCAATGCTGATTATTCTTACTCTCTACTTCAAATTTTCCATAATATGCACCCTGGGCTCCCATGGTGCGGATGACCTTTTGGCTAACCATAACTTCTGCAGTAAGATCAGACAATCTATGAACACTCTCCTTTACTTGCCTCACAGAGTGACGGATGCTTTTGCCATAGAACTCTCCGATTAACATGGCCAGTCCCAGCGTAGGCAGGATGCACAGGAGAAGCATCACACTGACTTGACCTATATGTAAAAAAGACCACAAAAGAATCAAAATATTTTCCAAAAAAACAAAAGGCCTCCAGGAGATCATATTTCCAATGGTCTCAATTTCATAGGACAACAGACTGTAGGCGTAGGAGGATGATTCCTCCTGCTGTTCCCCATCCATCAACAGCTTCTGACACAAACCGAACCGCAGTTCCCGAACCACGCCTGTACCCAGGTCAGCAGTGAGATGATTGCGCACCAGCTTAAAAACCGCCCGGAGAAGATATCCGGCAGTGAGCAGGAGAAAGGGGGAAGCCAGAAAGCAGCCATGCTCCAGGACTTGATAGCACTGGCCCAAATAGAATGGGACATAGACTGTAGATGCCACGATCATGGCGCTGGATGTCACAATACCTATGAGAATTGGCCAACGGTTTCTTATGAGAATGATAATCTGCTTCCTAAGGTGATATGTATGATTCATATTCCATCTCACAATCTAATAACATTCTTTACAGATTCTAAATCACTGTCCTTATGGCTGATCAGCAGGCAGGTATGGGCTTTGGAAAACCTTCTGATCATATTCAGAACCAATTCCTCCGTGTGGCTGTCCAGGCCCGCCGTTATCTCATCGCACAACAGAACACGGGGCCTTCGGGCCAGTACCCGGAGCAGGGATATTATCCTTCTCTGGCCTGTGGTCAATCCAGGGTCAGCCCGGCCCAAATTCTTTGTTCCAAAGGATCCTAGCTGGGCCCAATGAGATTCAAGACCATACTCCCTGACGCAATCTGTAATCTGTTCCTCCGTGATATTGTCCGCAAAAAAAAGATATTTTCCAAAATCGTCCCTGACACGAAGTAAGGCTCCTGATGGACAATCCCCACTGTCCGGCGCAGCTCTCCAAAAGAATACTCCTCCATGGGAATGCCGCAGATTTCGATTTTACCCTTTTCAGGTCTATAAAAGCCCATAAGAATGTCAAACAGGGTAGATTTCCCACAGCCGGAGGGACCGCTGATGCCATAAAGGCCGGGTTTGCGAAAATCAGCGGAAAAATTCTGCCAGACAGGGGTCTCAGGAGCAAAGGAGAACCACAGCCCGGTAATTTCTATCCCCGTCTCCTCCAGTAATAAGGGCTGGTTTTGGACATCAGAACTCACCTCCCCCTCTGTCGTTTCCTGCTCCACGGCCCCCAGAATCCGCTGGGCATACACCTCCCCTTTTGACAACTCTGCCATAATATCAATGGCAGAGCCGTATTTGTTCCACAGCTGAGGAATGTAAGTCAGATAGAGAAACAGGTCTGCATAGCCGGCCCGGCCCGCCCTCAGCTCTATCCAACACACCCAAAAAGCCAGCAGATAAGATACCAGAATGGACACCTCGATGGAGGATTGTATCAGCGGAGAGAATACATTTAATTTCAGCCAGTTCCGATTCATGGCCTTATTGTATTGATCCGTCCGCTTCAGATACCGTTCCTGACACTCATAGAGGACAATGCTCTTGCCATGGGCAGTCAGATCCATAATAGACTCGTTCAGCCGGGCTTTGGAAGAAGAGTACTCCTTCGTGAATCTGACCATAACCCTCTTTAAGGCGTACATATACACGGTCACAGCAGCCATATAGGTCAAAAGTACTGCTGTAATACTCAGATTGGCGGCAATCAGAATGGCAAAGGTGGTCACAAAGAACAGAATATTGGCAATGGAGCCAAAAGCCTTATTGAAAATCCCATCACAGAATGCCTCCACATCCTGAATAATATTAGTATTCACCTGTCCGAAGCTTTTTTGGACAAAATATTCATACCGGCAGTTCAGCACATGGGAGAAGACCAGCCTCCTCAGCCGGTGCTGAACCTGATACTGGGCAGACCGGGCTTGGTGAAGAAAGAGTACATAGCATCCAAAGTATAGAACTGCACACAGAAGAATCCTTCCCCCGGCCCGCAGAAGTCCGGTAAGATCTTCAGCCGGAACATATCTCTCAATAGCTCTGGAAAACTGCCAGGTTATGCTCACTGCAAACAGATTCATCAGAAGGGAGGCAGCCAGACTGCAGAAAATCCGTCTTCTCTCTGGCCTTATGTAAGGAAGGATTTTTAATAAATAAGATCTCTTCAAACTATGTCCCCCCTTTATGGTCTGTAAATTACTATTTAGAACGTTCTAAAAATTTATATATAAAAAATCTAAATAGATTCTATCTGATTTTAAAAAATTTGTCAATATTTTTTCAACATTTCAACATAAATTACTTAAAAACAGGAAGAAATCCCTTTTCAAGGATCTCTTCCTGTTTTACATAATGGCTCTATTCTGGTTCTTCGATTTCTTCGGAATCCTCCATGGTCTTGTTGCCATCATCCCTCACCTTTGCAATGCTTGCGATATAAGTGCTGGAATCCTGATCTATATTCATAAGCTTCACACCTGATGTATTGCGTCCAAGAGTGGAAATATCCTTTACACTAATGCGGATAATGATCCCCTCATTGGTAATCATCATTACGTCGTGATCCTCATGGACAAGCTTGGCTCCCACCAGGTCTCCTGTCTTCTCCACAATCTTGTAGCAGCGCACCCCTTTTCCGCTGCGCTTCTGAACCGGAAATTCATTGATATCCGTCCTCTTGCCGATTCCGTTGGCAGACACCACCAAAAGAGTCTCTCCCTGGGAATCCATCTGCATTCCGATGACTTCATCATCCTCATCCAGCTTCATTCCGATGACTCCCATAGATACACGGCCTGTGACACGGACATCAGCTTCATGGAATCGAATGCACTGTCCCTTCTTGGTAACCATGAAAATATCCCTGGTATCATCTGTGGCCTTTACCTCAATGAGCTCGTCCCCTTCTCTTAAGACAATGGCCTGAAGGCCGTTCTTTCTTACATTAGAGTACTCTCTCATGGGAGTCTTTTTTGCCATACCGTACTTGGTGGCCATAAACAAATAGTGATCGTCATTAAATTCCTTCATGGACACGATGGCGGTAATCTTCTCACCGGGCATCATCTGAAGAAGGTTAATAATGGCAGTTCCCCTGGCAGTCCGTCCTGCTTCCGGAATCGCATATGCCTTCAGACGGTATACACGGCCCGTGTTGGTGAAGAACATAATGTCATTGTGATTCCTGGTCATAATCAGATCTTCGATGTAATCCTCATCGATGGTCTGCATTCCCTTGATGCCCTTTCCTCCCCTGTTCTGGCTCTTAAAGTTGTCCGGAGACATTCTCTTAATATACCCCAATCGGGTCATAGCCACTACCGTGTCGTCATTGGGTATAAGATCCTCCATGGACATATCAAATTCGTCAAACCCTATGGAGGTCTTTCTGTCATCCCCGTATTTGCCTGAGATGGTCTGAATCTCTTCCCTGATCACTCCCAAAAGTTTATTCTCGTCTGCCAAAATTTCCTTTAACTCCGCGATCCTTGCCTGCAGTTCCTTATACTCTGCCTCCAGCTTGTCTCTCTCCAGGCCGGTGAGAGCCCGAAGACGCATGTCTACAATAGCCTGGGACTGGGGATCGCTTAATCCGAACCGCTCCATGAGCTGCTGCTTTGCGATCTGTACTGTCTGAGAAGCCCGGATGATTCTTATGACCTCGTCAATATTGTCAAGGGCAATAAGCAGCCCTTCTAAGATGTGGGCCCTCTCCTCCGCCTTGTTTAAGTCATATTTTGTCCGCCTTGTAACTACATCCTTCTGGTGCTCCAGATAGAGCTTCAGCATCTGAAGGATGTTCAGTACCTTAGGCTGATTATCCACCAGGGCCAGCATGATTACGCCGAAGGTATCCTGCATCTGGGTATGCTTGTACAGCTGGTTCAAGATCACATTGGCATTGGCATCGCGGCGTATCTCAATAACGATTCTCATACCTTCCCGGTCAGACTCATCCCGAAGATCCGTGATTCCATCTACCTTCTTGTCCTTTACCAGCTCCGCTATCTTTTCAATCAGACGGGCCTTGTTCACCAGATAGGGGATTTCGGTGACAACGATGCGGCTCTTTCCGTTGGCCATGGTCTCAATATCCGACACTGCCCGGACTCTGATCTTTCCCCTTCCGGTGCGGTAGGCATCCTCAATCCCTCTCTTTCCCAGGATGGTCGCCCCTGTAGGGAAATCAGGCCCCTTTATGATCTCCATGATCTCTTCCATGGAGGTATCTCTCTTTTCCTCCACCAGATTGTCTATGATCTTTACCACGGCGCCGATGACCTCCCTGAGATTGTGAGGAGGAATATTAGTAGCCATGCCTACGGCAATGCCCGAGGTTCCGTTGACTAACAGATTGGGATACCGGGATGGAAGAACCGTGGGTTCTTTTTCCGTCTCGTCAAAGTTGGGAACAAAGTCTACGGTATCTTTTCCGATATCGGACAAAAGCTCCATGGAAATCTTGCTGAGTCTGGCCTCCGTATAACGCATGGCGGCGGCTCCGTCTCCGTCCACAGAACCAAAGTTGCCATGTCCATCCACCAGGGGATACCGGGTGGACCACTCCTGGGCCATATTCACCAGAGCCCCGTAGATAGAGCTGTCCCCGTGAGGATGGTACTTACCCATGGTATCACCTACGATACGGGCACATTTTCTGTGAGGCTTGTCAGGTCCGTTGTTCAGCTCAATCATAGAATACAGAACTCTCCTCTGAACCGGCTTCAGACCATCTCTTACATCTGGCAGAGCCCTGGAAGCAATTACGCTCATGGCATAGTCAATGTAAGATTTTTCCATAGTTTTCTTTAAATCTATGTCATGAATCTTATCAAATACATTAGGTTCCATAAGTTTCCTCCATTAAATATCCAGGTTCTGCACATACTTTGCATTGGCTTCAATAAATTCCCGTCTCGGCTCCACCTGGTCTCCCATAAGAGTAGTGAAGGTCAGATCCAGCTCCGAAGCCACATCATCATCCATATTGACACGAAGAAGAATCCTGCGCTCCGGATCCATAGTGGTCTCCCACAGCTGCTCCGCATCCATCTCACCCAGACCCTTGTACCGCTGAATCTTATTGTTGTTGTCCCTTCCGATCTCCATAAGAATGGAATTCAGTTCAGAGTCACTGTAGGCATACCATACTTTTTTACTTTTCTCCACTTTGTACAGAGGAGGCTGAGCCAGGTACACATGGCCCTGTCTGATTAGCTCCGGCATAAACCGATACAAAAAGGTGAGAAGGAGGGTACTGATATGAGCCCCATCTACATCGGCATCAGTCATAATAATAATCTTGTTGTACCGCAGTTTGGAAATATCAAAATCATCATGAATCCCTGTGCCGAATGCGGTGATCATAGCCTTGATCTCAGCATTGCCGTAGATCTTATCAAGGCGCGCCTTTTCCACATTGAGAATTTTTCCTCTCAGCGGAAGAATGGCCTGGGTATCTCTGGAGCGGGCGGTCTTGGCTGACCCGCCGGCAGAATCTCCCTCTACAATATAGATCTCGCATTTCTCAGGATCCTTGTTGGAGCAATCCGCCAGCTTTCCGGGAAGAGCCATGCCCTCCAGGGCCGTCTTTCTTCTCGTGAGATCCCTGGCTTTTCTGGCAGCTGCCCTGGCTCTCTGGGCCAGAATGGACTTCTCGCACATGGCCTTTGCCACTGCCGGGTTCTGCTCCAAAAAGTAGGTCAGCTGTTCGCTGACAATGGAGTCCACCGCCAGCCTGGCCTCACTGTTGCCCAGCTTCTGCTTGGTCTGGCCTTCAAACTGAGGCTCCTCGATCTTTACGCTGATGATGGCGGTCAGGCCCTCCCGGATATCCTCGCCGCTTAAGGAAGGCTCGCTGTCCTTCAGCAGCTTATTCTTCCTGGCATAATCGTTGAAGGTCTTTGTAAGGGCATTCCGAAACCCCGTCAGATGGGTCCCTCCCTCAGGAGTGTTGATATTGTTCACAAAGGTGTAGATATTTTCCGTATAGGAATCATTGTGCTGCATGGACACTTCCACATACACCTTGTCCCTGATTCCCTCACAGTAGAGCACCTGGTCATAGAGAGGAGCTTTTCCCTTATTCAAATAGGTGACAAATTCCTTAATTCCCCCCTCGTAGTGGAAGGTTTTTTCCCTTTTTTCCTCCCTGTCGTCCCTTAAAGTGATCTTAAGGGCCTTGGTGAGAAATGCGGTCTCCTGAAGGCGGATCCTTAAGGTATCATAATCATATACGGTCTCTTCAAAAATCTCCCTGTCCGGAAGAAAACAAACCCTGGTTCCGTGCATCTCAGGGGAACAGCTGCCGGTAACACTTAAGGGGCTTACCACCTTTCCCCGCTCATAGCGCTGATGGTAAACCTTTCCCTCCTTATAGATCTCTACCTCCAGCCACTCTGACAGGGCGTTCACGACAGAGGCTCCCACGCCGTGGAGTCCTCCTGATACCTTGTATCCGCCGCCGCCGAATTTGCCTCCTGCGTGAAGCACTGTAAATACTACCTCCACAGCCGGAAGTCCTGCTTTTTTCTGGATATCTACCGGAATCCCTCGGCCATCATCAAGGACCGTTATGGAATTATCTTCATTAACCTGTACATCAATCTCCGTACAAAACCCTGCCAGAGCCTCATCCACGGAATTGTCCACAATCTCGTAGACTAAGTGGTGAAGTCCTCTGGCGGAGGTACTGCCTATATACATACCAGGCCTTTTCCTTACGGCTTCAAGCCCTTCCAAAATTTGTATCTGATCTGCTCCGTACTCCGTACCCATAGATACCTCCTTCTGCTTTCAATTTCTATGGCTAATTTTCCTGACTGACTGTTCCCTGTATTACCTTGAAAACCCTGTCTATAGGAAATCTGTGGTTCACAAAATCTTCCAGTCCCGTGCAGGTAATCATAGTCTGAATATGGCTGATTCCCGCCAGAAGATGCTCCTGCCTTCCTCCGTCAAGCTCTGATAACACGTCGTCCAGAAGGAGAATCGGGTAATCTCTGACAAGTTTTTTTACCAGTTCAATCTCCGCCAGCTTCAGGGATAACGCTGCTGTCCGCTGCTGTCCCTGAGAGCCGAACTTTCTTATGTCAATTCCATCCACCAAGAAGCTTATATCATCTCTGTGAGGCCCTGTGGTGGTGGTCTTAATTTTCAGATCTGTATCCCGGTTCGCGGCTATTTTCTGTGAAAAATCATTTATGTCCACATTGGGCTCATAGGCCAGAACCAGTTTTTCCCTTCCTCCTGAGAGATGGCTGTGGGTTTTTCTCACAAGCTCATTTAACTCTTCTATAAATCCTTTCCTGCAGCGGATTAGCTCCTTTCCGTATTCATAAAGCTGAATATCCCATATATCAAGAGTAGCTTCATAGTCCGGCTTATAATAAAGTTCCTTCAGCAATCGGTTTCTCTGAAGAAGGACTTTATTATATTGAACCAGAGCATGAACATACAGCTTATCAAGTTGACATAACTCTAAATCAATAAAACGACGCCTTTCTGCAGGGCCATTTTTAATAATATTTAAGTCCTCCGGGGAGAAAAAAACCATATTGACAATTCCGAACAATTCACTGGCTTTTTTTATGGGAATTCCGTTGATGGCAATGCCCTTTGGCTTGTTCTTCTTTAGATGCATGTCAATACGGTAAGGCACATCTGCCTTTTTCATGCAAAGCTTAATATGGGCTTCTTCCTCCTCAAACCGAATCATCTCCCGGTCTTTGCTTCCTCTGTGGGACTTGGTGGTGCTGCACACATAGAGCGCCTCCAGGATATTGGTCTTTCCCTGGGCATTGTCACCGTAAAGGATATTGGTGCCCGGGCTGAAATCCATATGTAATTCCTGGTAATTCCTGTAATTTTTCAGTTCTATGGAATCAACCGTCATAGTCCTTCTTCAATCCTTATGGTCTGCCCCTCATACTCTACCAGGTCTCCGGCATAAAGCTTCTTTCCTCTCTGAAGCTCTGTCTGCCCATTGACCTTTACCTTTCCTGAAAGGATGGCGTATTTGGCATCCACACCGGACTCTGCAAGGCCTGCAGCCTTGAGAGCCTGGTTCAATTTTATATACTCTTCTCTTAATTTAATAACCTCCATGGATGTCCTTTCCTTCCCTAGATTGTGGCCGCATTAAAATTGACAGGGAGAATCAGATAAATATAGGTCTCCTTCTGATCCTTGATAAAGCAGGGAGACTTGGGATTCATCATGTAAAGATCCACTTCCTCATCATCAATGATTCTTAATGCATCCATGAGAAATTTGGGATTAAATCCAATCATAATGTCATTACCAGTCTTTTGAATCTGAATCTCAGAATTCATGGAGCCAAAGCTGGAATTCATCTTCAGCTGCATAAGATTGTCTAAAATATTTAAAATAATTGGTTTTTTATCGTTTTCTCTAATAAAAATACTAGCACGATCAATATTATCTAAAAATTCCCGCTTATTAATGGTTACCTTTGTCTCATAGTCGCTGGAAAGCATCTGTTCAATGCGGAAGTATTCCCCTTCGATAAGCCGGGATACCACTACGGTTGCATCGAATTCAAAGAGAATATGGTTCTTGCTGAAATAGACCAGAACTTCACTTTCATTATCCCCGCTTAGTATCTTGCTGATCTCACTGAGAGTCTTGCCAGGTACAATGACTTTTATATTCTCATAATGCTCTTTCAGGGTAATTTTTCTTATGGACATCCTGTGTCCATCCAGAGAAACCACCTTTAGCTCGTCATCCGTTACCTGAAACAGTTCCCCTGTCATCATCTTATTGCTGTCATTGACAGAGATGGAAAACAGGGTCTGCCTGATTACCTCTTTTAAGGTAAACTGAGAAAGACTGATATAATGGTCTTTTTCTATATAAGGAAGATAGGAAAATTCTTCGCCATCCTTTCCCTGGATATGAAATACGGAAGATTCGCAGGTGATGGTGGTATTGTAATAAGAATCAGATTCTATGGTGATGGGGGCTTCTCCTCCTGAGAGCTTCCGGATAATCTCTGAGAGAAGTTTTGCTTCCAAAGCAATCTTTCCCCTTTCAAGAATATTCCCTTCTACCTTTGTTTCAATGCCCAGCTCCATGTCATTGGCAGTGAGTTTGATCTGGTCTGTGGATGCGTCCACAAGAATACATTCCAGGATGGGCATGGTGGTCTTGGAGGATACTGCTTTTAATACGATGTTGATTCCGTTTAGTAGGTCTTCTTTTTTAAATGTCAGCTTCATAAATGTTGATAACTCCTTTGCTGGTTATAGGCCTTATATAGATAGAAAGATATAGTTATTTTTCGTAGAAACCGTAGTAGGGGCTGTGAATTTGTGTAAAACCTAAGAATCCTTATGAATACAAGGAAAACTGGTGTTGAGAACCATGTGGAAAGGGTTGAGAATCTATGGGAACTTAAGACCCTTTATCCACAGTGTGGAAATTCATGTAAAATAGGGAAAGCTTATCCACAGAAATTCAACAGGTTGTCCACAGTCTATTGTGGGTTAAGTTTTTTCTTTAAGATCTCGATGGTGTTGGCCGTGGAATCGTTGGTTTTTAAGTCTGCAGCGATCTTATCGCGGCCATGGATAATGGTGGTGTGGTCCCTTCCTCCTAAGAGCCGTCCGATCTCCTGAAGGGGGGTGCCTGTGATCTCCTGGCAGAGATACATACAGATCTGCCGCGGGTAGGCAATGTTCTTACTGCGTTTTTGCGACGCAATATCAAGGGGGGTGAGGCCGAAATGATCTGCCACCACCTGGATAATAAAGTCCGCGGTGATTTTCCGTTCAGAGCCGGGGGAGATAATGTCCTTTAAGGCCTCCTCCGCCAGGGAAATGTTGATCTCTTTGTTGTGATCCAGTTTGGAGAGGGCCACAATCTTAGTGAGGGCGCCTTCCAGTTCCCGGATATTGGACTTAATGTTGGTGGCAATGTATTTGATCACTTCATTATCAATATTATAGCCTTCCAGTTCTTCTTTTTTGCGCAGAATCGCCATTCTGGTCTCGTAATCCGGAGATTGAATGTCAACGGTCAGTCCCCACTCGAACCTGGAGCGGAGACGTTCTTCTAAGGTCTCTATGTCCTTCGGCGGTTTATCGGAGGATATGATAATCTGCTTTTTGGCTTCGTACAGGGTGTTGAAGGTGTGGAAGAATTCTTCCTGGGTACTCTCCTTGCCGATGATAAACTGGATATCATCAATGAGGAGAACATCATTGTTCCGGTACTTTTCCCTGAATTCCGTGGTGGAAATGTTGTTCTTATTTCGGATGGCGTCAATAAGCTCGTTGGTAAACTTTTCCGAGGTAACGTATAAAATTTTTGCATCCTTGTTATTTTTAAGGATAAAATGGGCGATAGAATGCATAAGATGGGTCTTGCCAAGTCCCACGCCTCCGTAAATAAAAAGAGGATTGTAAACCTCTCCCGGAGATTCGGCCACTGCAAGGGCGGCGGCATGGGCCAGATTGTTGTTGGCGCCCACTACAAAGGTGTCAAAGGTGTAGCGTGGATTTAGGTTGGCAGTCTGAATAGCAGTCTGGCTTACGTCGCTGGCACCTGTCTGAATCAGATATTTTTCCGGTTTTTCTTTGGAGGAGGCAGCGATCATATCCTCAGTGACAAACTCCACGGTACATGCAAAGCCGGTCATTTCCTCAATGGTGACCTGAAGGAGGAGTCCGTATTTTTTTCGGATATAGGTGACAAAATTAGCATCCGGGGCAAGGATACTGACGGTATTCCCCTCCACGGAATAGACTTTCAATGGAAGAAGCCATGTTTTGTAAGAAACATCTAAAAGTTCATGTTCCTCTTTTAAATGAAGAAGGATCTCATCCCACTGCTTTTTTAACTGTTCTAGCATAATTTGTCTCCTAACGTGTATTAAAAGGCAAATCCGCGCATTTGCCCAATCTAGTCTTATTTTACAATAGGAAGCCTGATTTTTCAATCAAAAGTGAAAATTTATGTGGATAAGATGGTGGAAATGTGTGTAATTCATGTGAAAACACAGTGAAATCATAGGGTTTTCCACATTGTGGGGATAAGAAATTCTATAGTTATAAACAGAAGTTCTGTCCACAAAAATCAGGAAATATAAAATAGGAATGTATAAAAAAGGAGGATATAAAGAGAGTTATCCACAAGTTATCAACATTTTGTGGATAAGTGGGGTATATGACTCTGGAAAATGGGGAAAATTTGGGTTGACGAAACCATAACTCTTATATATAATCCACCTGTGACTGCAAACTGTATGGTTTGCATCAAATAATAAGCATTGTATCCCTTATAAAAGGGAACAGTAGCAGGAGGAAAAAATGAATAAGAAGAAAAAAGACACTCGTTATCTGACCAGTGTTGCACTTATGGCGGCAATCGTCATTCTGCTGGCAAATACGCCTCTTGGAATGATTCATCTTCCCGTGGTTAAGGCAACAACTGTTCACATCCCGGTTATTCTGGGAGCCATCCTTTTTGGGCCCGGGGCAGGGGCGATTCTTGGTGCAGTGTTCGGAATCTGTTCCATGATAAGCAACACGACTGCGCCGACGCTTTTGTCCTTTGCGTTTTCCCCTTTCATGAGCATGACAGGCATAGAAGGAGCCTTAAAGGCAGTGTGGATCTCCGTAGGATGCCGGATTATGATCGGAGTGGCTGCAGGGTGGCTGTGGATTCTCCTTAGAAAGTGCAGAGTCAGTCCTAATCTGGCCCTTCCCATCACGGGATTTGCCGGATCCATGGTGAATACAACACTTGTCATGGGAAGTATTTACCTGCTTCTTGCCAGAGAGTATGCCCAGGTAAAAAATGTGGCGGTAAACGGAGTGTGGGGATTAATCATGGCCACGGTTACGGGGTCGGGGGTTCCCGAAGCCATAGCTGCCGGGATTCTGGTGACGGTTGTGGGAAAAGTATTGCTGAAAGCAGTAGGTTATTTTGCGAAAAGTGCTTGACTTTAAGGGATTCCTTCTTTATAATTGAGAAGATGTTTAATCCAATTTAGAATAGTCTTAATGTGCTTAATGGATAAGTTAAGATAAAGAGGAGGTGCCCGCGATATGAAGATGACATTTCAGCCGAAGAAAAGACAGAGAGCAAAAGTTCATGGCTTCAGAGCCAGAATGAGTACTCCAGGCGGAAGAAAAGTGTTAGCTGCCAGAAGAGCAAAAGGAAGAGCAAGATTATCTGCTTAATCCGGAGATGCGTATAAGCGCATGGAATCGGATACTTTTTAATGAACCAGGCCGCAAGAGATTGTGGCCTTTTCTTTACATTGATTTTTGCTGCTTTTAACAGGGTATGGGAGGTTCTATGAGAAGATTTCCTTCAGTGAAAAAGAACAGTGATTTTCAGACCGTTTATAAAAACGGCAGATCCTATGCCAACAAACTTTTAATTATGTATGTTTATAATACAGGAAGTGAGGAGACCCGGATCGGGATTTCCGTCAGCAAAAAAGTTGGAAACAGCGTGGTGAGACACCGCGTGACCCGTCTGTTAAGAGAGATTTTTCGATCAAACAGAGAGCAGACAGACTCTGGGTTAGACATCATTGTAGTTGCCCGAGGGGCAGCTAAGGATACGGATTACAAAAAAATGGAAAGTGCATACAGGCACTTACTGGGGCTGCATAACATTATGAAAGAATCGAAGTGATGATTATGATAAAAAAAGTTTTGATCCTGTGTATCAGGGGATATCAGATTTTTTTATCTCCCTTAAAGGTAAGATATCACTGTATCTACACGCCTACGTGCTCTCAATACGCCATTGAGGCACTTCAAAAATACGGCGTTGTGAAAGGTTTATGGTTGTCCCTTAGGAGGATACTTAAGTGTCATCCATGGGCAGAAGGCGGTTATGACCCAGTCCCCTAATGACGAGGAGGTAGTTCATTGGATTTTTTAGTTCTGACTAAGGCAGGCGGTATCTTGGGGCCGGTGGCCCAGATCCTTGGATGGATTATGGAGGCTTTGTTTCGGTTTACCAGTACTTTTGGTGTAATGAATATTGGCCTGTGTATTATTTTGTTTACAATCGTCATGAAGCTTTTAATGCTGCCTCTTACTTTAAAGCAGCAGAAGTCCAGCAAATTAATGGCAGTGATGCAGCCGGAGCTTCAGGCTATTCAGAAAAAGTATAAGGGGAAAAATGACAACGACTCCATGATGCGCATGAACGTGGAGACAAAGGCTGTCTATGATAAGTACGGAACTTCCATGACAGGAGGCTGTCTCCCTCTTTTGATTCAGCTTCCCATTATGTTTGCATTGTACAGGGTAATGTACAACATTCCCGCTTATGTAGCGTCCGTAAGACATTATTTTGATCTTATTATTGAGAAGCTTCCTTCCGGATATACTTCATCCCCGGTATTTACTGAACTTGCAGAGACCCACAGACTGGCGGGCATGGATTATACCAACCTAGACAAAGTAGTGGATCTTCTCTATAAGCTGACGGACAAGCAGTGGGATGAGCTTGCAGGGGCATTTCCTGCAATCCGTGATGTTGCCACCGCAGCCGGTGAGAACGCCATAGCGGCCATCAACGGAATGCAGCAGTTTTTGGGAATGAACATTGCATATACTCCTTTTAACGTGTTAAAGGAATTTATGAACAGCGGTTCCGATGTCTCCATCGTTACCGCCTTGATCGCTTTACTGATTCCTATTTTATCGGGTTTAACCCAGTGGTACAGCACAAAGCTTATTAGCGCTACTCAGCCTCAGGCAAATAGTGAGGATAATCCAAGTGCCGCCATGATGAAGTCCATGAATGTATATATGCCTCTGATGTCCGTATTTTTCTGTTTTACATTTCCCCTTGGAATCGGACTTTACTGGGTAATGAGCAGTCTGCTTCAGGTGGTTCAGCAGTTAGGGGTAAATGCATACTTAGATAAGGTTGATATTGATGAGCTCATTGCACAGAATGTGGAGAAGGCCAATAAAAAACGGGCCAAAAAAGGACTCCCTCCAGCAAAGGTGAACACCAATTACGGGGAGACTCTTAAGAACATGCAGTTGGAAGAGGAGAAGGAAGAGGCCAAGCGTGCGGCCAAGGTTGCAAAATCAAAGAAGATAGCAGAGGAATCTACTGCCTATTATAACCAGAATGCCAAACCGGGCAGTCTGGCGGCAAAGGCCAACATGGTGCAGAAGTATAACGAGAAGCACAACAAATAGGAGGGGAACCTATGGATAGGATTACAGTGACAGCCAAGACTTTGGATGAGGCCATTACCAAAGCTCTGATTGATCTGGGAACCACAAGCGATAACCTGGATTATGAGATTGTGGATAAGGGGAGCACCGGATTTTTAGGATTATTTGCAAAGAATGTAGTGATTCGGGCAAAAAAGAAAAAAGAAGACGACGATCTAGAGGCATTTCTGACTACAGGAAAGATCGACAGCACCGAGACAGTGAAGGAGAAGAAAAAGGAAGAGAAAGACACAAGGGAGTTAGGAAAAGAAACTCCCAAGGAGGCTCCTAAGAAGAATAATCAGAAAAATCAGAAGACTCAGAAGAACCAATCAAGAAATCAGCAGAAGGCTCAGAAGGATGAGACGGTTTTAGAAGCAAAGGAAGTATTTAAGAATGTAAAACCCGTACCGAAGGCTGTAAAATCCGAGGCGGCAGAGAATACTTATCAGATCTTGGATGAGGATGAAGAGAAAAAGCCTGCAAAGAAGGTGGATGTGGATGCATGTATGGCAGCATCCAAGGAGTTCTTAAACCAGGTATTTGCCGCCATGGGAATGGAAGTGGAGGTGACGGCTGCCTTTGACGAGAAGGAAAAAGAGCTTACGGTGGATATGGCCGGCGCCGATATGGGGATTCTCATTGGAAAGAGGGGACAGACTCTTGATTCTCTCCAGTATCTTACCAGCCTTGTGGTAAATAAGGAATGCGATGGGTATGTCAGGGTAAAGCTGGATACGGAGAACTATCGTGCCAGGAGAAAGGATACTCTGGAGTCCTTGGCAAAGAACATTGCCTACAAGGTAAAGAGAACCAGACGAAACGTTTCTTTGGAGCCTATGAATCCTTATGAGAGGAGAATCATCCATGCGGCTCTTCAGAACGACAAGTATGTAGTTACCAGAAGTGAAGGTGAAGATCCTTTCCGTCATGTGGTGATTTGTCTTAAGAGAGACGGGAGAGAGCGCAGGGAAGGAAAGAAAGGGCAGGATCAGTAAGGGTGTTCTGAAATAAGGTAAAAGGGGCGTTGTGGAAATTAAATTTTGCAACAGCCTCTTTTTTTGATTACGGAAGGCGGTATGGAGATGGTCAGGGAGATGGATACCATTGCGGCAGTTGCCACTGCCATGGGGAGTTCAGGGATTGGAATTGTCAGAATCAGCGGGGAAGAGTCCTTTCAGGTTTTGAGGAAGGTTTTTCGGAAAAACAGGGGAGGAGAGTGGGATGAGAAGGATTCTCACAGAGTTCACTACGGGTTTATCTATGATGGGGATGAGATGATCGATGAGGTTTTGGTCCTTGTGATGAAGGGGCCTCACAGCTATACTGCCGAGGATACGGTGGAAATAGACTGCCATGGCGGTATACTGGTTATGAAAAGAATCCTGGAGACTGTGATTAAGAACGGAGCCAGGCCGGCGGAGCCTGGAGAATTTACAAAGAGGGCATTTTTAAACGGCAGGATGGATCTGTCCCAAGCTGAGGCAGTTATGGATCTGATCAATGCCAAGAATCAGTATGCTATGAAGAGTTCCATAAGCCAGTTAAAGGGAAAGGTGTCTGAAAAAGTCAGGGATCTGAGGGAAAGGATTCTCTATGAGATTGCTTTTATCGAGTCCGCCTTAGATGACCCGGAGCATATTTCCCTGGAGGGATATGCCGGGAATTTGAGAGAGAAGCTGGAGGCCATGATAAAAGAGGTGAAAAAACTCATTGACTCTGCAGATAACGGGAGAGTTATGTCAGAGGGCGTTAAGACCGTCATAGTGGGAAAGCCCAATGCAGGGAAGTCTTCTCTCATGAATGTGCTGGCAGGCACGGAAAAATCCATTGTTACCGAGATCGCCGGGACTACCAGGGATACCTTGGAGGAGCACATACAGCTTCACGGAATCAGCCTGAACGTAGTTGATACGGCCGGGATTCGGGAAACGGAAGATGTGGTGGAGAAGATCGGAGTTTCCAGGGCAAGGAGTGCGGCCTCAGAGGCGGATCTGATTATCTATGTGGTGGATGGCTCCGTTCCTCTAGACAAGAATGACCAGCATATTATAGATATGATCCGGGATAGGAAGGCTCTTGTTCTCTTAAATAAGACGGATTTGGATATGGTGGTGGAGGAGGAAGAGCTGAGGAGGAAAACAGGCCACAGGGTGATCAAGGCCTCTGCAAAGGATGAGACAGGCATGGAGGAACTGGAGGAGGCGGTGAAATCCATGTTCTATGAAGGCGAGATTGATTTTAACGATCAGGTCTATATTACCAATGTGCGGCACAAAACAGCATTGACGGATACTTATGACAGCCTTATGATGGTTATGAGGAGTATTAATGAGGGGATGCCTGAGGATTTTTTTTCCATAGACCTGATGAATGCTTATGAAAGGCTGGGAACCATTATAGGGGAAGCTGTGGAAGATGATCTGATTCATGAGATTTTTGGAAGGTTTTGTATGGGAAAATAGAATTTTGGCGGATTTTTGTAATTGGAAAGGATTGTGTGACAGGAGAGATGAGATATGCCCTATTTGGAAGAAACATATGACGTGATAGTAGTGGGAGGAGGACATGCAGGCTGTGAGGCGGCCCTGGCCTGCGCAAGGCTGGGTCTGGAAACCATAATGTTTACCATAAGCGTGGACAGTATTGCTTTGATGCCCTGCAACCCTAATATAGGAGGCAGCTCCAAGGGCCATCTGGTCAGGGAGCTGGATGCACTGGGCGGGGAGATGGGGAAGAATATTGATAAGACCTTTATTCAGTCTAAAATGCTTAATGAGTCCAAGGGCCCGGCTGTCCATTCCCTAAGAGCCCAGGCCGACAAGCAGGATTATACCAGGGAGATGCGGAAAACACTGGAGAATACGGATCATCTGACAATACGCCAGGCCGAGGTGTCTGAAATTATTGTGGAGGATGGAAAAATTCAGGGGGTCAGGACATTTTCAAAGGCAGTATATCGCAGCAAAGCCGTGGTTCTGGCTACCGGGACGTATCTGAATGCCAGATGCATCTACGGGGATGTAAGCAACCCTACAGGCCCCAATGGTCTTCAGGCGGCAGCTCACTTGACAGAGTCATTGAAGGCCAATGGGATCCAGATGGTTCGGTTCAAAACAGGCACACCGGCCCGTGTGGACAGGAGAAGCATTGATTTTTCCAAGATGGAAGAACAGACTGGGGATGAGAGGGTAGTTCCTTTTTCCTTTTCCACAGATCCTGAGTCTCTTCAGAAGGATCAGGTGTCCTGCTGGCTTACTTATACCAATGAGAAGACCCATGAGATCATCAGAGCTAATCTTGACCGTTCTCCCCTTTTTTCCGGAGCTATCGAGGGGACGGGTCCCAGGTATTGTCCATCCATCGAGGATAAGGTGGTTAAGTTTCCTGACAAGGAGCGTCATCAGGTATTTATTGAGCCTGAAGGGCTTTACACCAATGAGATGTACTTGGGAGGAATGTCCAGTTCCCTTCCAGAGGATGTGCAGCACGCCATGTACAAGACGGTTCCCGGCCTTGAGCATGTGAAGATTGTACGCAATGCCTATGCCATAGAATATGACTGCATCAATTCCAGGCAGCTGAAGGCGACCTTGGAGTTTAAGGCCATTGAAGGGTTGTTCAGCGGGGGACAGTTTAACGGGAGTTCCGGATATGAGGAAGCGGCTGTCCAGGGCTTTATGGCGGGAGTCAATGCAGCCATGAAGGTTATGGGGCGGGAGCCCTATGTTCTGGACAGATCTCAGGCATACATCGGAGTCCTTATTGATGATCTGGTGACAAAGGAAAATCATGAACCTTACCGCATGATGACATCCAGGGCAGAGTACCGCCTCCTTCTGCGTCAGGACAATGCAGATCTTCGGCTTCGCAGGATCGGACATGACATAGGCCTTGTCAGTGACGAAGAATATGAGAAGGCGCTGAAAAAGGAAAAAGATATTGAATCAGAGGTTGACCGGTTGGAGCACACCAATATCGGCGCCGGAAAAAAGGTTCAGGAATTTCTTATGAACCATGGAAGCACCCCTCTTAAGACAGGTGCGACTTTGGCAGAGCTTGTAAGGCGGCCGGAATTAACCTATGTTATGTTAACTGAAATAGATCAAGGGTTCCCTTATTTACCGGAAGATACTGCACAGCAGGTCAACATAAATATTAAATATGAGGGATATATCAGGCGTCAGAAACAGCAGGTGGCTCAGTTTAAAAAGCTGGAAGAAAAGAAGCTGGATGTGAATTTTGATTATTCTAAGGTTCATAGCCTGAGGAAAGAGGCCGTGCAGAAATTGAATCTGTACAAGCCTATGTCCATTGGCCAGGCATCCAGAATTTCCGGAGTGTCCCCTGCAGACCTATCTGTGCTGCTTGTTTATCTGGAGCAGCTTCGCCATGGCGGAGGAAAGGAAAGTGGAGATGAGAGAAGAATTTAGGAAGCTAATGGAAGAAAAGCTGGAAGAATTTTCCTTGAATTTATGCCCAGGGCAGATAGACCAGTTTTACGCGTATTACGAACTGCTTATTGAGTGGAATAAGGTTATGAATCTGACTTCCATTGTTGAGATGGAGGATGTGGTGGTAAAGCATTTTATAGATAGTCTTTCTTTGGTTAAGGTGATATCCAGGGAAGCTATGGGTGCCATGAAAGTCCTTGACCTGGGTACAGGCGCCGGGTTTCCGGGGATACCTTTAAAGATCGCTTTTCCCGACATGAGGATTACCTTGCTTGATTCTTTGAACAAGAGGATTAAATTCTTAAATGAGGTCATTGGGAAGCTGGAATTATCAGGCGTTGATGCAGTCCATGGCAGAGCAGAAGATTATGGAAGAGATTCCTCCTACCGAGAGACCTATGACCTTTGTGTGTCAAGGGCTGTGGCTAAACTCTCCACCTTGTTGGAATATTGTACTCCCTTTGTGAAGACAGGAGGATATTTTATTTCTTATAAGTCCGAAAAGGCGGAGGAGGAGATCAGGCAGGCGAAAGGAGCTTTGAAGCTTTTGGGCTGTCGTGTAGAGACTGTGGAGGAATTTCAATTATCAGGATCAGATATAGGGAGAACCCTAATTAAGATCAGGAAGACGGAAGGGACTTCTAAAAAGTACCCCAGGAAGGCGGGACTTCCCAGTAAAGAACCTTTGTGATTTTTTGCTTCCTGTAAATGTTTCACGTGAAACATTGGTGCCCAGACAGGTTTTGAACTTTAAATTTAAACATGAGCTTTCTGATCTACAAATTGAAAAGACACTAGGATCAAAAGACTTTTTGACCATAATATCATTAAAAAGAGAGTTAGATAAAAGCGGAGAACTGATTTCCTTGATAAGGAGGGCAGGTTCTCCGCTTTTTCTTAAAAGTATTTCTATAAAATAGTGAAAAGGATATGGCATCAAATTTATGATGTATCATTTTGCAAAATGTGAATGTGCCCAATACACTAGTTCGGGTGAAATTCCTTAGGAAAAAAATGTATGGATATTTGCCAAAAGCTCTGCAGGTTTTTCCATGTGTGGAAGATGCTTTGTATCACTGATAAGGGAGTATTCGATAGCCGGATTACAGTCCACATATTCGAGAAAAATATCTTTAATTTGATCTTTCTTTTCTCCGCCTATGAGATAGATGCTGTTATCAATCTTTTTTAAAGCATTGCTGATATTGCAATTAACATAATTACACCGTACACAGGCATAGACAGATTTCGGAGAGAAACCTAAGTGGGCAGATTCATAGTAGGTGTCAATAATGGATTCTTTTACAGCCTTTGGATCGGTAAAATAGCAGTCAGTAAAAGACTTTCTTAAAGAGGACTTACTGACAGCAATGTGATACAATAAGGTTCCTATAATAGGGAAATCTAAAAAACGTTTATAGTACTTGGAATAAGGCCCCGGAAGCTGGCTGCAGATATTAATGCTGTCCGGATTAATCAGCATAATACGATCGAATAAGTCCGGATTATTGCTGCATGCCATGATCATAAAGGAACCAGAGGCCCCGGAAGAGATTACATCTGTCCGATGACCGATGACTGATTTTATAAAATCAGAAATAAGCTGGACATAAAGGTAATTGGTATAGGTCAGGCATGGCTTTTCGGATTCTCCGCATCCCAAGAGATCCAAAGAATAGACCGTATATTTTTTTTCAAGAGCAGATCGAATCTTATGCCATTCATAACTGCTGGCTGCTGAATCTAAATCATGGACCAAAAGCAAAGGCTTGCCGGATCCTGATGTTGTATAATAAATATTACCCATTCTCCAGTGAAAACAATTCATTTGTGATTTATCCAGCAAAGATTTGGAGGTTGCTGATATCTTTATGCACTTATTAATCAGGCTGATCGCGGCTATGGAACTGCTTGATAAGATAGAAGCAGTAATCAATTTGTTCTTTGTTGTCATTCAATCGGCTCCTTATAAAAATGAATTATTTTTAGGGTTCGGGTATCAAAAGCCTGAAGACTTATTGGCAGGGCCTTTGACACTTCCTAGGTAATTGAAAAGGTAAGAGTGATAAACTACATTAATTGTTATTGAGGATAATATCACTATTATATAATATTACTATGGTGCTGACAATCATTATCCGTATTAAATTATTATTAAGGGATAGGAAAACTTAAAAAAGTATGATATACTATCCTCTGTGTCGGAAAGGAATTGTTATGGGAAGAATAATTGCGATTGCAAATCAAAAGGGCGGTGTGGGAAAGACAACTACTGCCATTAATTTGTCTGCATGTCTGGCGGAGGCCGGGCAAAATGTATTGTTAGTGGATTGCGACCCACAGGGGAATGCTACCAGCGGTGTAGGATTAGAAAAAGGATACATAGAAAAAACTATTTATGATTTGATTATCGGAGATTGTAATATAGAAGAATGTCTGATTCTTGAAGCTATGGATCATTTGGATGTACTTCCTTCTGATGTGAACCTTGCCGGTGCTGAGATTGAGCTTTTGGATTTTGAGGAGAAGGAGTCCATTCTAAAGAAGTATCTGTTGAAAGTGGAGTCAATGTATGACTATCTTATTATTGACTGTCCTCCCTCTTTAAATCTTCTTACAATTAATGCATTGACTGCTGCAGATACGGTATTAATTCCCATTCAATGTGAATACTATGCATTGGAGGGATTGAATCAGGTGTTGAAAACCGTAAATTTGGTAAAGAAAAAACTGAATCCACAGCTGGAGACAGAAGGAGTAGTTTTTACCATGTATGATGCAAGAACGAATCTTTCCTTAGAAGTGGTGGAAAGTGTTAAGAGCAATTTAAATCAGAATATTTATAAGACAATTATACCAAGAAATGTAAGACTGGCTGAGGCTCCCAGTCATGGAATTCCTATTAATTTATATGATTCAAGATCTACAGGAGCAGAGAGCTATCGGTTGCTTGCGGCAGAAGTGATGAGTAGAGGAGAGGATATCTAATGGCAAAAAGGACTGGGTTGGGAAAAGGACTGGGTGCTATTTTTGGGGAAGATGTAGTAGAAAGCCAATCTGCTGAGCATAAAAATGTTTCACGTGAAACATCAGGTAAGGTTGATAAATCAGAGGATCCCAAAGGGGAAGAGGCCGGCAAAGAATATATGATGAAATTGTCCATCATCGAGCCTAACCAGGGACAGCCACGTAAGGATTTTAATGAAGAATCTATAGCAGAATTAGCTGATTCTATAAAGAAGTACGGAGTATTACAGCCTCTTCTGGTACAGAAAAAAGGAGAGCAGTATGAGATCATTGCCGGTGAGAGAAGATGGAGAGCAGCAAAGGAAGCCGGGATCAAGGAAGTCCCTGTGGTCATAAAGGAGTACACAAGACAGCAGGCAATGGAAATTGCCTTGATTGAAAATGTACAGAGAGAAGACTTAAATCCCATAGAGGAAGCCCAAGCTTATCAGCAGCTTATGAAAGAGTTTGAGCTGACTCAGGAAGAGATTGCAGAGAGAGTATCCAGAAGCAGAACGGCCATTACCAATACCATGAGGCTTCTGAAGCTGGACAGGCGAGTTCAGGAAATGCTGGTTCAGGGTCAGATTTCCAGCGGACATGCAAGGGCTCTGTTGGCCTTGGAACATAATGACAGCCAGTACCAGATTGCATTAAAAATCCTGGATCAGAAATTGAGTGTTCGGGAAGTAGAAAAATTGGTGAAAATCTTTGGAAAGCCTAAAAAGGAAGAGAAGAAGAACACTGAAGAAAAAGATCTCAGCTTTATATTTAAAGATTTAGAAGAGCGAATGAAGCAGGCAATGGGTACTAAAGTTATTATCAACAAGAAAGACAGAAATAAAGGGCGGATTGAGATTGAATATTATTCAGAGGCAGAGCTGGAAAGAATTGTAGAATTGATCGAATCAGTACATTAAACCACAGCAAAGAGATTCGCAGGATAAAGAAGACAGATTCATGTAAGGAGAGATAACAAGAATGATGGCGCAAAGTATGTTAAATAGCTGGCCTATTGACCCAGCTATTGTTATTTTGAGTCTTGGGATAATAACAGTTCTTCTTTTGATTATGACCATAATATGTGTTGTACAAATGAGCCGTTTGTATCGTAAATATGACCGATTTATGAGAGGAAAGGACGCAGAATCCCTTGAAACCATTATAGCAGAGCAGATTGAAGACATAAAAGAACTGAAATTCCAGGATCGTTACAACAAAGACGTAATGAAAACTCTCACAAGGAATGTGAAAAGCTCTTACCAAAAATTTGGAATGGTAAAATATAATGCATTCAAGGGAATGGGAGGAAATTTAAGTTTCGCCTTTGCCATGCTGGACATGAACAATACAGGTTTTATATTAAATGCTGTTCACAGCAGAGAGGGATGCTATCTATATATAAAGACAGTAGAAAAAGGCGAGACAGACATTATGCTGGGAAGCGAAGAAAAGGAAGCACTAGAGCAGGCGTTAGGATACTAATGTCTGCTTTATCTTTGAAAGTAATTCCCCCTGATCAGACCCCAATAATCCCCCTCTCAGCGAAACAAATAAGCAGATAAACTTTTTTATTGACGTACCCAATAACAGTTGGTATAATGTCCAAGTGAGCAATGAGCAGTGCAAAAAGAGGTTGACAAAGAGAAGGATTGTGCTTGCACATAAGCATATTTTTGTCAGCTTTTTTCATAGGGCGAAGTAGAACACAGGAGGGCTGATACCCGACTTTTTTCTGTTTTACTGGGCCTATTGGAATGCTTGGTGCAATAGGTATTGGATAACAGATATTGTTAGAATATTCTCTTAACTTCTACTTTCGCAATGATCAAGAGATGGAGCAAAAGGGAAAAAGAGCCACTGCCAGTTCTCGGAGAGAACTCCGCTAAGGGATGAAGAAGGTGATGACGGCAATCAAATCCCGCAAAAGCAAGGTGAAGAGTAGAAAAAGAAGTAGCTGCAGATCGTGGATAAAAAGCAAGCATATTAAGGAGGAAATCGTATGTCCTATGTAGATGAGATTTATGAAAGAGTCGTAAAGCAAAATCCCGGAGAAAACGAGTTTCACCAAGCAGTAAAAGAAGTATTAGATTCTCTGCGTTTAGTAATTGATGCCAACGAAGAAAAATACCGCCAAATGGCTTTATTAGAGCGTCTGGTGGAGCCGGAGAGAATTATTTCCTTCCGTGTACCCTGGGTAGATGACAAGGGACAGGTTCAGGTAAATAAGGGCTACCGGGTTCAATTCAACAGTGCCATCGGACCCTATAAAGGAGGCCTTCGCCTTCATCCATCTGTAAACCAAGGTATTTTAAAATTCCTTGGCTTTGAGCAGGTATTTAAGAACTCCCTTACAGGACTTCCCATCGGCGGAGGCAAGGGTGGTTCCAACTTTGATCCGAAAGGAAAATCAGACAGGGAAGTTATGGCGTTTTGCCAAAGCTTTATGACAGAACTTCACAAGTATATTGGCGCAGATGAAGATGTTCCTGCAGGGGATATCGGCGTAGGCGGGAGAGAGATTGGTTTCCTGTACGGACAGTACAAAAGGCTGACCGGATTATACGAGGGCGTTCTTACCGGGAAGGGACTTACCTATGGCGGTTCTCTGGCGCGCACCCAGGCAACAGGATATGGATTAATTTATATTCTGGATGAAATGTTGAGACACAATGGAAAAGAGCTGTCAGGCAAGACCGTGATCATTTCCGGTTCTGGTAATGTGGCAATCTATGCAACAGAAAAGGCACAGCAGCTGGGGGCAAAGGTAGTAGCCTTAAGTGACTCCAATGGATATGTCTATGACAAAGATGGAATCAAGCTTGATCTTGTAAAAGAGATTAAAGAAGTGCGCCGCGGAAGAATCAAAGAGTATGCAGATGCTGTTTCAAGTGCAGTTTATACAGAGGGAAAAGGGATCTGGACGATTCCATGTGATATTGCCCTTCCATGTGCCACACAGAATGAATTGGACTTAGAAGATGCAAAGGTTCTGAAATCCAACGGATGTTTTGCAGTGGCAGAGGGTGCAAACATGCCATCCACAAGAGAAGCTACAGATTATTTCCTGGAGAGCGGTATGCTGTTTATGCCAGGTAAGGCAGCAAATGCAGGCGGAGTAGCAACGTCTGCGCTGGAGATGAGCCAGAACAGTCAAAGGCTCTCCTGGACGTTTGAAGAGGTGGATACAAAGCTTAAGGACATTATGGTGAATATTTATGCAAAAACTGCATCTGCAGCCGAGAAATATGGTGTACCTGGCAACTATGTTGCAGGAGCTAATATTGCCGGTTTTGAGAAAGTAGTGGATGCCATGATAGCCCAGGGGATTGTCTAGGGAAGAGGAATTGGACTCTGTGATTGATAAAAACCGCTTTGCCTTTATGTAAAGCGGTTTTTACTTTTGGGAAGATTCATACTCCCGGACAATGAATTTTGCCGTGATTTTATTTTGAGAGTTGAAATATAGGGTAAGATAGGTTATAGTTGTCTTATAAAGGAAATCATCGGTACGCCAGAGTAGAAAAGATAATAGGAAGAAGGTAAAGTGATGCATAGATTTCTACGGACCATTGGTTTCAGCATGTATCAGAAAAAGCATAAAATAGAAGATTTGATGAGAGACCTGACAGAAGAGGCTTCTTCAGAGAGAATCCGTAAAATACAACTGGATGACGAGACGAATCTGTGTGAGATCAGGGCTGAGATGGCGCCGGGAATGGGTGTGGCTATCTATGGAGAGATGGACGAGATAGGGCAGGTAACGCCGGAATACTATGTTCCCTATGTAATAAGCTATGAACCATCATCTAATGCCGATTGTTCCATTCAGCGCCATACAGAGAAAGAAACTTATGCGGGCCTTTTGGATGAATACAAGGTTGGAATTTCATTGATCTATTATCTGGAAAATGCTATGGAGTACAGAGAAAGAAAGATGGCAAAGGAATCTACGGAGGTAGAATCTGTCAACCTAACAGGACTGTCAGTAAAGGGAAAGATTCTTCTTCCTATAAAAAAGACAGCAAAGCAGAAAGCCATGGCAAAGGTGGCATCAAAGGAGAGGAATAATCTTTTGGAGGCAGCGAAAAATGGGAATGAGGAAGCCATGGAGACACTGACTATCGAGGATATTGACCTTTACTCTCAAGTTTCCAGGCGGGTCTTAAAGGAGGATATTTATTCAATTATTGATTCTTGTTTTATGCCCTGTGGTATCGAATGCGACCAATATTCCATAATCGGTGATATCCTTCAGTTGGAAGTACTGAAGAACCGGGTGACCGGTGAGGAAGTATATAAGATGAGAGTGGAATGTAATGATATTATTTTCCAGGTTGCTATTAATAAGCAGGACCTTATAGGGGAACCTATGGTAGGGCGGAGATTCAAGGGACAGATATGGATGATAGGAACAGCAAAATTCAAGTCTTGACGAAATTGAAAAATCTGATATAATAGGAGTGTTACAGGAAGTAAGTATTATCGTAACTGAGTAGTTAGTTAATATAGTTAGTTTCTGTAGCACACACAATTTTATACACGTTTCCGTAGCTCAGATGGATAGAGCGACCGCCTCCTAAGCGGTAGGTCGGGTGTTCGAGTCACCTCGGGAACGCTGGGA
>JAAWHU010000119.1 GCA_022796015.1 Hungatella sp. | reverse complement strand
TGGCTGAATATTCAGCCAAGGCAGCGGTACTAGGCGTGCAAAAGACATACGCTAAGAACCGGTGAGGGGACATTTGCCCCGCCGGTCCATCTCCCCAACGAAAAAGCCCCTCTTTACACGTTAATCTCCGCCCTCATCCCCAGAATATCCTCATTCTCCTTGAGAACCGGCCTGATGACTTCCTGAAGAAATTCTTCTACCTGCTCCGGGGCCCGTCCTACATAGCGCCTGGGCTCCATGGCTTTTTTTAGCTCCTCCATGGACAGCCCGAAAGCCGGGTCTGCGGCAATAAGCTCTAAGAGATTGTTGTCCAGGCCTCTCTCTTTTACATTTCTTCCTGCCTCCATGGACAGCTGGCGGATCTTCTCGTGAAGCTCCTGCCGGTCTCCTCCGGCCTTCACTGCATCCATCATGATGTTCTCCGTGGCCATGAAGGGAAGCTCTGCCATAAAGTGCTTCTCGATGACCTTGGGGTATACCACCAGTCCATCCACCACATTGAGATACAGATCCAGAATTCCGTCCACTGCCAGGAACCCTTCTGGAACGCTTAACCGCTTGTTGGCGGAGTCGTCCAGCGTTCTCTCGAACCACTGGGTGCTTGCCACCAGCATGGGATTCATGACATCGGCCATAACATAATTGGCCAGAGAGGCGATTCTCTCGCTTCTCATGGGGTTCCTCTTGTAAGCCATGGCGGAAGAACCGATCTGATTCTTCTCAAAGGGCTCCTCGATCTCCTTTAAGTGCTGCAGAAGCCGCACGTCATTGGAGAACTTATGGGCGCTTTGGGCAATGCCTGCCAGCACATTTAAGACTCTTGTGTCCACCTTTCTGGAATAGGTCTGGCCTGACACGGGATAGCAGGAGGCAAATCCCATCTTGGAAGCAATGATCTCATCGGCCCTGCGGCATTTGTCATGGTCGCCGTCAAAGAGCTCCAGGAAGCTGGCCTGAGTCCCCGTTGTACCCTTGGATCCCAGGAGCTTCATGGTGGAAAACACATAGTCCAAATCCTCCAGATCCAAATACAGATCATGGAGCCAGAGGGTGGCCCGCTTGCCTACGGTAGTGGGCTGGGCCGGCTGAAAATGGGTAAATGCCAGGGTAGGTTGATCCTTGTACTGATCCGCAAAGTCCGCCAGCTCCGCCATAACATTAATCAGCTTCCTGCGCACCAGCTTTAAGGCCTCGGTCATAATGATTATGTCTGTGTTGTCTCCCACATAACAGGACGTGGCCCCCAGATGGATGATCCCCTTTGCCTTGGGGCACTGCTGTCCGTAGGCATAGACATGGGACATGACGTCATGGCGCACCTGTTTCTCCCGCTCTTTTGCCACATCATAGTTGATATCATCCTTATGAGCCTTCAGCTCGTCGATCTGTTCCTGGGTAATGGGAAGCCCCAGCTCCTTCTCTGTCTCCGCCAGTGCAATCCACAGCTTTCTCCAGGTCTTAAATTTCATGTCCGGAGAAAAGATATACTGCATCTGCCTGCTGGCGTAGCGCTCGGAAAGAGGGCTTTGGTATCTGTCATTCATTAGGTCCTGCTCCTCCTTTGTCTTTACAAAAATCTACTGGATTCCCAGGCGTCTGAATACTTCCTGATAGGCGTCTTCTACATTGCCTAGGTCTCTCCGGAATCTGTCCTTGTCCAGCTTCTCATGAGTCTCTTTATCCCACAGTCTGCAGGTATCAGGAGAAACTTCATCAGCCAGAATAATCTGTCCGTGGAAACGTCCGAACTCGATCTTAAAGTCAATCAGTTCAATGCCAAGCCCTGCAAAATAATTCCTCATGACTTCATTGACCTTGAAGGCATACCTGCTGATGGCGTCGATCTCCTCCTGAGTTGCCAGTCCCAATGCCAAGGCGTAGTAGCTGTTGATAAACGGGTCGTGAAGGTCATCATTCTTATAGCTGAACTCCAGAGTAGGCTGCTTTAATTCAATGCCCTCTTCCATCCCCATTTTCTTCGCAAAGCTTCCGGCGCTGAAATTGCGGATAATCACCTCAAGAGGTACGATCTCCACTTTTTTCACTACAGTCTCTCTATCATTTAACTCTTCAATCAGGTGGGTGGGCACACCCTCTGCTTCCAGAAGCTTAAACACATGGTTGGTCATCCTGTTGTTGATGGCGCCCTTTCCTACAATGGTTCCCTTCTTCTGCCCGTCAAATGCAGTGGCATCGTCTTTGTAGGATACAATCAATGCATCCGGGTCTTCCGTAGTAAAAACCTTTTTTGCTTTTCCTTCATACAGCAGTTCTTTTTTCTCCATTTGTATCCACCTGTCCTTTTCTTAATTGATAAGTTATAAAATAAGTACGATTTATTATAATACACCAGGTAGGCAAATACAATATGTTCTTTCACAACTTTCCCATCTTTTGGGTGTCAGGGCGCCTGGGAACAGTAAAGTATCAGGGGGACAGGGGCGCCTCCTGATTCCTGTTCTCATAGAACTCCAGGGTTCCCTCCTTTATGCGGATCCTGATTCCCCAGCTCCGGCTGGCTCTCCCCTCTGCTTCCTCCTCTTCCTGAATCTGATAGATCAGGGTCTGACTGTCTTTTTTCACTTCTATGGCCGGAACAGAGATCACTCCTTTTTTGCAGAGAACAAAAGTCTCCAAAGCCAAAAGAAGAAGGCACAGCCAGCGGACATGGCCCTTGGTTATGTAATGCTTTTTATATTTTCTCCAGGGTTTTCTTTTTTTCATAGATTATCTGCGTTTAAGAATACAGGTACGATATCTGAGAAAGGCGGCGGCAGAGATCCGGGGATATGCCCCGGCCGCCGCAGCCTTAGGATTCATAAAGCCTTATCGGGTCTCATTGGCCTTTGTTGTGGTTCCGGGGCCGTCAAGAATATCCTCCGCCCCATCTTCTAAGTCGTCCACCATTCCATCAAGAACACCGGTGCTCTCCTGGTCATCCGAAGAGCTGTCCGACTGAGTTCCTGAGGTTCCGCCTGTGGAGGCTCCGGTTGTCTCTCTCTGAGAGGAAGTGGTGCTCTGAGTGGTGGTTCCCGGACTTGTGGTCTGATCCTTGCCGGAATCTTTGTTGGTGCTGCATGCAGTCAGAACAAAGACCGTCATGGCAAGCAGCATTGCAAACATACAGATGTTGATTTTCTTCATAATGGCATTCTCCTTTCTTTTTTCTGTGGTTATTATGCACTCTAGGAGAATGTTTTATTCTTATCCGATCACATCTGACATATTGTAAAGTCCTGCCGGTTTGCCAGCCAGGAATTTTGCCGCTTCTATGGCTCCTTTTCCAAAAATTGCCTTTGAATAGGCGGTATGGCTGAAGGTGATCACTTCATCTCTTCCTGCAAAGATAACATCGTGTTCTCCCACGATGGAGCCGCCCCTTACAGCCGAGATGCCGATCTCCTTCTTGTCCCGTTTTTCATGCTTCCCGGACCGGTCATATTCGTAGTGATATTCCTTGTCCAAAGCCTCATTTAACGAGTCCGCCAAGGCCAGGGCAGTTCCGCTGGGTGCATCCAGCTTCTGGTTGTGATGCTTCTCCACAATCTCCATGTCAAAGTCTGCTTTTGCCAGGACCTTAGCCGCCTCCTTCACCATCTTAAGGAGAAGGTTGATTCCCAGGGACATGTTGGCGGACCGAAGGACAGCCGTCTCCTCTGCTGCTTCCTCCACCTTTTGAATCTGGCTCTGGGAAAGCCCGGTGGTACACAGCACCACCGGCATCCTTTTGTCCCGGCAGTACTCCAGAAGATGATCTACGGCAGAGGCAGAGGCAAAATCCACAATCACGTCCGCCTCCTCCCTGCAGTCCTCAAGGCAGGTATAAACCGGATACGCCTGCTCCCTGCTGTTATCCCTGTCGATTCCGGCCACAATGACCGCGTCTTCCTGCTTTGACACCAGTTCCGTAATGGCGCGTCCCATGGCTCCGTTGCAGCCATGCATCATGATCCTTACCATGTTGTTCTCCTCTCTGTCTTTTTCTTCGGTGTTGCCTGCAAGTCCTCCGGGCCGGCTCAGAGGATGCCGTACTCCTTCATGGCGGCAGCCAGATTCTTCTGGTTAGCCGGCTCCATCTCCGATAACGGCATTCTGAGAGGCCCTACCTCCTTGCCCATAAGGTTCATGGCGGCCTTTACGGGAATAGGGTTCACCTCGCAGAACAGCTGGGTAATGAGGGGAACTGCCTTAAGCTGCATACTGAGACTCTTTTTCACGTCGCCGTCAAAAAATGACTGGCAGATCTCATGGGTCTGTCTGGGCGCCACGTTGGACAGCACGGAGATCACACCCTTGCCTCCCATGGCCAAAAGGGGCACGATCTGGTCGTCATTGCCGGAGTACAGGTCTATGGCTCCATCCCCTAAGTTCATCATAGTGGCTATGGCGGAGAAATTGCCGCTGGCCTCCTTCACGCCTACGATATTGGGCACATCCCTGCAAAGAGCCGCTATGGTCTCCGGCTTCATGGTGACGCCGGTTCTTCCCGGAATATGGTACAAAAGGATGGGAATCTTTACAGAGTCTGCAATGGCTTTATAGTGGGCCATAAGGCCGTTCTGAGTAGCCTTGTTGTAGTATGGGGTCACCAGAAGCAGCCCGTGGGCCCCTGCCTTCTCCGCCTCCTCTGACAGGTGGATGGCCTCCCTTGTGGAGTTGGAGCCTGTGCCGGCGATAACCGGAATCCTGCCCTTTACCACCTCACAGGTAAAGCGTACCACCTCCACATGCTCCTCATGGGTCATGGTGGAAGATTCCCCTGTGGTTCCGCAGGATATAATGGCATCTGTCCCGCCTGCGATCTGTTCCTCCAACAGTTCTTCCAGTTTTTTAAAATTCACCTCTCCGTTATCATGAAACGGAGTCACCAGGGCTACGCCTGCACCTTCAAAAATCGCCATAATTAAGTTCCTCCTTCATATTTCTTCTGTATGATATGATACAAAAAGAACCAGCCGGAGCCGGTTCTTAAAGACTTCTTTAAGTAGCTCCCCATCCGTCCCCGGATGACAGTCATAAAACTTTTCGCCTTATGCCCAGATTCGTACTGTCAGGCGGTACTCCTCTTCGGCGCTCTCCCTTTTTGCCACCTTCCTCTGCACCTGCTGCATCAGATGGCATACTCATGATTCGCGCAACCTCTACTTTCTTATACTTGTGTCTATACTAGCATTCTTGGTTGTCTTTGTCAACTTCAATATAATTTATGCTGGAAACAGCGTCTACATAGGAGCGCAGCTCCTGGGGAAATACCCGGCCCGTAAGAATCAGACCCATGCCCTCCTCTTTTCCGGTAATCAGTTTCTCAAAGTCCTCAAAAGCGATAATATTCTTTTCCAGCACTCCCAGGATCTCGTCAAGAATCAGAAGATCACATCCTCTGGTGGCCACCACCTTTTTTGCGAAATTAAAACCGTTGCGGATATTGATTAGCTCCTCCTGTCTTTCTTCCTCCGTAAGATTCTCAAAATACATGTCGGCTTTTTCAAATCGGAACACTTTAAACCGAGGCTCCATACATTTTAAGGCATCCAGGCCTTCCTGCTTCTGACTTCCCTTGAGAAACTGAATCATAATCACATTCTGCTGCCTGGTAAGGGCAATGACGCCTTTCCCCACAGCCAAAGCCGTCTTGCCCAGGCCGCTGCCGCAGATCACTTCCACATTGTTTTGTTTCATTCTTTTGCACCTCTTTATCTTCCGGTTTTCACATCTCAGTCTGGAGATGCATCACCTTGTGCGATAAATTACAACTGCAGATTACATTGTCCGCATATCGTAGCATAAAATTTGTAAATTTGCAAGGTTTCTTCTGATTATTCCCCGAATTCCAGTTTGCTCACGGAAACCTCGTAGGCAGTGCGCTTCTCACACTCGCTGTCGTTGAGCTTTTTCGTATATTCCCTGCTCTGGACTCTCCCCCAGATGCGGACACGCGCTCCCACCTCAAATCCGGCTGCATACCTGGCATTTCTGCCCCACGCAATACAGGGAATATAGTCGGACTTGCCGTAAGGACGGTTGACTGCCAGAAGGATATCCGCGATTTCCCTTCCCAAAGGCGTCTTGCGGTAAATGGGAACTTTACAAATATATCCGTCTAAAAAGATCTGGTTGGTCTTGGTATAGTCCGTAAATTCCTCCATAAAATTAATCTCTCTCACAAAAACAGACAGCACAAGCCGGTTTTTCGCCCCCTCATGGCGGTTGTATGACCGAAACTGTCCTATGGCCTCCACGGTACAGCCTATGTAATCTTCATCTATATTCAGGAGCCGTTCGGATATCATCAAGGGGATGATGTCCGACTGTTCGCTGAGCCGGCTCACCTCCAGATCTACCACATAGAATCCCTCTCCAAACACTTCATGGCTAAATGTAAAGCCAGACACCACTTTTCCTATTACCGTAACCTTGTTGTTTTCAATCGCTTTTTCTGACATAGTATTTCTCCTCTTCGATTCCTTATTTGTTTTTGCCTTGCAGCTAATAATAAATGTATGCCATAGAACACAAATCCATGATAAAAAAAGCTCGTGAAGTTTCGACAGAAAAAGAGTCCGGCGCCAGGTATACATTTTTTATGGAAAAAGACAAGCCCAAACAGCCTGCCTTTTTTCCAAATTTACTGATTCTTTTTAAAGGAAGCCCTCTTTCTCATAGTAGGGTCCAAAATCCGTTTCCTGATTCTCAAGCTCTTGGGGGTTACCTCCAGAAGCTCATCGGTGTCAATAAAATCCAGACACTGTTCCAGGCTCATATCCTTGGGAGGCGTCAGCTTCAGCGCCTCGTCTGCACTGGAGGACCGGGTGTTGGTCAGCTTCTTGGTCTTGCACACATTGATCTCAATATCCTCAGCCTTGGGGTTCTGACCCACTACCATGCCGGAATACACCTTCACTCCCGGACCGATAAACAAAGCCCCTCTCTCCTGGGCGCTGAAAAGGCCGTAGGTTATGGATTCCCCGCTTTCATAAGCAATAAGGGAGCCTGTCTTGCGGTAGCTTAAATCTCCTTTATAGGGGGCATATCCTTCAAAAATGGTATTCATAATACCGTTCCCCTTGGTATCCGTCATAAACTCTCCCCGGTAGCCGATCAGTCCCCTGGCGGGAATGGCAAATTCCAGCCTGGTATAGCCTCCGTTGGCCGGGCTCATGCCCTGAAGCTCCCCTTTTCTCGTAGTCAGCTTCTGGATTACGGCCCCGCTGAATTCCTCAGGCACATCAATATAAGCCAGCTCCATAGGTTCCAGCTTCTGATTTCTCTCGTTGTATTTGTAAAGCACCTCCGCCTTGCTGACTGCAAATTCATAGCCTTCCCGGCGCATATTCTCGATGAGCACGGACAGATGAAGCTCTCCCCTGCCTGATACCTTGAAGCAGTCTGGGGAATCCGTCTCCTCCACCCGAAGGCTTACGTCCGTATTCAGCTCCCTGAAAAGCCTTTCCCTTATGTGCCTGGAGGTGACATATTTGCCTTCCTGGCCTGCAAGAGGACTGTCATTGACCATAAAGTTCATGGCGATGGTGGGCTCGGAGATTTTCTGGAAGGGAATGGCCTCCGGCTTCTCCGTGGAACAGAGGGTATCACCGATATGGAGATCCGTGATTCCGGAGATAGCCACGATGGAGCCGATGTGGGCCTCCTGGACCTCCACCTTGTTCAGGCCGTCAAACTCGTAGAGCTTGCCGATCTTTACCTTTCTCATCTTACCGGGATCATGATGGTTGACCAGGGCGCACTCCTGGTTGACCCGTACCTTTCCGTTGTCCACCTTGCCTACGCCGATGCGGCCCACATATTCGTTGTAATCGATGGTACTGATAAGCACCTGGGTCCCTTCCTCCGGATCTCCTTGTGGAGCAGGAATATGCTGGATAATGGTCTCGAACAACGGCCCCATATCCACCTGGGGATCCTCTAAGTTCCTTTTGGCATATCCCTCCCTTGCAGAGGCATATAAAAACGGACAATCCAGCTGTTCGTCAGAAGCGTCAAGATCCATAAGAAGCTCCAAAATCTCGTCCACCACTTCCTCCGGCCTGGCCTCGGGACGGTCGATCTTATTGATGCATACGATCACCGACAAATCCAATTCCAGAGCCTTTCTTAAGACAAACTTGGTCTGAGGCATGGCTCCTTCGTAGGCATCCACCATAAGAATGACGCCGTTTACCATCTTCAGCACCCGCTCCACCTCGCCGCCGAAGTCCGCGTGTCCTGGGGTGTCGATAATATTGATCTTGGTATCCTTATAAAATACCGCCGTATTCTTGGACAGAATGGTAATGCCCCTCTCCCGCTCAATATCATTGGAGTCCATAATCCGCTCCGCCACTTCCTGATTGGCCCGAAACACACCGCTCTGCTTTAACAGCTCGTCCACCAAAGTAGTCTTGCCGTGGTCAACATGAGCGATAATTGCAATATTTCTCACATCTTCTCTCTTCATCTTCATAGCTGCTGCTCTTCCTTTTCCGTTATAAGGCAGTGTATCACACCCCCATAATCCAATCATGCAAAAAACTAAGGACATCTGGGCCCTTAGTCTCTGTGTTTCCTTAACAATTCTTTACTATAGCATTATCTTGGGGGGAATGCAAGAAAAAACTCAAAATAAAATAA
>JAAWHU010000018.1 GCA_022796015.1 Hungatella sp. | reverse complement strand
GGTCACCCACCTAGCATGGCTAGGCGTCAAATTGTAAGAACCGGCATTTTGGGATTACAAAAGATGAAAGCAGCGAGCAATCGCTGCTTTATCTTTTTGGAAATATGTGGTAATCTATACATAAGAAGTACAGAAGTGGTTATAATTCAGATAAACAGTGAGGGATACCAATGAAAGAACATAAATTTCGTGATTATATTTACTGGGGAGTGACTGCAAGTCTGGTGATCGTCACCTGTATTGCGGCGGCGCTTATGTTTATCCGCTGGCAGTCTGTGTGGCAGACCATCCGGAAACTTGGACAGATTCTTGCCCCGATTACTTATGGAGCCATCCTGGCATACCTTCTGACCCCTGTGTACAACCATACCCGCAGGATAACCGATCGGCTTCTGAATCCGTATATGAAGTCGGGGAAGCGGAGGAATGTGACTGCAAAGGCAGCTGCCACTGTCACAAGCCTTGCTTTTCTCATTGTGGTGATCACAGGGTTGGTGTGGCTTATTCTCCCAAGGGTTATTGAGAGCATGAAAGGAATTGTGAATTCCATTCCCAGCAATGCGGCGAAGATTGCCTTGGGGATCGAAACCCTGTTTGCCGATTATCCGGATATTGAGATGACGGTTTTAAATGTTTATAATCAAGGGGTGGAAAAGCTTATTGACTGGGTTCAGTCCACCACTCAGCTGATTCCCAATATCGAGAAGGTGATCACGGGAGTGTATACCAGCGTGGTAGGTGTGGTGAATCTGGTTAAAAATGCTCTCATCGGCATTATTGTCATGGTATATCTTCTGAATATTAAGGATACTCTTACTGCCCAGGCAAAAAAGATTATCTACAGTATCTTCCCCCTGCCCACAGCCAATGAGGTAGTGGATAAATGGAGGTATATCCATAAGGTTTTCGGCGGATTTATTATCGGAAAGCTGGTGGATTCCCTGATTATAGGGATTCTCACCTTTGTATGGCTCAGCATCATTAAGATGCCTTACACCGTGCTGATCAGCGTGATCGTGGGAGTCACCAATATTATTCCCTTCTTCGGTCCCTTTATCGGCGCCATTCCCAGTGCGATTCTGGTTCTCTTGGTGAGTCCTCAGAAATGTCTGTGGTTTTTGCTTTCCATTCTCGTGATCCAGCAGCTGGATGGCAATATTATCGGACCTAAGATTTTGGGGAATTCCACGGGGGTCTCCAGCTTCTGGGTATTGTTTTCCATCCTGTTTTTCGGCGGGATTATGGGCCCGGCAGGCATGATTATCGGGGTGCCCACCTTTGCGGTGATTTATCGACTTACTGCCGAGTGGGTCAATAAGCGTCTTAAGAAAAAGCAGCTGTCAACAATAACCGACGATTATGGTGTTCTGGACTATATTGATGAAGAAAAGAAAACTTATGTCAGGTAGGACTTTATGAAAAGAAAAAGAATGATAAGATGGATGCTGGGCATTCCTGTCACGGTGATGGTGCTGGTTATGGTCATCCTTCTTATGGAGCCCAGGAAGGACGGAGTCACCTGGGCCGCTGCTTATAAGGCGGCGGCTCTTTCTGATGCCACTTTGGATGAGTGCCGGCAGGCGGCAGAGAAGGACTCTGCGTTTCCTGCTGCCAGTCAAAACCAGTGGTATGTGAAGTATATGGACCTTCTGTACCAGAAGGGATGGATCATTAGGGAGCTGACTCCGGCCACGGAGAAGGATGCGGAAAGCTATCTTACCTATGCGGAGGCGGATTATCTGGCGGGACAGGTGTCAGAGCATTTAAAGGGCCGGGTGGAGCTTACAGAGAAAAACAGTTCAAAGCCCTACCCCACGGCAGAGTGGTGGAAATTATACGAGGAAATCTGCCGGGAGCTTCAAGTGTGGCAGGAGGAAAAGGGAGTAAGGGAGGAGACGTTTTTCGTCTACGGCACTTTTGAGGATGTGGAGGACGGGGTTTCCTGGAGAGCCTACACCAGCCAGGGAGTGCGGGGCTTTGAGGGCCTGGGCCTTGGAGGGTATCGGGACAGGGAGATTAAGGTTCTCTCAAGCGGCAGCGAGATCCTGCGGGTCATAGAGAAGGTTTCGGATTCTGTGGTCTATAAGAATGTATGGATTGTGAAGGCTGAGGGCCAGGAGGTAACTGCCTATGTGGGTTCTCTCACAAGGGAGCTGCCTGTAAAGGCCAGGATGAAGGAGCCTGACAATATGACCGGCCAGGTGGCAGACGTGTACCTGACGGACGGACAAGTAAAAAAGATCGTGCTGAAGAAGGAGCGCATCGGCGGGAAGGTCTTGGAGGTCCGGGAGGATTTTATTGAGATCGAAGGTTACGGACAGGTGCCGCTGGATGATGATTTTCAGGTGTATCGTCTCTACGGAGAACTGCGGAGGCAGGGGCTTTCCGATGTTTTGGTAGGTTATGATGCCCAGGAGTTCGTGGTGGCAGATGGCCGTCTTTGTGCTGCCCTTACCCTGCGCCCTGTGGATGCCCAGACCATTCGGGTCCTGGTTATGAACACCAATTTCAAGACGATTTTTCATGAGAGCATTACCCTGGAATTCTTAAGCCCCGGGGTCATGGCCATAGGGGATAAGGAGGAGCCCTTTCAGGCGGGAGATGTGGTAACCTTTCATTCGGGGGATGCCGCCCTTGCCGGGGAGAGGGTGGTGTTAAAGCCTGATGATGAGAATGCAGGAATCCGGGTCCCCACCATAAGGAGAGCGGATATGACTCCTCAGTACCCCGGCCATCTGGAGATCAAGCAGGAGGCAGAAGGGCTGGTTCTGGTCAATGAGGTGTATCTGGAGGAATATTTAAAGCGGGTGGTGCCCAGCGAGATGCCGGCAAGCTATGAGTTAGAAGCCTTAAAGACTCAGGCAGTCTGCGCCCGGACGTATGCCTGGCGGCAGATCATGGCCAACAGCTATAAAAATTACGGAGCCCATGTGGACGACAGCACCAGATATCAGGTCTACAACAATACCAATACCTTTGACTCCACAGACAGGGCCGTGGACGAGACCTACGGGAAGATGGTGATGTATCAAGGGGAGGTGGCGGAGATTTACTATTTTTCCACTTCCTGCGGCCATACGACAGACGGGACCATCTGGGGTGCGGATCAGTCCAGCTATCCCTACTTAAAAGGGGTGGCAGTGAAGGAAGGTGGCGGAGCCCTGGATCTATCTGGCAACAAGGCCTTTGCAGAGTACATAAAAAGCCAGCCCTCCTGCTATGAGTCGGGGTTTGCCATGTTCCGATGGAACACGAAACTTACCAGCCTTCAGCTTCAGAAGAAGGTGCCAGGCATCGGCAGCATTACGGGAATGACCATGAAGGAGCGTTCCACAGGAGGCATCGGCAGGATTTTGGTGATTCAGGGGACAGAGGGAACCAAGGAGATCCGGGGAGAAGGGCAGATCCGAAGCATCCTGGGAAGCTCAGAGCTTGAGATCTGTCAAAATAACGGGAATACCGTGACAGGCTGGGAGTCCCTTCCCAGTGCCTTTGTGGCCATCGAGGCGGGACCGCCGGATTCGGAGGGTGTGATCACCTTTACCATCTACGGCGGGGGTTACGGACATGGAGTGGGCATGAGCCAGAACGGAGCTCAGGCCATGGCCAAGGCCGGGAAAACTTACAGACAGATTCTGGAATTCTTTTACCCTGGAACAGAAGCGGCCGAGAAGGATGAGGCGCAGTAAGAGGGCCATCAAAAATTCGCCCCGCCCACCGCGCATTTGCAGTGAACAGGGCGATAAAAAGGGGAGGATAAGTATTAATTTTCTCTTTGGTACTAATCTCATTATTACCCATGGCAGGGAATTTATACACCTGGTTTTGATTTTTTTTAAAGAAATTTTCCGAGCTTGCCAAGATAAGGCAACTATTATACAATAGAGAAGCAATAGCGAGTACACAAAGAGGAGAGTAATATGAAGAAAAATATCCTTGTTGGACAATCCGGCGGGCCCACCGCAGTGATCAATGCCAGCCTTTACGGCGTTGTCACGGAAGGAATGAACCATTTAGATGAGATTGAACATGTATATGGAATGGTCAATGGAATGGAAGGGTTTTTAAAAGACGACTATGTCAACCTTTCTGAGGACCTGACTCAAAAGGAGCTAGAGCTTATTAAGGTGACCCCGGCGGCTTATCTGGGTTCCTGCCGTTATAAACTGCCTAAGGACCTGACTGCCCCTACCTACCCTACTATCTTTAGAAAGCTGGAGGCCTTGAATATCGGCTGCTTCTTTTACGCAGGCGGCAATGATTCCATGGATACTGTGAGTAAACTGTCTCGTTACGGGGCCCAGATCGGTTCTCCTATCCGTTTTATCGGGGTACCAAAGACCATTGACAATGATCTGATGCTTACCGATCATACTCCTGGATATGGGAGCGCCGCCAAATATGTGGCCTCCACTGTCCGGGAGATTGTTCTGGATGCCTCGGTGTATCAGCAGCCTGCTGTGACCATTGTGGAGATTATGGGGCGTCATGCCGGATGGCTTACTGCTGCCAGTGTCCTGGCAAGGAAATATCAAGGGGATAACCCGGCTCTCATCTATCTGCCGGAGACTCCCTTTGACTTTAAGGCATTTGCAAAGGCCCTTTCCGGAGCCCTTGAACGCACTCCCGGCGTGGTGGTCTGTGTGTCCGAGGGGATCGCGGATTCCAGCGGCCGTCTGATCTGTGAGTATAATGATGAGGCAAAGCTTGACAATTTCGGCCATAAGATGCTTACAGGCTGCGGGAAGGTTCTGGAGAATTTTGTCCACAACCATTTTGGGATCAAAGCCCGCTCTGTGGAGCTGAATGTGAGCCAGCGCTGTTCAGCCCTTCTAAGTTCGGCTGCGGATGTGGAGGAGGCGGCTTTCGCCGGGGCATTTGGCGTCAAAGAAGCCCTGAAGGGGGCCACAGGCGTTATGGTGTCCTTCGGACGGCCGCAGGGAGAGGATTACAGGCTGGAATGCTCTCTTGTGGATGTAAATCGCGTATGCAACAGGGAGAAGCCTTTTCCGAACCGATGGATTACGGGGAACGGAACCGATATTGACCAGGAATATCGTTCCTATGCCCTCCCTCTGATTCAGGGGGAAGTCAAGAGGCCTATGAAGGATGGCCTTCCCGTGTATGCTTACAGGAAGCATATGCATAAAGCATAGCTTAGGAGGCGGATGTTATGCAGCTGGAAAATGATCTGGGGCATGACCGGATACGGACTCTGGTCATGCGCCTGGCCATTCCCTCCATGGTAGCTCAGTTTGTCAGTGTGCTGTACAGCATTGTGGACCGTATGTACATCGGCAATATTGCAGAGGTGGGAGAGCTGGCTCTGGCAGGAGTAGGGATCTGCGGCCCGGTTGTGACGCTGATCTCTTCTTTTTCTGCCCTGGTGGGATTTGGCGGCGCGCCTCTTTTGAGTATTCGCATGGGTGAGAAGAACGACAGGGCGGCAAGGGAGGTAGTGGCCAACAGCTTTATGATGCTGGCAATTTTAGGCGTGACCCTCACGGCGGTCTCCTTCCTTTTAAAGTCCCGCCTTCTTAGATGGTTCGGCGCCAGTGAGATTATCTTTCCTTATGCGGACAGATATATAAGCATCTATCTCACGGGAACCGTGTTTGCCCTGTTTTCATCGGGGATGAACCAGTTTATTATCTGTCAGGGATTTGCAAAGGTGGGCATGAAGTCCGTGCTGTTAGGCGCCTTTTTAAACCTGGTGCTGGATCCGGTGTTTATCTTTGCTTTTCATATGGGAGTGGCGGGAGGAGCCCTTGCCACGGTGATCTCTCAGGCGGCATCTGCGGCCTTTGTGATCAAGGTGCTTTTGGGAGATAAGATACCTGTTAAGATTACCTTTGGGAAATATTCCTGGGGGGTCTGCCGGCAGATTTTAAAACTGGGATTTTCGCCCTTTGTGATTATTGCCTTTGACAATATTCTCATTATTACCATGAATATGGTGCTGCAGGCTTACGGCGGGCCCGGAAGGGGGGATATGCTGGTTACCTGCGCCACCATTATGCAGAGCTTCATGCTCATAGTCACCATGCCCTTAGGGGGGATTACTGCGGGAACCCAGTCTATTCTGGGATACAACTATGGGGCCAAGAGGGTGAAGCGGGTGCGTCAGGCAGAGAAAGAGATTCTGAAGCTTACTGTCTTGTTTACGGCGGTGATGATGGCGGCGGCTCAGACAGTCAGCAGGTATTTTGTCCTTATTTTTACCAGGAATCCGGAATATGTGGCCATGTCTGTAAAGGCCATACGCATAAGCACCCTGATGATCGTGCCTTTGGCCTTTCAGTATACCTTTGTGGATGGATTTACGGGCATGGGGATTGCAGGAGCCGCCATATCCCTGTCCTTTTTCAGAAAAGCCCTGTTCTTTCTTGTGGTTCTCACCCTGCCGGCAGCAATCGGGGCGGAAGGAGTCTTCTGGACGGAGCCCATTATTGATCTGACGGCAGCAGCGGTGTCCACCACATTCTATCTGACTTACAGCGGACGCATTCTGAAGAAGAGACTTTTAGAAGGGAAAGGCCATGATCTTAAGAGACGCCGGTGATGCTGCGGATCACCTCGCCGGCTATGAGAAGCCCTGCCACAGGAGGGACGAAGGCGATGCTGCCGGGGACGGCTCTCTTTTGGGCCTCCTCCTGGGATATGCCGGGTTTTTTCGGGGCTTCCTTTGAGTAAAGAACCTTCAGAGAGGGGATTTTTCGGCGCTTTAGCTCCCGGCGCATAACCCTGCACAGGGGGCAGACAGAGGTCTGGGCGATATCCGTGATCTCGAAGAGCTCAGGATGCAGCTTGTTGCCGGTTCCCATGGAGGAGATGAGAGGAATCCCGCGGCCATAGGCATACTCTGCTATGGCCAGCTTGGCGGACACCGTGTCGATGGCATCGATGATATAATCCGGCTGCCCGGGAATGCTCTCAAAAAGCTCCTCAAGATTCTGGGGCAGCACGAAAAGCTCATGGGTATCTACCCGGGCGCGGGGATTGATGTCCAGAATCCGTTCCTTCATCACATGGGTCTTGTAACGGCCCATGGTGCTGTGGCTGGCAATGCTCTGCCGGTTCAGATTGGTGAGGCTGACCTGATCCGGATCCACCAGAATCAGATATCCCACGCCGCTGCGCCCTAAGGCTTCAATGCAGTGGGAGCCTACGCCTCCTACGCCGAATATCACAATACAGGCGCGTTCCAGCCTGTCAAGGCCTTCCCGCCCCAGTAAAAGCTCTGTTCTTGAAAATTCACTGATCATATCTGTCGTTCCCGTTCCTTTCCGGATTCTTTAAATAGGTAATTGCGAGATTCGAAATTTAGCCGAATATTCTGACCATATCTTACAGGAAAAGACATTTGCACCATGGAAATGACCCATTCCTTAAAATCCCTTGCTTTTCCGTCGATATAAGGATACAATACAGATAATTGTATATGATAACATCTAAAAAGTAAACGTCCATTTTATTACAGACAAAGGAGAGCTTCCTATATGAACCAAGGATTTATAAGAGCAGCCGCGGCGACTCCCAAGATTCGGGTGGCGGACCCGGTATATAATGGGGAGAGAATACTGGAGCTTATGGCTCAGGGCGCCGCAAATCATGCCAAGATCATGGTGTTTCCCGAGTTGTGCCTTACAGGCTATACCTGCGGAGACCTGTTTTTGCAGAACACCCTGTTAGAGAGCGCAAAGGAGCAGCTGAGAAAGCTTCTTAAGGCCTCAAAGGATTATGATATGCTGGGATTTATAGGACTTCCGTGGCAGCACCAAGGGAAGCTTTACAATACGGCTGCCGCAATCTGCGGCGGAAGGCTCCTGGGCCTGGTGCCCAAAACCCATATTCCCAATTATTCGGAATTTTATGAACTGCGTCATTTTACTCCGGGAAGCTCCGGCATCACCTGGACGGACTGGGATGGGGAGAGGGTTCCCTTTGGCGCCAGCCTTCTTTTTTCCTGCGCCGGCATACCGGGTCTTACGGCGGCGGCGGAGATCTGTGAGGATGTGTGGGCGCCTTGTCCCCCCAGTATCGGCCATGCCTGTGCCGGGGCCGCGGTCATTGCCAACTGCTCCGCCAGCGACGAGACGGTGGGAAAGGATTCCTACCGCAGGTCTCTCATCTGCGGCCAGTCCGCCCGCCTTGTCTGCGGATATATTTATGCCAATGCCGGGGAGGGGGAGTCAACCCAGGATCTGGTGTTCGGCGGCCACAATATAATCGCCGAGAACGGAACCTGCCTTGAGGAGTCAAAACGATTTTCCCACGGAATCATCTACGGAGATCTGGATCTGGAGCGGATCTGGGGGGAACGCCGGCGCATGAACACCTACCCGGCGGGTACGTCCTTGTATGCAGATACCTACATGACCGTAGAATTTTCTTTAAACCAGGAGCCCTTAAAGCTGAACCGGTATATTGATCCGGCTCCCTTTGTTCCCAAGGATGCCGGGGAGCGGAACAGACGGTGCGAGGAGATCCTCTCTATTCAGGCCATGGGCTTAAAGAAGCGCCTGGAGCATACGAAAGCTGACCATGTGGTTTTGGGCATTTCGGGAGGGCTGGATTCTACCTTGGCCCTTTTGGTGTGCGCCAAGGCATTTGATATGCTTCAGATTCCAAGGCATCATATCCAGGCGGTGACCATGCCCTGCTTCGGCACCACGGACAGGACTTACCACAATGCATGTGTCATGACGCGGCTGCTTGGAGCCAGCCTTAAGGAAATTGACATAAAGGAGTCGGTTCTCTGTCATTTTAAAGACATCGGCCAGGAACCGGCAAATCATGACGTGACCTATGAGAACAGTCAGGCAAGGGAGAGAACCCAGGTTCTTATGGACATTGCCAACCAGACAGGGGGACTGGTCATCGGCACTGGAGACATGTCGGAGCTGGCTCTGGGATGGGCCACCTACAACGGAGATCACATGTCTATGTACGGTGTCAACGGATCGGTACCCAAGACCCTGGTGCGGCATTTGGTTCGTTATTACGGAGACACCTGTGGAAGGAAGGAGCTGCAGGAAGTACTTTTTGACGTCCTTGACACGCCTGTGAGCCCGGAGCTTCTGCCGCCGGAGGAGGGAGCGATCTCTCAGAAGACGGAGGATCTGGTAGGCCCCTATGAACTCCACGATTTTTTCCTCTACTATGTGTTAAGGTTGGGATACCGGCCTGCCAAGATTTACCGTATGGCTATCCATGCTTTTGGAGAAGAATATGACCAGGAGACGATCCTTAAGTGGCTGAAGGTATTTTACCGCAGGTTCTTCAGCCAGCAGTTTAAGAGATCCTGCCTGCCGGACGGCCCCAAGGTGGGAAGCGTGGCCGTGTCTCCAAGAGGTGATTTAAGAATGCCCAGCGATGCAGCAAGCCGCCTGTGGCTGGAAGAACTGGAGGCCCTGTCATGATCAGCAGTACCTCCAATTCCAGGGTAAAGCAGGTAGCGGCCCTGGCAAAAAAAGCAAAATACAGGCGGGAGACAGGGCTTTTCGTGGTGGAGGGCCCCAGGATGTTTGAAGAGCTGCCAGAGGAGAGAATCTGTCAGGTCTATGTGACAGAAGAATTCTTAAAGGATCCCGCCCACAAGAAATCAGCAGAAAAAGCCGGCAAAAAGGAGATCGTGACAGAGGATGTGTTAAAGGCCATGTCAGACACCCAGACTCCTCAGGGGGTCCTAGCCGTGGCAAGGCAGTATGAATACTCTCTGTCAGACCTTAAAAGCCAAAAAAAACCGGCTCTTTTTATGATATTGGAACGAATACAGGACCCGGGGAATCTGGGAACCATCTTGAGAGCAGGAGAGGGGGCAGGCGTTACAGGGGTTATTATGGATCAGAACACGGCGGACATCTACAATCCAAAGGTGATCCGCTCCACCATGGGCTCTGTCTTCCGTGTGCCTTTTTTCTACACAGACCATTTACAGTCCATGCTTTTAGCCCTTAAGCAGGAGGGGGTGTGCCTCTGTGCCGCTCATCTGAAGGGGAAGAACAGCTATGACCAGGAGGATTACAGGGGGGATACGGCTTTTCTCATCGGCAACGAGGCGGCGGGACTGACTGAGGAGACGGCGGGACTGGCAGATCTCCTTGTAAGGATTCCCATGTGCGGCCGGGTGGAATCCCTCAATGCGGCAGTGGCCTCGGCGATCCTTATGTTCGAGGCGGCCAGGCAGCGCCGCAGTCCGAAAAAATTAAGATAGTTTTCAGAAATCTATGGTTGAAGGAAGCTGTTTTTTTGAGTATAATAGTCATAAGAATAAACATATGCAACAGTTTGTCTTTTACAGTTAAGCTGCTGCAGGAATACAGGAGAGAAGGAGGGATCATATGGGATCTGTATTTTGGCTGATTGCATTTGTTGTTCTGGTAGGGATTGAGATCGCGACCCTTGCTCTTACTACGGTATGGTTTGCAGGGGGAGCCATTGCAGCGTTTTTGCTGTCCCTGACAGAGGCAGGCGTCAATGCCCAGCTTACTGTGTTTGTGGCGGTCTCTTTTGTACTTTTGTTTTTCACAAGACCCTGGGCCCTCCGTCATGTGAACCGTCATGCCATAAAGACCAACGCGGAAAGCCTGGTGGGAAAGCATGCCAGAGTTACGGTGCAGATTGATAATGCCCTGGGCACCGGCGCGGCTGTGGTAAACGGCCAGGAGTGGACGGCCAGGGCCAAGGAAGACCAGGAGGTATGTCCTGTAGATGCCATGGTGGAGATCTGCGGTATCAACGGAGTGAAACTGATTGTGAAACGGATGGAAGAGGAGAAATAATATGGGTATAAAATTTTTTATGGGCTTTACAGGCTTTCTTGTGCTGCTAATCGTTATTCTGATTATTTTGGCTTCCTGCGTAAAGATCGTACCCCAGGCCCAGGCTATGGTGGTGGAGCGTCTGGGGGCTTACAGGGAGACTTGGTCCGTAGGTCTTCATGTGATGGTTCCCTTTATCGACAGAGTGGCCAAGCGGGTGATCCTTAAAGAGCAGGTTGTGGATTTTGCTCCCCAGCCTGTGATCACCAAGGATAATGTAACCATGCGCATTGACACGGTGGTGTTTTTCCAGATCACAGACCCGAAGCTGTTTACCTACGGCGTGGAGAACCCCATTATGGCTATTGAGAATCTGACGGCCACCACCTTGAGGAATATTATCGGTGATTTGGAGCTGGATCAGACCCTGACCTCCAGAGAGACCATCAATACCAAGATGAGGGCGTCCTTAGATGTAGCCACGGACCCATGGGGGATCAAGGTCAACCGGGTGGAGCTTAAGAACATTATTCCCCCTGCTGCCATCCAGGATGCCATGGAGAAGCAGATGAAAGCGGAGCGCGAGCGCCGTGAGGCTATTCTTCGGGCAGAAGGAGAGAAAAAGTCCACGATTCTGGTGGCGGAAGGAAAGAAGGAGTCCGTTATCCTGGACGCAGAGGCGGATAAGCAGTCTGCTATCCTCAGGGCAGAGGCCGAGAAGGAGAAGCGGATCAAGGAGGCGGAGGGTCAGGCAGAGGCCATTTTAAAGATTCAGCAGGCTACGGCAGAAGGACTTCGGTATATCAAAGAGGTGGGAGCGGACGAGGCGGTACTTCAGCTGAAAGGGCTGGAAGCCTTCATAAAGGCTGCGGATGGCAAGGCCACCAAGATTATCATTCCCTCAGAGCTTCAGAGTCTGGCCGGATTGGTAACATCCATAAAGGAGATTGCAAAGGATTAAAGAAATCGGCGCCTGATTCAGGCGCCTTTTCGGCTATGGATGGGAGGGACTGGGCTTTTGAAATTACAGCTGGATCTGACAAAAGAATATGGTTTGGTTCTGGAAGGCGGAGGCGCCAAGGGTTCTTATCAGATCGGCGCCTGGAAGGCTCTTAAGGAGGCAGGGGTTTCTATAAAAGGCGTTTCAGGGGCCTCTGTAGGAGCCCTAAACGGAGCTCTGATCTGCATGGACAGTCTGGAGCTGGCAGAATACATCTGGGAGAATATCAGCTATTCCAGGGTCATGGACGTAGATGATTTCCTTATGGAGCAAGTGCAGAACCGGGATTTTAAGGCTCTGGATATGTCCCTTCTGGCAGCGGAAGCCAGAAAGATATTAAAGGACAAAGGCTTGGATATTACGCCTTTAAGAGAGCTGATTGCAGCCGTGATTGATGAGGAGAAGATCCGAAGGGGCTCTAAGGATCTGTATATCACCACCTACTCTGTCAGCGACCGCAAGCTTCTGACCATTGATGTAAAAACCCTTGGAGATGGAGATATGGGCGACATGCTTATGGCCAGCGCCTACCTTCCCGTGTTTAAAAGGGAGAAGTTGGGGGGCAGGCATTTTCTGGACGGCGGCGGCTGGAACAATGTTCCCACAGACGCTCTGTTGGAACGAGAATATAAAGATATCATTATTATAAGGATCTACGGCCTGGGATTTGACTCGGAGAAGGTGACGGAGATTCCCGAGGGAACCCGTGTCTATCACATTGCCCCCCGCCAGAGCCTGGGAGGGCTTTTACAGTTTGACAAAAAGCAGGCCAGAAAGAATATGAAGCTGGGATATTATGATGGCCTTAAGTTTTTGTACGGCCTGGAGGGGCGATGGTATTATCTGGATGCGCCGGAGCCGGAGGCATATTATCTTACACGTCTTATGGAGGAGAAGGAAGGGCTGAGAGAGCTGATACCAGAGGAGCTTAGAGGACGGCCGGAGGACAGGCCGGATGAAAGTGAGAGGTATCGGTTTGATCTGGAGGTGCTCTTCCCAAGACTTGCAAAGGAGTGGAAGATGAAGGAAGACTGGAATTACAAGGATATGTATTTGGGAATTTTGGAAAATGCGGCCAGAAGCAGAAGGATTGGCCGGTTTTGTATTTATACGCCAGAGGAACTGCAAAAGAAAATATGGTCAAAGAGGAGGAGCGAGCTATGAACTTAAAAGGGAGAGATTTTCTCACATTAAAAGACTTCAGTCCGGAGGAGATTCAATATCTTTTAGACCTTGGGGCGAAGCTGAAGGAGAAGAAGAAGAAAGGGATTCCCATGGATATTCACAGAGGGAAAAATGTGGCTCTGATCTTTGAAAAGACCAGCACCAGAACCCGGTGTGCCTTCGAGGTTGCGGCCCACGACCTGGGGATGGGAACCACCTACTTAGATCCTGTAAGCTCACAGATCGGCAAAAAGGAAAGCATCGCCGACACGGCCAGGGTTCTTGCAGGGATGTATGAGGGAATCGAGTACCGGGGATACGGTCAGGAGATCGTGGAGGAATTGGCCAAATATGCAGACGTTCCCGTGTGGAACGGATTGACTAACGAGTATCATCCCACCCAGATGCTGGCGGATCTTCTGACGGTCAGGGAGCATTTTGGAAGGCTTAAGGGGATCAAGCTGGTGTACATGGGAGACGCCCGCTATAATATGGGCAATTCCCTTATGGTGGCCTGCGCCAAGATGGGCCTGGATTTTGTGGCCTGCGGGCCGAAAAAATATTTTCCTGCAGAGCGTCTTGTAAATCAGTGCCGGGAATATGCCGCGGCCTCAGGCTCTTCCATCACTCTGACAGAGAATGTGGAGGAAGGAGTCAAAGGGGCTCATGTGATCTACACGGACGTGTGGGTGTCCATGGGGGAACCCGACGAGGTGTGGGAGGAGAGGATCCGGGAGCTGACTCCCTATAAGGTGACAAAACAGGTTATGGATCTTGCAGGTGAGGAGGCCATATTCCTCCACTGTCTTCCGGCCTTCCATGACTTAAAGACAAGAATCGGAAGGGACATGGGAGAACGCTTTGGAATCAGGGATATGGAAGTGACGGACGAGGTTTTTGAATCGGAACGCTCAAAGGTCTTTGATGAGGCGGAGAACCGTATGCACACCATAAAGGCAGTTATGGCTGCCACATTAGGAGAGTAATCTATGAGATACGGACAATACGGCAAAAGAAGAAGCCCCAGGAATACCATACTGATGCTGGACTGGCTCCATATTATAATCGGGGTTCTGGTGGTGGTCATGGCAGTAATCGCATTTATTGATCCGGAGCACAATATGATATTGTTTCCCCTTATCTTTTTGCTGGCTGCCGTCTTAAATGGTGTCAATGGCATCTACCGGTACAGGCAGAGCGGGCGCGACAAGAAGAAAAAGGTTCTGGCCATAGGACTTTTGCTGATAGCAGTATTTCTGCTGATTATGACGATTCTCAGCGGAATCAGCATCTGGAGGTAGGATATGAAGGAGGAGATCGTCAGGCTTTTAAAAGAGAGGGAAGGCTACCTGTCCGGTCAGGAGCTGTGCGGCAGCCTGGGAGTATCCCGGACTGCTGTCTGGAAGGTAATCAAACAGCTTCAAAAAGAAGGGTATGAGATTGAGGCTGTGAGAAACCGGGGATACCGTCTCATAGAGAGCGGAGACGTGATGACAGAGGCGGAGATTAAAAGCTGCATGGGGCAGGGAATAATCGGCAGGAATGTGGTATATTATGAGGAGACGGACTCTACCAATATCAGGGCAAAGCATCTGGCGGAAGCTGGATATCCCGAAGGAACTCTGGCTGTGGCCGAGAAGCAGAATGCAGGAAAGGGAAGGCGCGGACGAAGATGGACCTCCCCTGAGGGAACGGGAATCTGGATGAGCCTGGTACTCAGGCCGGATATAGCTCCCGCCCAGGCTTCCATGCTGACTCTGGTGGCGGCCCTGGGAGTCTCGGAGGGGATCTATGAGTATGCCCGTATTCCGGCACAGATCAAGTGGCCCAATGACCTGGTGTTAAACGGCAGGAAGATCTGCGGGATTCTGACGGAGATGTGGACGGAGCTGGAGACCATCCAGTATGTGGTGGTGGGAATCGGAATCAATGTTAATATGGAAGAGTTTCCGGAGGAATTGTCAAAGACCGCTACCTCTCTGTATCTGGAGATGGGAGAGAAATTAAAAAGGGCGCCCTTGATGGGAGCTGTGGCCAGGGCTTTTGAACGGTATTACAAGATTTTTCAGGAGAAAGGAGATCTGTCCTCTTTAAAAGAAGCCTATGAGAGCCGTCTGGCTAACATGAACCGTCAGGTGACGGTCATGGACCCTGCCGGGGCTTACAGCGGAATCTGCCGGGGAATCCACAGAGGAGGAGAGCTTTTGGTGGAGCGTGAGGATGGGCAGCTCTGCAAAGTCCTTTCAGGGGAAGTATCTGTGCGGGGCATTTATGGATATGTGTGAGGTGTGAGGAAATATGCCGGTTTGGAGGATGAAATCGGCATTTTCTGTTGGCAGGACAGAGGAGTATATGGAACATTTATATGATAAACTGCAGATTCTGGAACCGGAATCTGAGCCTTTAGGGCGGATCGAACGGATGAAGGCCATGGAAGGCCCCTTGCTTTCCTGGTACGGGGATCATGCAAGGATTCTTCCGTGGAGGGAAAACCCCCACCCGTACCGAGTGTGGATCTCGGAGATCATGCTGCAGCAGACCAGGGTGGAGGCGGTAAAGCCCTATTTTGCCCGTTTCATGGAGGCTTTTCCTGATGTAAAGGCTTTGGCCCAGGCTCCGGAGGAGCTGCTTTTAAAGCGGTGGGAGGGGTTAGGGTACTATAACCGGGCCAGGAATCTTAAAAAGGCAGCCGGAATTATGATGGAACAATGGGAGGGCCGTCTTCCCGCCTCCTATGGGGAGCTTAAGAAGCTTCCGGGAATCGGAAGCTATACGGCGGGAGCCATTGCTTCCATTGCCTATGGGCTCCGGGTTCCTGCTGTGGACGGCAATGTGCTGCGTGTGATCTCCCGGATCCTGGCAAGCAGGGAGGACATCTTAAAGGCCTCGGTGAAGAGGCAGATGGAGGAGGATCTGAAAACCATTATGCCAAAGGAGAGGCCCGGCGATTTTAACCAGGGATTAATTGAGATCGGCGCCGTGGTCTGCGTTCCCAACGGCCAGCCTAAATGCGGGGAGTGTCCCTTATTTTCTCTCTGTCTGGCAAGAAAGGAGGGGCTGTTGGACTCCATTCCCTACAAGACGCCCAAAAAGCCCAGACGCCAGGAGAAGAGGACCGTACTGATTCTGGAATCAGAAGGCAAAATTGCCATAGAGAAAAGGCCGGATACAGGTCTTTTAGCCTCCCTTTACCAGTTCCCCAATGTGGAGGGGCGCCTTACAGAGGAGGAGGTCGCGGAATTTCTAACGGAACAGGGCGGCCGTGTGGAGAGGATGGAGGCGGCGGGAGAGGCAAAGCATATTTTCAGCCATGTGGAATGGCATATGGAAGGGTATCATATCTTTTTGGAGGGAACATTGCCAAAGAAATACCTTTTTGTCAGCCGCCATGAGATTCGGACAAAATATCCTCTCCCCAACGCATTTTCGGCGTATATAAAACGAATAAACGGAGAATCATGAAAAAGAAGGAGGACAGCCTCTATGGGAACACTACTTTTTATCATCAATCCCAGAGCAGGAAAGGCCCAGATTAAATCCCAGCTTTTGGATATTGCAGACATTTTTGTAAAACATGGATGGAGGGTGGATCTCCACATTACCCAGGAGCCTTTAGACGCCATGGAGACTGCAAAAAGCAGGGGAGGAATGGCGGATATGGTGGTCTGCAGCGGAGGCGACGGCACTTTAAGCGAGACCATATCGGGGATGATACAGTTACAAAACCCACCTCTTTTAGGATATATACCTGCAGGCTCCACCAATGATTTTGCCTCCAGCTTAAAGATTCCCTCCAACATGGTAAAGGCAGCGGACCAGGTGGTAACGGGAGAACCCTATGCCATTGACATCGGGCAGTTCTGCCGGGAGAGAAATTTTGTGTATGTTGCTGCCTTCGGTATGTTTACGGAGGTGTCTTATATGACGCCTCAGGAGAAGAAAAATCTTCTGGGCCATCAGGCCTATATGCTGGAGGGAATGAAGAGCCTTGCCAATATCAAGTCTTATTCCATGCATCTGGAATCGGAACAAATGGTTCTTGATGGGGATTTTGTCTTCGGAATGGTGACCAACACCATAAGCGTAGGCGGATTTAAAGGCCTGGTGAAGGATGACGTGGCCCTCAATGACGGCCTTTTTGAGGTTCTCATGATCCGGACTCCCAAGACGGCCATGGAGCTAAAGACCATTCTTGCCTCCATGATTCAGAAGGGGGAACAGAGCGAGTATGTGTACCGGTTCAAGGCATCAAAGCTGAAGATCACATGCCAGGAGCCGGTGGACTGGGTGCTCGATGGGGAATTCGGAGGCTCCAGGACGGAGGTGGAGATCGAAAATCTCAGCCGGAAAATCCATATTATGACAAAGATGTGTGAGCAGTGACACGAACAGTGACGATTGTTAGGAATTTTTGATAAGTTTTGCAAAAAAACGTTGAAAAAAAATCAGTTGTAGTATATAATAAATTAGTTAAATAGCAACATCAGAAACCATAGACGAAAGGGCGTTGTTTGGTGGAAAAAAATATATTTTTAGAAAAACTGGGCAAGCTTGTGGAGTTTGCAAAGGGAAAACACAATGCACTGGACGTAACGGAGATCAATAATTTCTTTACCGGTGACGATCTCTCCACGGAGCAGATGGAGCAGATCTATTCCTACCTGGAGAAGAGAGGTATTGACGTCGTGCCTCTCATAGACGACAGCATTCTGGCAGAGGAACCGCTGCTTCTGGATGATGACGTGGACGACAGCTTCATGAAGGACTCGGAGGAGGAAGACATTGACCTGGATGCCATCGATCTTTTGGAGGGAATCGGCACGGAGGATCCTGTGCGGATGTACTTAAAGGAGATCGGTACCGTACCGCTTCTGACTGCCGATGAGGAACTGGAGCTTGCCAAGAGAAAGGCAGATGGGGACGAGCAGGCGAAGGATCGTCTGATTGAGGCGAATCTCAGACTGGTGGTCAGCATTGCCAAGCGTTACACAGGAAGAGGAATGAGCTTCCTTGATCTGGTTCAGGAGGGGAATCTGGGCCTTATCAAAGGGGTGGAGAAGTTCGACTATACAAAAGGATATAAGCTAAGTACATATGCGACCTGGTGGATCCGGCAGTCCGTAACCAGGGCCTTGGCTGATCAGGCCAGGACGATCCGTGTACCGGTCCATATGGTAGAGACCATCAACAAGATGTCAAAGATGCAGAGGAAGCTGACTCTGGAACTGGGATATGAACCATCCGTACCGGAGCTTGCCGAGGCCTTGGAGATGTCCGAGGACAAGGTCATGGAGATTATGCAGATTGCAAGGGAGCCGGCTTCTTTGGAGACTCCCATCGGTGAGGAGGATGATTCTAACTTGGGAGATTTTGTGGCGGACAACAATGTTCTCACACCGGAGGGCAATGTGGAATCCGTCATGCTTAAGGAGCATATTGATGCGCTTCTTGGAGACTTAAAGGAGAGAGAGCGTCAGGTGATTGTTCTGCGTTTCGGCCTGGAGGATGGACATCCCAGAACTCTCGAGGAGGTTGGAAAGGCCTTTAATGTCACAAGGGAGAGGATTCGTCAGATCGAGGCGAAGGCTCTGCGGAAGCTGAGGAATCCGGTGAGAAGCAAGAGAATCCGGGATTTTCTGTAAGGAACCGGATTGCGGAAGCAGGTAGGATTTACGATAGGAAGAGAAAAAGGCAGGAGGATGGAGCTCTTGCCTTTTTATGTGGCAGCGGAGCAGGGAAAGGGGGTATTTTGTATGAATATGGTTTTGCTGCAGATATTGCTGGCTGCATTTTTCGGATGGATGGGGCTGCCTTCTATCCCTTATCATATGTACATAGATGGGAAGGGGACGGAAACCGGAGCAGAGGAAATGTCGAGGGAAGAAGCGTCGAAGAAGGAAGCATCCGCCTCCTGTGCCCGGAGTGTTTTTTCCGCCTATATTGTAGGCGGGGTGGATTGCATGGAGGATGGGAGCTATGACCAGTATGTAAAGGAAGCAGAAGCCAGCCCTGAATCCAGAAGCAGGCAGGAGGATTCCACGCACTCCTATGAGGACTTTCCTAAGATTTATTTAAAATTTATGGGGTTGGATCTTACGGATTGCAGGACAGCCGACGGGCAGGAATACGACCACAAGGCCTTCTGCAGCAATGTATTTTATATGGAATATCCCTGGGACTGGTATGTGGGGGCCACAGATGCCAGCCCTTTAACCTTTGTCCCGGAATGGGAGGAGGAGGCTTCCGGCGGATATATCCGCGACTGGGCCGAATACTTTGACGAGAACCTGGAGGGAACCACAGAGGAGGTTCAGAAGTATATAGAAGGCGGCGGAATCAACGGATATCTGGAAGAGGTCATGGGAAAGCCCATAGGCGAGGAGTATGAACTGGTTCTGCGGGAAAAGGACTCGGACTGGCTTCTGATCTATGACCTGAAAAAGGCGGATAAGGAATCTGCTGAGATTGTAGTATGGTGCAATCTGGGCAAATTCAGTGTGAGAAGCTGGGAGGTGGAGCTGACCCTGGAGCCTGAGAAGGACTATGGACGGATTCTTGTATTTCATGAGTGGAAAGCCAATGATTTTTCTTCCAAGGAGTCCATAAAAGCCTATGTGGAGTCAGCGGATTTCCTGTATCGTCTTTTGGGCACTGCCATGGAAGAAGACGTGAAAAGCCAGATCATCGCCTTTAACACCAAGCCCTTTAAGAATCAGTACCATGAGTTTGTCTGTGTGGAGGTGGAGCTCTGCGATAAAGACGATCCCCATAAGATTCTGCGCCAGGCGGCCGTGTATATTCCCATAACCAAGCCTTACAACGAGAACTGGGTGATTGTGTTCGAGACCTTCCCCGGCTCAAGGCAGAAGGAAAATGTCTATTATGCTCCGGTGAGAGAACGGATTATGAGTACTTTTGTGGCTCTTCCCTACTACCATCAGGTGAAGGAGGGGGAGAATTTGTCCAGGATCGCCCAATATTATGGGGAGGACCCTGATCTGGCCTATGAGATCGCCTCCTATTGGACTAATCATATCAGGAAGCCGGATCTGATCTATCCGGGTCAGAAGCTGGAGATCCCCTTAAGCGTTTTGTTTAAGAGGGTTCATCATAAGTGATTGCGGAAGTCAAAGCTGAGAGAATATTCTGACCATATCTTGCATCCAAAGCCGGTTGCACCGGGCATTCCAATGAGCCCAGTAAAGCAGAACCCAGTCGGGGTTAGACCCTCTTGTGTTCTATGGTCTCATTTTCATGGTGCAAATGTCTTTTCCTGCAAGATATGGTCAGAATATTCATAAGGTTCGAGTTTCACAATTACCTATAGGTTCATCATTGAGAAAGGAATCACAAGGATTATGGATGCTGCCTGCAAAAAGACGGGAAACACCGGAAACCGGAACTATCAGAAGGAACTTGACAAGCTTTTAGAAAAGCTGAACAGGGAAGGAAGGGTGCCCCGGCTTCTTCTTCACAGCTGCTGTGCTCCCTGCAGCAGCTATGTGCTGGAGTATCTTTCCCGGTATTTTGAGATAACCGTTCTGTATTACAACCCTAATATCTATCCCCCAAAGGAATACGAGATGAGGGTGAAGGAGGAGGAGGGGCTTATTGCCAGAATGCCCTTTGTTCACAAGGTTACCATGCTTGAGGGGAGATATGAACCGGCAGAATTTTATGAGACGGTGAAGGGCCTTGAGAAGGAGCCGGAAGGCGGAAAAAGATGTGAGAAATGCTATGAACTGCGGCTTAAGGAAGCGGCCCGGGCGGCCTCGGAAGGCGGATTCGATTATTTTACGACCACTCTAACCATTAGTCCCTTGAAGCCTGCGGGAAAGCTCAATGACATCGGGGAAAAGCTGGGGGAGGAGTATAAGGTGGCTTATCTCTCATCGGATTTTAAAAAGAGAGACGGATATAAACGGTCCCTGGAGCTTTCCAAGGAATATGATCTTTACCGGCAGAATTATTGTGGATGCATATATTCTATTCGTACTTGACACTGGTAAGGAATTGTACTAAAATTTAGGTACGAGGGTTGTACCAAAATAAGGATAAGAAGGAGAATGATATTATGCTTTCAAAGACATTAACAGTAGTGAATCCATCAGGTCTTCACTTAAGACCGGCAGGGGTGCTGTCCCAGACCGCTATGAAGTTTAAGTGCGACGTTATCATCGAGTGCGGTGAGAAGAGAGTGATTGCCAAGAGCGTACTGAACGTTATGGCTGCCGGCATTAAGTGCGGAACCGAGATCAACCTGATCTGTGATGGTGAGGACGAGGCGGAAGCTATGGAGACCATCTCCAAGGCCATTGAGAGCGGCTTGGGCGAGATGTAATCCGGTACTTAAGGATGGAACAGAGGTTGCTGCGAAGCAGGCGAGAGTCTGCTAAGGGGCAGCCTCTTTTATTGTTACTCTTTTGTTTGTCATGTTCTTTTTATTGTCTAAAATACAAAAATGTAGTAAAATAGGGAAAGCTCATAATGATATGTTACGGAAGGAGATTGTTATGCCCGTAAGCTTACTGCATACACCGGAGGGAGTCCGGGATATCTATGATGGGGAGTGCGCCAGGAAGCTGGCAGTGCAGGAAAAGATCAGCAGAGTCTTCCATCTTTACGGATATGAGGATATCGAGACCCCTACCTTTGAATATTTTGATATTTTCAACAAGGAGCGGGGAAGCGTCACATCCTGGGAGATGTTCAAGTTTTTTGACCGAGACAACAATACCCTGGTGCTGCGCCCGGATATGACCCCGGCCATTGCCCGCTGTGTGGGCAAATACTTTTCCGAGGAGACCATGCCTGTAAGGCTGTGCTACCGGGAAAGGACATTTATCAACAATTCCAGCTATCAGGGACGGTTAAAGGAGATTACCCAGACAGGCGTGGAGCTCATCGGGGACGATGGCAGCGGCGCCGACGGGGAGGTGATCGCCATGGTGATCCAGGCCCTGAAAGCCGCGGGGTTAAAGGAATTTCAGGTGGAATTAGGCCAGGTGGACTTCTTTCTGGGCCTGGCAGAAGAGGCCGGCATGGAGGAGGAGACCCGGGAGACCTTAAGGGAGCTCATCGAGAATAAGAATTATTTCGGAGTGGAGGAGCTGATTGCAGGAAGAGACATGGCAAAGGAGCTGGCGGAGCTGTTCTTAAAGCTTCCCGAACTCTTCGGCAATCTTAAGGACCTGGGCCGGGTGAAGGCCATGGTACATAATAAAAGATCCCTGGCAGCCATCGAGCGTCTGGAGAAGGTTCAGTCCATACTGGAGGCCTACGGCTTGGCGGACTATGTGTCCTATGACTTGGGCATGTTAAGCAAATATCAGTATTATACAGGGATTATATTCAAGGCCTACACCTACGGAACCGGAGAGTATATTGTGACGGGCGGCCGCTATGACAAGCTTCTGGTTCAGTTCGGAAAGGATGTTCCGGCAGTGGGATTTGCCATTGTCATTGACCAGCTGATGCTGGCCATGGCCAGGCAGGAGATCCAAGTGGAGACAGAACCCTTGGATACCATGGTGCTTTACGAGAATGAAGCCAGGGACAGGGCCATAAGGACGGCGGACGGACTGCGTTCCCAGGGAAAAAGGGCGATCCTCATAAGAAGGTCTTCAAAGACCTCTTTAAAGGAATATCAAGCCTATGCCGAAAGGCGCGGGGCGGGGCGTGTCATATGGATAAAGCCGGATGGGGAGGAACCAGTTCTTTTCGGTGATTGTGAAAGCCAAAGTTAAGAGAATCTTCTGACCATATCTTTCATCCAAAGCCTGATGCACCAGGCATTCCAATGAGCCCGGTAAAACAGAACCCAGTCGGGGTTCATCCCTCCTGTGTTCTACGGTCTCATTTTCATGGTGCAGATGTCTTTTCCTGTAAGATATGGTCAGAAGATTCCGCTAAGTTTTGAATTTCCCAATTACCTAAACCAGTTCTTTTTATGAGAGGAGAATCCGAAGAATGAGATATTTGACCATAGCCCTCACAAAGGGCCGGCTGGCTTTAAGGACACTGGAGCTTCTGGAGAAAACGGGGATTACCTGTGAGGAGATGAAGGATAAGAGCTCCAGAAAGCTGATTTTTACCAACGAGGAAGCGGGAGTGCGTTTTTTCCTGGCCAAGGCCAATGATGTGCCCACCTATGTGGAGTACGGGGCGGCGGATATTGGAATCTGCGGAAAGGATACCATTCTGGAGGAGGGAAGAAAGCTGTATGAGGTCATTGACCTGGGGTTTGGCAGATGCCGCATGTGTGTCTGCGGCCCGGAGGAGGCAAGGGAGAGATTGAAACACCATGAGCTGATCCGGGTGGCCACCAAGTACCCGGGGATTGCCAAGGATTATTTTTATAATAAGAAGCATCAGACCGTGGAGATTATCAAGCTCAACGGTTCCATCGAGCTGGCGCCCATTGTGGGCCTTTCCGAGGTGATCGTGGACATTGTGGAGACCGGCTCCACCCTTCGGGAGAACGGCCTGACAGTTCTGGAGGAGATCTGCGATCTGTCGGCAAGGGTTATTGTAAACCAGGTGAGCATGAAGCGGGAAAACGGCCGGATTGCAAAGCTGATCCGGGATCTGAAATCAATACTGCAGGAGGAACAGGCATGAGGATTATTACATTAGACCAGTCAACCAGGGAGAATATCCTGTCTACTCTTTTGAAGCGGGACCCTAACAATTATGAGAATTACGGGACAGCTGTCCAGGAAATCGTAGACAAGGTGAAGGAGAAAAAGGATGAGGCCGTCTTTGCCTACACCAGGCAGTTTGATGGCGCGGATATTGATTCCTCTACAGTCAGGGTCAGAGACGAGGAGATTAAGGAGGCCATGGCGGCGGTGGAACCGGAGCTTCTTTCGGTCATGAAAAAGGCCATGAGAAATATTCGGGAATACCATGAGATGCAGATACAGCACAGCTGGTTCGACAGCAAGCCGGACGGCACTATACTGGGCCAGAAGGTGACTGCCTTGGAGAGCGTAGGCGTCTATGTGCCGGGAGGCAAGGCAGCCTATCCATCTTCTGTGCTCATGAACATTATTCCGGCCAAGGCGGCCGGAGTCAAAAGGATTGTTATGGTGACTCCCCCGGGAAAGGATGGGAAGGTCAACCCGGTGACTCTGACGGCGGCTCACCTTGCAGGTGCTACGGAGGTCTACAAGGTGGGAGGAGCCCAGGCAGTGGCGGCTCTGGCTTTCGGCACCGAGTCCATCCCAAGAGTCAACAAGATCGTGGGGCCGGGCAATATTTTTGTGGCCTTGGCAAAAAAGGCGGTGTACGGCCATGTGAGCATCGACAGTATCGCCGGGCCCAGCGAAATTCTGGTTCTGGCAGACGAGACGGCCAATCCAAGGTTTGTGGCGGCTGACCTTCTGTCCCAGGCGGAGCACGACGAGCTGGCATCTGCCATTCTTGTCACCACCAGCAGAGAACTGGCGGAGCAGGTATCACAACAGGTGGAGCTCTTTGTAAAGGAGCTTTCAAGAAGAGAAATTTTGGAGAAATCTCTTGACAATTTTGGCTATATTCTTGTGGCAGACAATATGGAGGAGGCTGTGGATACGGCCAACGCCATTGCATCGGAGCACTTAGAGATCGTCACCCGGAATCCCTTCGAGGTCATGACCAAGATTCAGAACGCAGGGGCGATTTTCTTAGGAGAGTACAGCTGCGAACCCTTAGGGGATTACTTTGCAGGGCCTAACCATGTGCTCCCCACCAACGGCACGGCAAAATTCTTCTCCCCTCTGGGAGTCGATGATTTTGTGAAAAAGTCCAGTATTATCTATTATTCCAAGGAGGCCTTGGAGCCGGTCCATAAGGATATTATGGCTTTTGCAAGGGCGGAGCATCTGACGGCTCATGCCAACTCCATTGGGGTTAGGTTTGAGTAGAATGGGGAGACGGGGGAATGGTTGACTTTATTGTGGAGATGGCTGCAGATATTGGGGAGATTTTTCTTGACCTGTGGATTAATCGGGTTATAAATCGGAAGCAAAACAGACGTTTCATGGGGAAGAAGGATGGAGAGTGATTGGTTATGGAGATAGTAGGAAATCGGATTGGCAGCGTGGAGAGGGTGACGGGGGAGACCTCCATCCGGATGACTCTGAATCTGGATGGGAGCGGGAAAGCTTCCGTCAGCACGGGAATCGGTTTTTTTGACCATATGCTTTGCGGGTTTGCAAGACATGGACTTTTTGATCTGGAGCTGTCGGCAGAGGGAGATCTGGAGGTGGATACCCACCACACCATTGAGGATGTGGGAATTGTTCTGGGGAAGGCTGTGAAGGCTGCCGTGGGGGATAAGAAAGGGATTGTCCGCTACGGGTCTAAGCTTCTTCCCATGGATGATGCCCTGATCTTATGTTCCCTTGATCTGTGCGGAAGGCCTTATCTGGCCTATGATCTTCGCCTGGACCGGGAGAAGGTGGGAGAGCTGGAGACGGAGATGATTCGGGAATTTTTCTATGCTGTCTCCTATGCCGGGGAGATGAACCTTCATGTAAAGCAGCTTGACGGCATAAATCATCATCATATCATTGAGGGGGCTTTCAAGGCTTTTGCCAAGGCCTTGGATGAAGCTACAAAATATGACGAGAGAATTACAGGGGTTCTGTCTACAAAGGGAACCCTATAGGAGGAGAAGTCATGGAATACCGCAGTCTTAGAAAGGAAGAGATTACCAGGGAGTTGTTCCGGGGATTTGAGCGCCGCCAGGTGGTAACCGACTGCCTGCGGAGGGAACAGGGCCAATGGGTAGTAAAAAGCGACCCCTTTATAGACCAGTGGAGCAGCAAGGATTATGAATTTCTGGTTTCCTGCCTTAGAAAAACCCTGGAGAAAGACGGTGTGGTCTACGGTGCATTTTCTGAGGGAGTATTAAAGGGTTTTGCCTCTGTGGAGGGGGAGCTGTTTGGAACCAGGAAGCAGTATCTGGATTTGACCAGCCTTCACGTCTCGGAAGAGCTGAGGGGCAGGGGAGCAGGGAAAAAACTTCTTGCCATGGCGGCGGACTGGGCAAAAGAGAGAGGCGCCATGAAGCTTTATATCAGCGCCCACTCGGCGCTGGAGACTCAAAGGTTCTACGAATCCCAGGGGTGCGTAGATGCCCAGGAGCGGCGCATGGAGCATGTGGAGCAAGAGCCCTATGACAGACAGATGGAACTTGTACTTGTGCCGGCCGAAAGCCGGATGGACCGTTGAGGTACAGAAAATAAAAGGTTGACGGAGCTAGGGGTGAACTGTTTATGAAAATAACGAATTTACAATGTCCTTCCTGCGGCGGCAAGCTGGTGCCAATGGAGAAGAATCCGAAAATTGTGGTCTGCGAGTTCTGCAACAGCGAGTTTGTGCTGGAGGAGGATCAGACCATCAATTATCACATCCATCAATATCCGGCAGAAGGGGTTCATACTGCCGGCAATATGAAAATCAACAACTTGGGCTCCTCTTCTGCCGGTCCTTTTCTGGTGGCAGGGCTCTTGGTGGTGTTTCTTGTGAGTGTGGTGGGAGCGGGAATCTTTGCCGGTACCGTCCGCACAGGAGGTGCAAAAACCTCCACAAGGGCCTCCATATCAGCAACAGGAGGCTATTATGGCGCTTCCAAGCCCTCAGGGGCGGATGAGGACCGTGACCAGGCCCAGGTGCAGGCTCAGGCAAGTCCCCTCTACGAAGCCATGGCGGAGGCCATGTTCGGGAAGGATATAGAGCGGGTTACCGGGGAAGATCTGGAAAAGGTTAAATATCTAAAGGTTACCACAGGGAAGGAGTCCGCCAAGGTGAGCTACAGCTTCAGCGATCCCTATAAAGAGGGATTTGAGGAGAAGACTCTGACTCTGGAGCCTCTCGCCTGGGATGGCTCCAGTCTGGGACTTTTTACAGGCCTTGAGAAGGTGGAGATGGAGTATGCCAGGGACTTTGGTTCCCTGAAGGATTTGACCCACTTAAAGGGTATTGTCTGTTCCGGCCTGTCTCTCACGGAAGTGGCGGACATGGTGCCTTCCCCGGAGCAGATGGTGGAATTGAGCCTTAAGAATCCGGAAAGCCTGGAAGGAATCGGAGTGTTTTCCAATCTGGAAAGCCTGACTCTTGATGGCATAGCGGCGCCTGATCTGAAGCAGCTGGTTTCCTTAAAAAAGCTGACCTCTCTGTCCATCACGGAGGATGAGGACTATGACCCCTTTGGAAGCTCAGATTCCTCCAAGACTCTCACGGATTATTCTGCACTGTCGGTGCTCACAGGCCTGGAATGTTTAAAGATTGAGTCCTCCGCCATAAGAGAGTTCAGTTTTCTAAAATCTCTTACCAACCTGACTTCCCTGTCTCTTGCAGAGACAGATGCCATCAGCGTGGAGCCTCTGGGAGAATTGACGCAGCTCACATCCTTAAGCCTTGTGGACAACGGCTCGGTTCGGGATTACAGCCCCATAAACAAGCTGTCCGGCCTGACTTCCCTGACCATTGACAAGGACACCAACCAGGATGACCCGGATCTGTCGGGTCTTACCAACCTGGAAACTATGGATATGAGCGGTTTTATCTCCATATCATTTCTGCGGAATATGGGGAATCTGAAGGAGCTGATTCTTCACGGCTGCAACATTGACGAGATCAGCGCCCTTGCAGGACTGACGGGACTGGAGCGCTTTACCTGTTATTCTGTGTGGACCTATGGCGTGCCCTTAAAAAACGTGAAATTTTTAGATTCCATGACCAATCTTAAATTCGTGGATTTTTCCGGAATCAGCCGGGGGAGCGGCTGGGGCGGATACCAGAGGAATACGGAAATTCTGGGGGATATTTCCAATGTGTTCAACCATGAAGGGTTGGAGGAATTGTACTTAAATAACTGTATGTTTGAACTGGATTTTGGAAAAATAAGAGAGAATCCGACTCTTAAAAAGCTGGAGATGAGAGAGATTGCCCTGAAGGAGAACTTCTATGTGGAGGCCTCAGGCGGCATGATCAATCTGTGGTATGATGATGTTACCTTTGATGGTCATACGGATTTTCTTACCAACTATCCCAACCTTGAGGAACTATACTTAGACGGCAATCAGCTGACAGACATTCAGTTTGCCTCCTCCTTAAAGAAGCTGACTCACCTGGGACTTAACAATAACTATGTGACAGAACTTTCTCCCCTGAACCAGTTGGAAAGTTTAGAGTATCTGGATATCAGAAGCAACCCCATTAACAGTACCATTGAGACAGATGGGACCGTGCAGATTATAAGATGAGACAAGTGAAATGAGGCAGAAAGGCAAGGTGTTTCATGGAGTATACATGTGATCAGATCTGGGGATACATAAAGGAACATGAGGGGGAAGAATTTTTCACTGCCAAGGGGCTGCCCTTTACTTATACCATAAAAGGCGGAGAGCTGTTCATAAGCCGCAGAAGCAAATCCATAACAAAGAGCACGGCTTTGGCAGCGTGGAAGAAACTTTTGGATAACCCGGAGGAGATCACAGGGCCTAAAAAGCTCAATGTGTTCGGGGCCCCTTATCTGTGGGCGATTTTTAAGGAACTTCATAAAACCAAGGAGGACGAAGCCACATGAAATCCCTTGTTATAGCAGAAAAACCATCCGTAGCCAGAGATATCGCCCGGGTCTTATCCTGCAAGGGCCGCAAAGACGGCGTCCTGGAGGGCGACCGGTATGTGGTCACCTGGGGCCTGGGACATCTGGTGACTCTGGCTGATCCGGAGGATTATGATAAAAAATACAAAGAATGGAAGATGGAGGATCTTCCCATGATGCCGGAGCACTTCCGGCTGGAGGTGATTAAGCAGACCTCCAGGCAGTATCAGACAGTGAAGGCCCAGATTCACAGAAAGGATATCGGCGACATTATCATTGCCACAGACGCCGGGCGGGAGGGGGAGCTGGTAGCCAGGCTGATCTTAAAGAAGGCAGGGAATGAGAAGCCTCTGCGCCGCCTGTGGATCTCTTCTGTGACTGACAAGGCCATCCGGGAGGGATTTGCCAATCTGAAGGACGGAAAAGAATATGAACCCCTCTATGACGCGGCCATGTGCCGGGCAGAGGCGGACTGGCTTGTCGGGATCAATGCCACCAGGGCTCTGACCTGCAAATACAACGCCCAGCTCTCCTGCGGCCGTGTTCAGACCCCCACTCTGGCCATGATTGCAAAGAGGGAGGAGCAGATTAAAAAGTTTGTTCCCAAGCCCTACTACGGGATACAGGCAAAAGGATGTGGGATCACCTTCACATGGCAGGACCAGAGGTCAAAAAGCACCAGCACCTTTGACAGAAAGAGGGCGGAGGACATTCTGAATACCTGCAGAGGCGCCTCGGCCCTGGTGGTGCAGGTGAGCAAGACCCCCAAAAAGACAATGCCGCCCCTGTTGTATGACCTGACGGAGCTGCAGAGGGAGGCCGGCAGACGCTATGATTACTCGGCCAAGGAGACTCTGAACATCATGCAGAGGCTTTATGAGAATCATAAGGTTCTCACCTATCCCCGCACAGACTCCCGCTATCTCACATCTGATCTTGTTCCCACCTTAAAGGAGCGGTTAAAGGCATGTGCCGTGGGACCATACCGGGCTTTGGCAGGCCCACTTATAACCCAGAGCCTGCCGGCAAATCCTCCCTTTGTCAACAATAAAAAGGTCAGCGACCATCACGCGATTATCCCTACGGAGCAATACGTGCAGCTGGATCATATGACCATTGACGAGCGGAGGATCTATGATCTGGTAGTAAGACGTTTCCTGGCAGTCATGTATCCCCCTTATGAATATGAACAGACCAGCATTACCATAAAAGCGGGGGAGGAGCTGTTTGCCGCCCGCGGCAGCGTAGTGAAGAGCGCCGGATGGAAGGCAGTTTACGAGGGGGAAGACGGAGGTTCTGATTTTGAGGATGAGGAGGGAGAAGGCACAGATGGCAGCGTAACGGCGCCGAAGATAGCAAGCCAGAAGCTGCCTCCCGTAACTCAGGGCGACATGCTCACGGGGCTGGCCTTTTCCATGACTGAGGGAAAGACGAAGCCGCCGGCTCATTTTACAGAAGGTTCTCTTTTGTCCGCTATGGAGAACCCTGCTGCCTATATGGAATCCGGGGACAAAGCTATGGCAAAGACCCTTGGGGAGACCGGCGGTCTTGGAACCGTGGCCACCAGGGCGGATATTATCGAAAAGCTGTTCTCAAGCTTTCTTCTTGAAAAAAGAGGGAAGGAGATATTCCTTACATCCAAGGCAAAACAGCTGTTAGAGCTGGTTCCGGCGGATTTGAAGAAGCCGGAGCTGACTGCCGACTGGGAGATGAAGCTTATGCAGATCGCCGGAAGGACCTTGGGGAGAGAAACGTTTATGAGGGATATCCGCGTCTATTCCGAGGAACTGATCAGCCAGATCAAAGGAGGAGAAGGAAGCTTCCGCCATGACAACCTGACTAATCACAAATGTCCTCAGTGCGGCAAGAGGATGCTTTTGGTAAAGGGGAAGAACAGCGAGATGCTGGTGTGCCAGGATCGGGAGTGCGGATACCGGGAGACTCTTTCACGTACCTCCAACGCCCGCTGCCCAAATTGCCATAAGAAGATGGAGCTGAGAGGAAAAGGCGAGGGACAGATCTTTGTGTGCAGGTGCGGCTACAAAGAGAAATTAAAGGCATTCCAGGAGCGACGCAGGAAGGAGGGGGCAGGGGTCACCAAAAAGGATGTGAACCGATATTTGAATCAGCAGAAAAAGGAGGCTGCAGAGCCCTTAAACAATGCCTTTGCGCAGGCTTTGGCAGGCTTAAAGTTTGACGAATAAAGGGGAGAAGAGTTATGGAGAGAAGGGACAAGGTGAATTATTATCTGGATCTGGCAGACGTGGTATCCAAGAGGGGGACATGTCTGCGCAGGCTTTACGGGGCCGTGATCGTGAAGAATGACGAGGTGATCTCCACAGGTTATGTGGGAGCCCCCAGAGGAAGAAAAAACTGTTCAGATTTAAAGGTGTGCATCCGGAAGAAGATGAATGTCCCAAGAGGGGAGAGGTATGAATTGTGCCGCAGTGTCCATGCGGAGACCAATGCCATTATCAGTGCAGAGCGGGAGAGAATGATCGGAAGCTCTCTGTATCTGTCGGGAAGAGAAGTGGCCACGGGAGAATATATTACCAATTCCAGCAGCTGTTCCATGTGCAAGCGCATGATTATCAATGCGGGAATCGAGACTGTCTATATCAGAGACGATGAGAACCACTATCGTGTGGTGAAGGTACAGGACTGGATTGAGGATGACGAGTCTTTAAACGGAGAATTTGGGTACTGATCCGAATAAACGGCACAAAATGAATAATTCATTCACCACGAGGAGCAGGAAATGAAGAATACAAATCAGCGGATTAAGAAGATAGCAGAAAAGGCTACGGTTTTATTTCTGCAGCAAGGATACTCCAGAACGCAGATCAGTCATATTGCCAAGGCTGCGGGAATATCCGTCGGCACGGTTTATTTGGATTTCACAGGGAAAAAAGAGATTCTTCATTTCATTTTGAAGGGGATCCTGGAACCGGATTTTGCCGACCGGAAATTTGAAAAGCCCATTACAGAGGAATTGTTTGGGGATGTGGAGAAGGAACTTCTTAAGGTGTTTGAAACAGAGACCGTGAAATTTGAAGCACATCTGGGCAGCACGGCATCCTACCATTTTGACCAGCTGATATCAGATACCTTCGATCAGATGGCCAGATACGCCGTACTGTGTCTTTTTATCCGGACAAACCGATGGGAATTTCAGGCTCTCAGCGAAAAATACAAGGTTTACCGGGATAGGCTGCTGTCTGCCATGACCATGTATCTCACCCGGTATATGGCTTTGGGCGTGCTGCGCAGACTTGACTTTCCGGAGCTTGCCGCTACCTTGATTATGGAGAATCTCTCCTGGTGGGCCATGGACAGAAGGTATCTCTCCTTTGAGACGAGACCGATTTCCATGGATGAGGCGAAGAAAGTGTGTATGGATAACATTATGTTTGCCTACCGAAGGGGGTAGTGGTTGCGGAACCAAGTTCACACCATGACTAATCACTCCGCTGATTAGCCATGGGCCAGTACAGTTATGGGGCCAAAGCATATGCCCCATTGCCGCAGGTATAAATGATTGCTAATTCTGGGTGCAAAGAGTATAATAAGGTTATAGCAGAGCAGGTTTTACTTCAATATTAGGGAGGGACTTAACATGGCATGGTATGATGAAGCCATATTTTACCACATTTATCCATTGGGCCTTACGGGGGCGCCGAAAACCAACACCTATACAGAGCCAAAGCACCGGCTCAACACATTATTACCGTGGATTGCCCACATAAAAGACATTGGGTGCAATGCCCTTTATATCGGGCCCTTGTTTGAATCCGTAGGCCACGGCTATGAGACCACGGATTATAAAAAGCTGGACAGCCGCCTGGGAACCAATGAAGATCTTACAGCCTTTGTGGAGGAATGCCACAGCCAGGGCATCCGGGTGATCCTGGATGGGGTCTTCAACCACACGGGACGGGATTTTTTTGCATTTCAGGATATCAAGAAGAACCGGGAGAATTCCCCCTACAAGGACTGGTACTGCCGTGTGAATTTCTGGGGAGATAACGAGTACAAGGATGGATTCTCCTACGAGAACTGGGGCGGATATGATCTCCTTGTGAAGCTGAACCAGAACAATCCGGAGGTAAGAAATTATATCTGTGATGTGATCCGGTTCTGGGCCAGTGAATTTCACATTGATGGCATTCGTCTGGATGCCGCCGATGTGCTGGATTTCGGATATATGCAGGCCTTAAGACAGACGGCAAATGAAATCGGGCCGGATTTCTGGCTTATGGGAGAGGTGATTCACGGCGACTATTCACGATGGGTCAACGAGGGCACCCTCCACTCGGTCACCAATTATCATCTGCATAAGGCCCTTTATTCCGGCCACAATGACCACAACTATTTTGAGATTGCCCACACCGTAAGAAGGCTTCACGATATGGGAGGCAGCCGGCCGGAGGGGTTAAAGCTCTACAATTTCGTGGACAACCATGATGTGGAGCGCATCTACACCAAGCTGAATGACAAGGCTCAGTTTGCGCCGGTTCACGTTCTTCTCTACACCCTTCCGGGAGTGCCCTCTGTTTATTACGGCTCTGAATTCGGGATTGAGGGGAAGAAGGAGAAGTATTCTGACGAATCCCTGCGCCCGGCATTGTCCTTAGAGGATTATAAGGACGCTCTGAAAACCAATGACTGCACCAGGTTGATCAGTGCTTTGGGAAAGATACGCCAGAAGGTAAAAGCACTTTCCTACGGTGATTATAAGGAACTGGTATTGACAAACCGCCAGTATGGATTTGCCAGGAATTATGAGGGGGAATCTGTTCTTGTGACAGTCAATAATGACGACAGCCAGGCTTCCATGAGCCTTCCGTCAGGAAATGCCTTAAGGTATACAGACCTTTTGTCAGGAAGGACTGCAGATGTGAGGGATGGCCGTATCCAGGTGACAATTCCTGCACACGGCGGCGGAATCTGGGTTCCAATGGATGGGACTCCTAATACGGACAATCTGTCTTTCCAGGAAGCTAAGACCGACGAGAAGGCAGAGGCAGGCCTGAAGCCGTCGGAAGCAGGTCGGAAGGCAGAAGTAAGCCCGGAAGTCAGTCAGAAGCAGGAGCAGCAGGCAAGCCGGGGGCCGGAAGTCAGCCAGAAGCAGGAGCAGCAGGCAAGCCGGGAGCCGGAAGTCAGCCAGAAGCAGGAGCAGCAGGCAAGCCGGGAGCCGGAAGTCAGCCGGAAGCAGGAGCAGCAGGCAAGCTCGGAACCGGAAGTCAGTCAGGAGCAGCAGCCAGGCCAGACCCGGGAATCAGGCGGAAGCGTTCAGGGAGCCGCCTCTTCTGGGACCGTCAGGCCAGAACAGACGGCCGACCAGGGAAAGAAGCTTCAGGAAAAGAAAACCTACGAGGAAATGGACGTCGAAGAACTGCAGCAGGCCATTCTGGACCGAATGGCTATGAACGGCCCCGTTACGGACCGGATGCGTCAGGATGTTATGGAAAATGTATATCACAATTCTCTTGTAAACTGGATCAAGAGCTTTCGATAATATTCAATAGGAGTATTCCATGAAGATTAATTATGTAAAAGCAGGCCTGCTGTCAGCAGCGGTAAGCCTTTCCTTGCTGACAGGGGCCTGTGCAGAGACGGCAGAGACAGAATCTACAACAAAGGAATCCACAGCAAAGGAACCCAGGGTCCCAGCAGGGGAGACAGAGGCAGCCGCCTCCGACGATTCCCCAAAAGCCGGGGAAGATCAACTCCTTAGAGACCAGGAACTGGCAGATTATATCACTCTGGTGGAAAGCTATCTGGAGGGCCAGGACTTCCGCTCTGAAAAAGATGAGAGGGCAAAAGCTCTGGAAGACATGCTGGGCGGCCATTATGAGGTCACGGGACGGATCGGGGAGGGAAACAGGGCCTATTACCTGGGAGTGCGCCGGGAAGATGCGCCCCAATATGATGATTTCTATGAACTGTCAACAGGCTGGGTGGACAATGCCTCCTGGGAAAAGGGATACCATCAGATCGGATACTATGACAAGGAGGGCAATGAGACCATCCTTTACCAAGTCACGGATTTCTCAGTGGCTCCCCTGGAAGGATGGAGCTCGCCTTCCTCCCTGGACCGGTTCTGCTTTCTCCCCTTAAAGGCAGCAGAGGATCCGGAATTCTCCTGTGTGTTTAACCCTGACGGCAGAATGCAGCTGGACTTTTTCAAAAAGCATCCGGGACTTTCGTTCCATGATGAGGAAGCGCCTTGTATTGATTTTTCATATCAGGATGAGGATACCATAAGGTTCTGGTCGGAACCGTACCCTTGCTGTATCCGCCTTGAGGAAAGGGATTGCGAAGCCTTAAGGGCATTGCTGGATGAAGAGCAGGTCAAAGCCGGCTCTGAAGCAATGTCCAATTACAGGGAAGCCATAGAGATGAGCAGAAGGGCAGAGCCCTCCATACGGACCACAGGGGCCGGCTTTACCCTGGATGGCAGAACCTATGAGCTTTTGGGAAGCAGAGAGTGTCCCGGGTATCTTTTGACCTATAATGGGACCGGAGATATGGAGGATCATGTGAGCCTGGTGTACAGCCCCGAGACATTTTCCTATGTTATAGAAAAGATAAAGGACACCGTAGGTATGGACTACGGAAGTTTCACGGATACCTGGTTTGAGACGCCTCTTATCAGCGCCACTCTGGTATTTCCCCAGTTTGGAGGCGGCGTTAAGACTTATACAACTCAGATTGTTGAGGATAAGGAGAAGCTTGTAGCTCTGTCTCGGCTTTTAGATCAGGCAATCCGGGGCCCTGAGTCACTTTCCGGATGCCCTTATGTAGGTGTCCTGGACCTTGTGAGGGAAGACGGAGAGACTCTTCGTATGTTTGTGGCCGCAGATTCCTGTGATTCCATAACCTATGAGGGTAGGATCGGATTTGAATATGGAAATCAGGAGGACCTGGCCCGTATTTTTCACGAGGCAATGAAGTAAGGCCAGGGAGGGGAATCATGACCTTTTACGAGATGATTAATGATCTGTCACTTGCCTTGGCAAAGGAAAAGCTGGTGATTTTTGTAGGGGCCGGTGTATCCAAAAATTCCGGCCTCCCCACCTGGGGACAGATGGTTCACACATTTGCAGAAGCCATCGGATATCCTATGGAGGGCCGCCTGGCCACAGACGAGTACATTCGGATTCCCCAGTATTATTACTGTATGGATGAAAGTCCCGGCCACAGGGATTATTATGCCCTCATAAAGTCTATGATACCGGACAATATCCGGCCTAATCCCTTAAATCATCTGATTGTTTCCCTTCGCCCAAAACACATTGTGACCACCAATTTTGATATTCTCATGGATCAGGTGGCGGCTGGTTATCAGATTGTGCGGGAGGATCGGGATCTTCTTACAGGAATCGCCAATCACTATTTGCTGAAGCTTCACGGGGATATCCGCTGCCCGGAAAAAATGGTATTCAAGGAGGACGATTACCTGCACTATTCTGAGACCCACCGGCTGATAGAAACCTTTCTCAAATATCTGCTTATCGGCCATGTATTCTTGTTTGTAGGTTATTCTCTTAATGATTATAACCTAAAAACCTTTGTTGGCTGGATCGACTATATTGCCGAGGAGATGCAGGTGAAAAAAGGGATGCACCGGAACTATTTTCTTTCAAGCAGTCTTCATGCAGGCAAGGAATATCTGCGGAAATATTATGAGGGAAAGGGGCTGGAGGTCATTGACCTGTATCAGATTCCAAGGGAATTAAAGGAGCATGTCCGGTCAGCCCCTCTTGCGGATGATTTGGGACAGAGAACCTACGGAGTGCTGGAGCTGCTTCAAAGGACGGATTGACAAATATTCCAAAACAGGTAAAATAGACCGTGATCAACTTGCCTTCACATAAGGCAGATAAGGAGGCAGAATGGAAGAAAAGACTAATGTTATGCGCCTTCTGGAGCAGAAAAAGATTCCCTATAAAAGTCATACCTATCCCTGTCAGGAAGCCATATCCGGCCAGGAGGTGGCGGCTATTCTGGGACAAAGCCCGGATAACGTGTTTAAGACCCTTGTTACAGTGGCCAAAAGCAGACAGAATTATGTGTTTGTCATACCGGTTCACAAGGAGCTGGACTTAAAGAAGGCGGCAAAGGCTGTGGGAGAGAAGTCGGTAGAGATGCTGAAGGCAAAGGAGCTTCTGCCCTTAACCGGATATATCCACGGAGGCTGTTCTCCCATCGGCATGAAGAAGTTTTTTAAGACTACCATTGACGAGAGCGTGCTGTCATGTGATACATTCTGCTTCAGCGGCGGAAAAGTGGGATACCAGGTGGAGGTTTCCCCGGCGGATCTGGCAAGAATCATAAAGTATGAGACGGCAGATCTTACATAGGATGTAATGTGTATGAGGTGTACAAGATATATGAGGTATCAGACATGAGATATTATCTGGCCCCTATGGAGGGGATCACGGGACAGATTTTCCGCAGAGTGTATGACAGCTGCTTTCCAACTATGGACAAGTACTTTGCACCCTTCGTATCCCCCAACAAGAACGGAAAATTAAGCCCCAGAGAGCAGAGGGAGCTGGAACCGGACAACAATCAGGGGCTTTATGTGGTGCCTCAGATTCTTACTAACAGCAGTACGGATTTTATAAGAACGGCAAGGGTGCTGCAATCTATGGGATACCAGGAGGTGAACCTTAACCTGGGGTGTCCTTCCGGAACCGTGGTCTCCAAGAAGCGGGGAGCCGGTTTTCTCGCTTATCCTGATCAGGTGGACCAGTGCCTCCACGAGATATTCTCTGCACTTGATATGAGAATTTCCGTAAAGACCAGGCTTGGCATGGAAAAACCGGAGGAATTTGAGCATTTGTTGGAGATTTACAATCAATACCCCATAAATGAATTAATCATTCACCCCAGAGTGAGAACGGATTACTACAGAAACAAGCCTCATATGGAATCCTTTCGTCTGGCTGTGAGAACAAGCCCTAATCCCCTGTGCTACAACGGAGATATTTTCTGCGGGGAGGATTTAAGGAGAATTAAGGAGGAATTTCCCGGGCTTGAGGCGGTTATGCTTGGGCGGGGAATCATCGCCAATCCCGGGCTCTTATGTCAGGATGTCCGTGGAGTTATGGCAAAGGAGCTGCTGCGGGAATTTCATGACCGGCTTTATGAGGAGTATTGCCGGGAATTCCTTGCATCATCAGGGCAGAAGGTCGTATTGTTTAAGATGAAGGAAATCTGGTGTTATCTTCTCTATGCCTTTGAGAACGGGGAAAAGGCGGGAAAGAAGATCAAGAAGGCCCAGAGGACAGAGGATTATGAGGCTGCGGTATCATTTATTTTTCATGAATGCCCGTTGATTTCCGGCGGGGGATTTCGCGGAACACCTTGACTAGGTTCACGGTATGGTAGAGAAGGAGGAATAGAATGCAGTTATATCCGGCGATTGATATGAAGGATGGAAAATGTGTCCGCCTGACCCAGGGGCTCTTTGACCAGGTGAAGGTGTACGGAGAGGATCCCTGCGAGATGGCTAAGCTGTGGGTGTCAAAGGGGGCTTCTTTTCTTCATGTGGTGGATCTGGATGGCGCATTGGCAGGACGATCTGTAAATGAATCAGTCATTCAGCGTATTGTAGCCTCGGTAACGGTTCCCGTACAGCTGGGAGGAGGCATCAGAACCAGGGAGGCGGCTGCCAACATGCTGAGTCTGGGAGTGTCGCGGGTAATTATCGGCACCAGGGCGGCAAAGGAACCGGAATTTATTGGGGAGCTTGTGGAGGAGCTGGGAGCGGATCAGATCGTAGCGGGAATCGATGCCAGGGACGGCATGGTGGCGATGGAGGGCTGGGAGAAGATCAGTACCCTGAATGCTTCTATGCTTTGCAAAAAGATGAAGGAATACGGTGTTCGCCACGTGGTCTACACGGATATTTCCAGAGACGGAACTCTGACAGGCCCCAATGTGGAAGCTACAAAAAGACTGACGGATGAGACGGGAATGAACATTATTGCCTCAGGGGGCGTATCTTCCATGGAGGATTTGAAAACTCTCCACAGCCAGGGAATCCAGGGCGCTATTATCGGCAAGGCTCTTTATGAGAACCGGATTGACCTGGGTGAGGCAGTCAGGCAGTTTGAAGGGAGGAATGCATAAGATGACCTATAAAAAACTGATTTCCGGCTTTGGATGCCGGGAAGGCCAGGCGATTGTCCTTGATAATAAGATGGTATGTGAAGAGGATATTCTGACCTTGTGCCGCCGTTACAGTGACAATGGAGCAGATGAACTGCTGATCTATGATCTGTCGCAGACCGAGGAGGATCATGAGCGCACCATCCTTCTTATAAAGGACATAGCCCGGGAAATTGACATTCCCATTCTTGCAGGAGGCAGGGTGAGACGGCTGGAGGACATTAAAAAATATCTCTATGCCGGGGCAAAGGCAGTGTTTTTGGATGTGGCTGACGATGCGAATGTGGATCTTATGAAGGAGGGGTCTCACCGGTTCGGAGGTGAGAAGATCTACGGGTACCTGCCAGAGCCTTCCTTTCTGAACAGGGCGGAGGAGTTTGAACAGCTGGGTGCTTCTGCCCTGTTGATTGGCAGGGAGGGAGAGGAGACAGAAAAAGAACTGGGGGATCTTCTTGCAGGCTGTCCCATGCCGGTCTTTGTGTTCTGCCGTGAGGATCCCTTGGGGGAAACCTCCTCTCTTCTGCAGATTCCCTGTGTGGAGGCGGCGGTTCTCACCTCGTCACGGGAGGATGAGGGAGGCTTCATGAGGCTAAAGCAGGAGCTGAAAAAGAAGAACATCCCCGTAGATACCTTTGAAAGCTCTGTGAGCTGGGATGCTTTTAAGCTGGATTCCAACGGCATGATTCCTGTGATCACCCAGGATTACCGTACCTCCCAGGTTCTGATGCTGGCTTACATGAACAGGGAGGCATTTGAGAAGACCCTTGAGACCGGGAAAATGACTTATTTCAGCCGCAGCCGTAAAACCCTCTGGCTTAAGGGAGAAACATCGGGCCATTTCCAGTACGTCAAATCTCTTCATCTGGACTGTGACAATGACACCATTCTGGCAAAGGTGAAGCAGGTAGGAGCAGCCTGCCACACAGGGGCCAGATCCTGCTTCTTCCAGACCCTGGCCGAGCGGGAATATCGGAACACCAATCCCTTAAAGGTGTTCGAGGATGTGTTCAAGGTAATCCTGGACCGGAAGGAGCACCCCAAGGAAGGGTCCTATACCAATTATCTTTTCGATAAGGGCCTGGATAAGATCTTAAAAAAGCTTGGGGAAGAAGCCACAGAGATTATTATTGCCGCCAAGAATCCCAATCCCGAGGAGATTAAGTATGAGATTTCCGATTTTCTTTACCACATGATGGTCCTTATGGCTGACAGAGGGATTACGTGGGAGGAGATTATGGAGGAGCTGGCGAGCCGGTAAGAAAGTTGTACTCAAAGGCCTGCAGGGGGATCCCTGTTCTGACCAGACGGTTCTCTCGCCGGTATGGGAGAGAAAAGAATATTTTTAAGGAGGAAAAAGAAATGGAGACAACTGTATTAACACGTTTTCTCAAGTACATTGCTGTGGATACCATGTCACAGCCGGAAAAGGATACGGTTCCAAGTACAGAGAAACAGAAGGACCTGGCCAGAATCCTGGAGCAGGAGTTAAAGGACATGGGAGCGTCGGATGTGTCTATGGACAGCCATGGCTATGTCTACGGGACAGTTCCGGCGACTACAGACAAAAAGGTTCCGGTTCTGGGCCTTATCGCCCATTTGGATACATCTCCTGCCTATTCAGGGGAGAATGTGAAGCCTCAGATTGTGAAAAATTATGATGGAGGCAGGATTGTCATGAATCAGGAGACAGGCCTTTCCATGGGGCCCAAGGAGTATCCCGACCTGTTAAACTATGTGGGGCAGGATGTGATCACCACAGACGGAAGTACGCTTCTGGGGGCTGACGATAAGGCAGGCATCGCAGAGATTATGGCTCTTGCAGAGTATCTTTTGAAGCATCCCCAGATTCCCCATGGAACCATCAAGGTGGCATTTACCCCGGATGAGGAGGTGGGAGCCGGGCCGGATATGTTTGACGTAAAGGGCTTTGGGGCCGATGTGGCATATACAGTTGACGGCGGGGCCGTGGGAGAGCTGGAGTATGAGAATTTCAATGCCGCCTCCTGCAAGGTGATCGTTCACGGTCTCAGCATTCATCCCGGTTCCTCCAAGGGAAAGATGAAAAATGCCATTCTCATGGCCATGGAGCTCCAGAACATGCTTCCTGTCTTTGAGAATCCCATGTATACGGAGGAGTATGAGGGATTTTTCCATCTGGATACGATTTCCGGAAGCGTGGAGACGGTGGTTATGAATTATATTATCCGGGATCATGATATGGATAAATTCCAGGAGAAGAAGGCTTACATTCAGCGTGTGGCCGATTACATGAATCAGAAATACGGAGAAGGAACCATAGAACTCATTGTAAAAGATACTTACTACAACATGAAGGAAAAGCTTAAAGATCATATGTATCTCATTGACATTGCAAAAGATGCCATGGCAGACCTGGATATCCAGCCGATTATCGTACCCATCCGCGGCGGCACAGACGGGGCGAGCCTTTCCTACATGGGCCTGCCCTGTCCAAACCTGTGCACAGGAGGCCACAATGCCCATGGAAAATTTGAGTATATTACCATTCAGTCTCTTGAGAAGACTACAGAGCTCTTGTTCACCATTGTGAAAAAGTTTGAGGAGCGGTCCCCCCAATAGGGACGGTTGAGATTTGTCAAAACGGCAGTCATGAAAACGCCACGGACTATGGTTGTCCATGGCGTTTTTGCTTAGGAGGCTTATGGAAATGATTGAAGTGAGGTTTACACAGGAAACGAGAGGCTATTCATTGGCATCTCTCCAGCTTCTGATTGGTCGATCTACTAAATAACAACCTTTCCCCCAAGAACCGTCATAGCACAGTCCAAAAGTGCATTCACATCTTCCAAGGGATTCTTCGCAAACACGGCGAAATCGGCCTTCTTCCCAGGGGTGACAGAGCCGTGGGTGTCTTTTACTCCCAAGAGTTCGGCGGCATGAATGGTGCCGCACCGGATGGCCTCCATAGGCGTCATACCGTTTTCAACCATTAAGACAGCCTCAAATGCCGTTTTGTCAAAATGATTAAAGGGGGTGCCGGCATCGGTTCCCAGGGCGATCTTCACACCGGCCTTGTGAGCCCGGCGGAAAGTGTCTTTGTGGGCTTCTATGGTATTCTCCACCTTGCGCACCATATAATCGGGGATTCCGGCGCCGGTCCCGTAGACTTTAATCCAGTGAGGGGCGGCTAAGGTGGGAACAAAAAATACATTGTGTTCCTTCATCCAGTCAAAGCACCAGTCGTCCATGAAGAACCCATGCTCAATGGAATCCACCCCGGCTCTCAAGGCATTTTTAATGCCTTCCATTCCCTGGGCGTGGGTAAATGTCTTTGCCCCGGCTTTGTGGGCTTCTTCAATGGCAGCCCGAAGCTCTTCCTCCGTGAGCTGGGGAGAACCTGGCTCCACACCCTTTGTCATGACTCCGCCTGTGGCCATAACCTTGATCCAGTTCGCCCCGGCCTTCAGCTGTTCTCTTGCCGCTTTCCGGCAGTCGTCCGGCCCATCCGCTTCCCGGCCTTCCGAGTGGCCGTGGCCGCCTGTCATGCAGATACACCGGCAGGAGGTCTGCATCTGAGGTGCAGCAATCGTCCCTGCCTCCTGGGCATTGTGAAGATCCACATCAATATAAGCAGGTGCGCCTGCCTCCCGGATGTAGGTGACGCCGGAGGCAAGCAGTGTTTTGAGATTGCCTATGGCCCGTATGGCCTGAGCCGCCTGGCTTATGGGCTGGCGCACGCCGGTGCCTGCATCGGAACACACATGTACATGGCAGTTAAAAAGTCCGGGGAGCAATGTTTTGCCCTCTAAGTCCACGATGTCTGCGCCTTCCGGAAGAGAGAGGCCTGTCCCCACCTCCTTAATCAGGCCATCCTCCACCAGAACAGAGCCATCCGGGATCAGGGTCTCGTTGATTACATCTACAATATTGGCATGGATCAATGCAGTTATCATACTTTTGGCACTCCTTTTCTTTTTTATTGTACAGGCGATTGTGAAACTCAAAACTTGGCTGAATATTCTGACCGTATCTTACAGGAAAAGACATTTGCGCCATGAAAATGAGATCATAGAACACAGGAGGGATGAACCCGACTGGGTTCTGCTTTCCTGAGCTCATTGAAATGCTTGGTGCAGCAGGCTTTGGATGAAAGATACAGTCAGAATATTCCCTCAACTTTGAGTTTTGTAATTACCTGGTTTCTATCATAGCACAGATTGGTTTACAGGTAAAGCTGCATCAACCAGTGACAAAGTTACTGTTCACAGGGTACTGGGTGTGAACAGTAACGTGACAAATGTCACTGCCTGAAATGACGGATGATATCTACCATAATGGCAATATTTAGTCTATAATGTGTGTATCAGGGAAAGGGAAATTGTGAACACAAAAAAGAATGCAAGAAGAAAGGGGAATGAATATGAGCTGGATTATGATACTTTTTATATGGCTGGTGGCTCCTTTTGCAGAGCTTGGAATTATTATTTGGCTTTTGATAGTAAATGACAGATATAAAGGGCAGATTCAGGATCTGGAAAGAGCCGGAATGAGGTATGGTTCCTCCATGACAGGCAGAATCCATGGAGTCCGGAGCCAGGAAGGCGAAAGGACAGAACCGGCCGGGCTGGAGACAGCTCGGAACCAGGGAGAGGAGATCCCGTTCCTGAGACAGGAGGAAGAGGCCCAAGAGCCGGGCCGGCAGCAGAAGATGCCGGGGGAGCAGGAAGCAGGCTGGACGAGCCAGATGCCGGCGCCGGAGGAAGACCAAAGGAGGGAGGCCCACATCGGGCAGAATTCGGATTGGCAGAGAGAAAAGCAGACAGAGAGAGAAAACGATTGGCAGAAGGAGACCCGGACGGAGAAGAAAGAAGACTGGCAGTGTGAGAAGAACATCCAGAAAAAGATTCTGGATTACGGCTACCGTCATCTTGGAATGCTGTCTCTGATCTTGGGAGTAGTGCTTATTGTTCTGGCAGGCCTGATCTTTGCCACCACAACCTGGCATATTCTCCCCGATATCTACAAGGTGTTTTTTGTCCTGGCAGGGGGGTGCCTGTTCTTTGGAGCCAGCTTTTTGGCGCAGAACCGCCTTCAGATCCGCAGAACCAGCAACGCCTTCTATATCCTGGGCAGCATCTTTTTGTTTCTGTCCGTGCTGGCGGCAGCGTATTTTGAACTGTTAGGATCTGATTTTATCCTTGCCGGCAGCAACCGATGGAAGGTTCTGTGGGTGGGAAGTATTGTGACAGTCACAGCGTTTTTGGCAGGCCTGAAGCGGTTTCATGACAGAATTTATACTCAGGCCAGCCTATGGGGAATGAGCATCAGCATGTTTTTCCTGGTAAAAACATTCCTCATTGGATGGAGCGGATTTATATGGATTATGATGATCTATTCCTCTGTTCTTATTCTTCTGAAGGAATACCTGGAAAGCCGCATCGTAAAGAATCAGGAGAAACAGGGCTTTGGAGAGCTTTTACTGGAAGGCTTTCACCTGTTTGCCCCAATCCATTTTCTGGTCTTCGGCATCTTTTCCATGTGGCACAGCCTTCTGGCGGTGTGCAGGGTCTGGCCGGAGGGCTTTACAGTCCTGGGCGTGGGGGCTATGGGGGCCATGACAGCCGGAATCTGTATTCTGGAACGAGGGAAGGAGAAGGAATCCTATTCCTGGATGAAGGCCTTAGCATCCGCACAAACCATTCTCTATGCCGCCGGCTGGGTGACAGATGATGCTGTCTTCCAAATGGCAGCAGTGAATCTGGCATTTTTGGCAATACAGGGAGTAAGATGTTTCAGAAAAGAGATTTCCCCGGAAAAGCACAGCCTGTTTCTCGATATCTGCGGATGCGGAGCATTGCTTCTCACCCTTGCAGGCTTCTACATGGATGCAGACGGAAGAACAGAGGCCCTTGTGCTCTGCCTTGCGGCTTTTGCAGGCTACTACGTGTGGTTTTATAAGGGCAGCCGCCAGTGGCCTCATCTTGTGGCAGCCATCGGGATTCTGCCGCTTCCCTATATAGCCAGGTCCGCCATGGAGCTGACCATGAATCAGTTGGGATTCGGGGTGGGAGGCGTGTTGCTGGCATCCGGCGCCTTGGCCCGGTATTACTATCCCATTGTAAAAGAAGACGACCGTGTGGAAGGCCGGTGGCGTGTGGATTGGTTCCAGATTTTCTCGATTTGGACCATACTGTTTATGGCGGCAATGGGAGACGAGAGATGGTGTTTTGCATATATTCTCCTGGCAGCCGTGTATTTCCTGCAGTATACCGCAATTACGTCTCTTAAAAAACCGGCTCTTTTTGCCTCCGCCTGCTTTCTGGCACTGGCCTGTTGGCAGCAGCCGTTTCTCGTGTGGCCTGAGGTTCTTAGGCTGGAGATGGCTCTTGTGCCTGCCGTGCTGCTGCTCTGGGTTCTGGGAGCTGTCTGGGATCACCTGCCGTGGATTTCATGGGTGCAGCATGTAAGCTATATAACCTTTCTTCTGGTGCTGTGCGCCGACGCCCTTTTGTCAGGCCTTGTGTGGGATGCCATTATCCTGGAGGGAATCTGCCTGGCCATATTCCTGTGGGCTCAGGCAAAGGCCCGCGTGTGGTGGGGGCGCTTTGGGGCAGCCATCATCCTGGGAGTAGCGCTGTTTATGACCAGAAGCTTCTGGCTGAGCGTCTCCTGGTGGGTTTATCTTCTGGCAGCCGGAATCAGCCTGATGATTGTGGCCGGCATCATAGAGAAGAAACGGTAGTTTTTGACAGAATTCCGTAAAAGGGATATAATCGAACAAGAGAATGACCCTTAAGGGGAGGAGGAAATATGGCCGGAATCTTACTGCAGTCTGCGTATTTAGGGGCCATCGGGTTCAGCTTCTGCACCTGTGTCTGGCTGATGCTTAAGGCGGACCGGAACCGGACCACAAGAGCATTTATTGTCTGCCAGATCTTGATTATGATTTGGTGCCTGCCCCAGCTGTTCCTTGCCTTTGCCGTGACCCTGGAGATGAAATATGTGCTCTACGGTATTTCTTATATGGGAATCAGCTTCATAGGGCCCTGCTGGCTTGAGTTTTCCTGCTGCTACTGCGGAAAGAAAATTCCCTTGTGGGCCAAATGGGTATTGCCTGCCATCGCTGTGTTTGACTATATCATGTTTTGGACCAATGGGCTGCATCATTTCTTTTATAGATCTTTCGGTTTTGACCAGGTGGTGTACGGCCCTGTGTTTTATGTTCACATGACCTATGCCTATGGCTGTGTCATACTGGGGATGGCGGCAGTGATCAGCTCCTTAAAGCAGCGTGATTCCATGGGAATCCATGGGGCAGTGCTGATTCTGGCCGCAGCTCTTCCTCTGGTCTTTAACATGCTTTATCTGTCAGGAGCAATCCGAGCCGGATTTGACTTGACGCCTCCCGTATTTGCACTGTCCAGCTTCTTGATGGTCCTTGCCGTCTTCCGCTATGATTTCCTGGATATCAATGTGGTGGCCTCCCAGCATATTTTCGCATCCATTGCAGAGGGAGTCGTCATCTACAACCGAAGGGGAAGAGTTACCTGCTGCAATGAAGCGGCAGGCAGATGGCTGGAGGTGAAAAGCGGAGACGATTACGATATGGTGAGGAAAGAGCTTCATAATAATCAGGAAAAGGAAAATCAAAAGGTTCAGGCCAAAGAATATCCTCTCTATGACCGGAGGGGACGGAGCATGGGCGGGGTGCTGGTGCTGACGGATGTGGGAGAATATTATGAGCTTTTGAGACAGAGCCGGGAGCTGGCTGTCTCGGAACAGCGTCTGGCCATCGAGCAGGAGAGAAACCGGATTGCCCAGGAGGTTCATGACACCACAGGACACACCCTGACCATGATTCAATCTCTGATCAAGCTGATCCGAATACACTGTGAGGAGGAAGAGAAGAAGGGAAAAACCATGGAGCCGGAGCTAATGGAGTATCTGTACCAGGCCCAGGAGCTGGCATCCGGCGGCATTCGGGAGCTGAGATGGTCCATTAACCATATGAAGCAGGGGGATTCCTGCGAGCTGGTTACCCAGGGTGTGTACCAGCTGGCAGCCAGTGTGAAAGAGATTGATGTGGAGGTGGAGATTCAGGGTCAGGATGGGCCGGAATATTCTCATCTGTCCGCCGTGGTCTATCAGTGTCTCAGGGAGGCTATTACCAACTGCCTGAAATATGCCCATGGCTCCCATATGGATGTGATTGTCAAGTTTGCCCAAGCTGAGGTAAACGTCTATATTTTTGATGATGGGCAGGGGTGCGGCTCCATAAAGGCACACAACGGGCTTTCCGGCATGGAAAGCCGGGTTAAGGATGCAGGCGGGCGGATTCGGTTCCTCTCGGCAGAGGGCGAGGGATTTCAGATCTATCTGGAGCTTCCGGTGAAGCATTAGGAATGCTGCCAGCCCAGTTTATAGGTAATTGCGAAAGTCAAAGCCAGGGGAATATTCAGACCATATCTTTCATTCAAAGCCTGTTGCACCAGGCATTCCAATGAGCCCAGAAAAGCAGAACCCAGTCGGGGTTAGTCCCTCCTGTGTTCTATGGTCTCATTTCCATGGTGCAAATGTCTTTTCCTGCAGGATATGGTCAGAATATTCAGC
>JAAWHU010000118.1 GCA_022796015.1 Hungatella sp. | reverse complement strand
AGAGTTTTTTAATTCTCTTGTAGCACTCTCTTATTTTCTGTTAAAAATAAGATGCTTTAGAGTATATTTCCCTTGTCGCATCTTATTTTACAATGAACCAATCTTTTCCTGTCTTGACATCATCATCCCCCGTCAGTTACAATAAACAACAGCCAAGCACAAAATAAAACAAAAAGGGGAATCACATATGAAAATCACCATCATCGATGGCCAGGGCGGCAGAATGGGCCGGGCTGTCATAGAGCAGCTGAAAAAAAGACACCCCTCTCTGGAGCTCTACGCCATCGGCACCAACACCATCGCCACGGCTGCCATGCTGAAGGCCGGGGCAGATCACGGGGCCACGGGTGAGAATCCCTGCATTGTCAATGCCCGGGACTCCGATATCATTATCGGGCCCATAGGAATCGTCCTTGCCGACGCCCTTTTAGGGGAGATCACCCCGGCCATCGCCCAGGCCATCGGCTCCAGCAAAGCCTACAAGATTCTGATTCCGGTAAATCGCTGCAATCATTATATTGTTGGATGCGGGGAAGCCGGCCTTAGCGAATATATCCCCATGGTATGCGATAAGGTGGACTCCCTCTTGTAGGAATTCCGCCTGTATTGTCCTTACAGAAAACGTTTCTCCGCTTCTGCAATCACCTGATAGAGAGCCATAGAAAGAATACTTAAGATCACTATGGACATCACCAACAGATCCATCTTAAAGACCTGGGACGCATAGATAATCAAGTATCCCAGGCCGGCCTTGGCCGATAGAAACTCTCCGATAATCACCCCCACTAAGCACAGCCCCACGTTCACCTTCATGTTGCTGACAATGAGCGGAACGGAAGATGGGATCAGAACCTTAAAGAGAATATCCCTTTTGCCTCCTCCAAGAGAACGGATGAGCCGTATCTTATCCGGGTCCGTCTGGGCAAATCCCGTATGGAGAGTGAGAATAGAGCCGAAGACTGCCACGGATACTGCCGCCACAATAATGGTCTTCATATTGTTGCCCAGCCATACAATGAGAAGAGGGGCCAGGGCGGACTTGGGCAGACTGTTTAACATAACCAGGTAAGGCTCCAGGATCTCAGCCAGACTGCGGCTGGCCCACAAAGCCACTGCCGCCGTCACACCTACAGTCACCACCAGAAGGAAGCTGATAAGGGTCTCCCACAGCGTAACTCCTATGTGAAGAAAAATCGTTCCGTCCCCGGCCATTTTTACAAAGCAGGACCAGATTCTTGTGGGGGAGCTGAAAATAAATGCATCAATGATCTGAAGACTGGCGCACAGCTCCCACAGTGCCAGAAGGAGCACTAAAAGCATTACCCGGCAGATACAAACCTTAGTCTTATGATATCTCTCTTTCTCAAGAAATTCCTGCTGAAACAAAGAGTCTTCCCTTTCAGTCATGGGTCTTTAACTCCTTCCATAATTGATTGAAATATGCGGAAAATTCCGGGGCGTTCCGTCTTAATAAGGGCCTGTCAAAAGCTTTGTCAAAATGAATTTCCAGTATGGTTTTCACCCTTCCCGGCCGGCTGCTTAAGACAAGGATCCGGTCCGCCACGGAGATTGCCTCCGATAAATCGTGGGTAATGAGAACAGCCGTCTTTTTCTGGGTTCGGATGATGGTGCTGATATCGTCGCACACCTCCAGCCTTGTCTGATAATCCAAAGCAGAAAAAGGTTCATCCAGAAGCAGGATATCCGGCTTTAGGGCCAGAGTTCTGATTAACGCCGCCCTCTGACGCATCCCTCCCGACAGCTGGGCCGGCTTTGACTCCTTAAACTTTGACAGACCATACGTGTCAAGCATGTTCCTAAGCTCTTCCTTTGCCTCCTCATCCAGCCTTTTCTGAATCTCAAGGCCTAGGGAAACATTATCGTAAATACTCCTCCATTCAAATAAATGATCTCTTTGGAGCATGTAGCCAATGGCGGCATCGCTGTCCCGCCTTCCGATTCCATCAATGAGAATCTCCCCCTCCTCCGGCGAAATAAGGCCGCACAACAATGACAGCAGCGTGGATTTTCCGCATCCGGAAGGTCCTACAATGGCAAAAAATTCCCCATCCCTCACGTCAAATGATATATCGGAAAGGGCCTGGGTCTCACCTTCTAAAGTATGATAAGAATAACAGAGGTGCCTCACCTCCAGTTTTGTCTTCATACTGACCTGTGCCTCCTGGTATTGAACATTTCCATTCATAATCTATGATATGTGGAGATAAAAAAAAGAGTGCAGGCAGCCGGATTTGTGGTACAATGCAGAACAAGGAGACTAAAACTATGGAAAAACAAGAATTGTTTCAGATCGGCCGCATTGCCAAATTGTTCCAGATAAGCGTCAGTTCCCTGCGCCACTATGAAAAAATCGGCCTGGTAAAGCCGGAATACATTGACAGCCGCACTGGATACCGGTACTACAGCACCCGACAGTTTGAGTGCCTCAACACCATCCGCTACCTGCGGGCCTTAGATATGCCCCTCTCCCAGATCATTGATTTTTTGGAGAACCGAAATATCGAAAAGATCCAGGAAATGCTCTGCCAGCAGAAAGAAACCGTGGCCCGCAAACAGCAGGAACTGGAAATCATCCAGCGAAAAATCGAAAACCGGCTTCATCAGCTGCAAAATGCCCTCTTATGGGAAAAAGAACAGATCACAATGAAAGAAACCCCTCCCCGCCGGATCGCATGGCTGCGGAAGGATTTTTCCATCGACTCCTATGAGAATCCGGACCTGGAAACCTCCATACTCCGGCTCATACAGGGACAGAAGGATCATGTTGTATTTCTGGGAAAGGTGGGGGTAGGGATCTCCAAGGAACAGCTTATGGCAGGGCGGTATGACCGGTACAATATGGTATTTCTCATTCTGGACAGCGAAGACCAATACACCGGGATGTGGGAAGAACTGCCGAAAGAACAATGTGTGACCATATGTTTCTGCGGCAGCCACAAGGATGCTGCCGGATACTACAAAAAACTGACGGATTACATCGAGAAGCAAAGCCTTGAGATTGCCGGATTTTCAAAGGAAATCACCATGATCGATTTTGGCTTGACAAGTGATACCAGCCAATTCGTCACGGAGATCCAGATTCCGGTCAAAGAAGCTCAATCTTGACATCTGGTTTTGAAAACTATATAATAGCCATGAGGTGACAAGATGAAATTAGATGAAGAACTTCTCCGCGAAATCCTTTCCGGTTTAGATGCCCTGGATTATGTAAAACCGGAACAGATTCCCGATATTCCCCTTTATATGGATCAGCTGACCACATTTATGGACGAAAGGCTGGAGAAATCAAAGCGCTATCCTGAGGACAAGGTACTTACCAAGACCATGATTAACAATTACGCCAAGAACAATCTCCTTCCGCCTCCTGTCAGGAAAAAATATACAAAGGAGCACACTCTCCTTCTTATTTTTATTTACTATTTTAAAAATATGCTGTCCTTCCATGATATTGAGACGTTATTCGGGCCTATTACGGAGGAACATTTTCATACCGGCGCCGTCCAGACAGACAAGGAGGATTCCCTCTGGTCTCTGGAAGATGTCTACCGCCAGATCTTTTCCCTGGAAAAAGAGCAGATGAAGCGTCTCAAGGAGGATATCCTTAGAAAATTTCGGGCAGCCAAGGAGACATTTCCTCAGATCTCCCAGGAATCCGGCACAAAGGAATCCCTATGCTCCCAGACGGATCAGGAATATCTCCAGGTTTTTTCCTTTATCTGCGCCCTGGGATTCGATGTATACTTAAAAAAACAGCTGATGGAGCTTCTCATTGACCAGATTCGTGAAGAGCATCCCTCCGGAGGCACAAAAAAGAAATAGCCCTTCCTTGGAAAAACATTCTTCCGCTTATCTGATATGATCTATATCCTCCTAAAAATTGAAATAAACAAGGAGTCCACCAAATAGATTCGATGAACTCCTTGTTTCCACTTTACTATAGATAATTGCAAAACTCAAAACTTGGCTGAATATTCTGACCTTGAGTTTTGCAGTTACCGAATGCCTATGCCATCTTCTCCTCATCCCTGTTTAAACGGGCAAACACCATATCATATCCATCGTTTCCGTAATTCAGTGAGCGGTTCACCCGGCTGATGGTGGCCGTGGAAGCCCCTGTCTTCTCTGCAATCTCCAGATATGTCTTCTTGTCCCGGAGCATTTTAGCCACCTCATAACGCTGGGAAAGCGACAGCAATTCATTGACCGTACACACATCTTCAAAGAATGCATAACATTCTTCCGGGCTTTTTAGCGTTAAGATAGCCTCAAAAAGATGATCTACGGTCTCTGTCTTAATTTTCTTATTCATTTCCAGTTCCCCTTTTATGCCTTTATACGTTCTCCTTTTTATATTTTAGCACAGTAAAACTGTAAAGTCCATAGTCCTCTCAGAAAGAAAGCATAAATTTTTCCACCACATGAGCCACGCCATCGTCATTGTTGGACAGGGTAATGTAATCCGCCGCCTGGCGCACGGGAAGGACGCCGTTCTCCATGGCCACCCCAAGGCCGGCAAACTTAATCATGGACAGATCATTGTAGCCATCCCCGCAGGCAATCATCTCCTCACGCTTAAAACCTGCAGCCTCCAGGAAACGTTCCAAAGATTTTGCCTTGTCGATTCCCTTGGGAAGCACTTCCAGGTAATAGGGGTCTGACCGGTAAACACTGAAATTCTTTCCCATGGCCGCCTTTACCTTGGGCTCTATCATAGCCAGATAGTCGCCATCGTCAGTCAGTATGAATTTCGGCACCTGAAAATTGAGATATTCCTTCATCTTCTCCGGATCCTCAATCTGAATTACATCCATATGATTCACTCTGGACTCCAGAGCGATATACTGATATTGGGCATTGCTGGCTATAATCTTATCTCCCTGATAAGTTATGATATCCACCTGGTGCTCCACTGCCTGGTCTACAATACTTCCGTTAATTTCCAGCGGAAGCTGACTCTCAAACACGGTCTCGCCGGTCTGACAGTTCATGATCATCCCCCCGTTAAAGGACAGAATATATCCCCCGTGTTCCTCAAGCTTCAGCTCCCTGGCCAGGGGCATCACCCCCATAGTCGGACGCCCCGAGGCCAATACCACCACGTTCCCCATCTCCTGGGCCTTCATCAGGGCTTCCTTCGTCCTAGGCGTAATCACCTTATCCCGGTTGGTAAGCGTACCGTCCAGATCAAGCACAATCACTTTATAATCCATCCTGCATATCCCTCCCTCTTTCTTTCGTCTTTTTTATCATAATACAATTTAAAGTTTTCATCAACTATATTCCGCTGTCCCTTTAGGCTTGCAGCAATGGACATATGCCTTGGCCCCATAATTGTATTGGCCATGATGGAAGACAAAGAAAACAGGCACCATTTTTCTAGTCCTCAATATCATAACCATATAAAAACCATACAGGAGACTCCTATGAAAAAAAGATATTCCGCTGCAATGGCCGCCGTTCTTATCGTTTCCCTTCTCTCCGGCTGTCAGGCAGCTCCCTCCAAAAGCAGCCTTACCCCTGTCACCCTCAACGAAGTGGCCCATTCCATCTTTTATGCCCCACAATATGCTGCCATCGAACTGGGGTATTTTGAGGAGGAAGGCATTGACTTGACGCTGGTCAACGGAGCAGGGGCTGACAAGGTTATGACCGCTTTGGTATCCGGCGATGCCGACATCGGGTTTATGGGCTCTGAGGCCAGCATCTATACTTATGCCGGCGGCGCCGCAGACTACGCCGTCAATTTTGCCCAGCTCACCCAGAGGGCCGGCAATTTCCTGGTAGGCCGGGAGGCTGATGAGAATTTTTCCTGGGATAAGCTGAAAGGCGCCAAGGTTCTGGGGGGAAGAGCAGGGGGAATGCCCCAGATGGTGTTTGAATATATTCTCAAGAAGAACGGTATTGACCCAAAAACCGATTTGTCCATTGATCAGAGCATTAATTTCGGCCTGACTGCCGCTGCCTTCACAAGCAGTGATGCCAGCTACACCGTAGAGTTTGAGCCCTTTGCTACCAGCCTGGAGCTGGAAGGAACCGGGTATGTGGTGGCCTCTCTGGGCACAGATTCCGGCTATGTCCCCTACACGGCCTACAGCGCAAAAAAGAGTTATATGGAGGCTCATCCGGAGATTATCCAGAAGTTTACCAATGCCATCCAGAAGGGAATCGACTATGTAAACTCCCACTCTGCCGAGGAGATCGCCAAAACCATTCAGCCCCAGTTTCAGGAGACCCCTCTGGAGCATATTACGAAAATTGTAGAGCGGTACAAAGAACAGGATACCTGGAAGGAAGATACGATTTTTGAGAAGGACAGCTTTGATTTGCTGCAGAATATTTTAGAGGAGGCCGGGGAGCTGCCTGCCAGAGTCCCCTATGAAGATCTGGTGACCACCAAATTCTCTGAAAAAGCGGCCAAATAGCAGGAGCAGGGGATACGGCATAGCCGTATCCCCCTGGTTTTCCTAAAGCCTGTCTCAACCTTGCTTTCCGTCAGACGCGCCTTCCAGATTAGTCTCCCTGCACAGGTAGATCGGACGCTTCTTCACTTCCAGGTAGGTCTTTGACAGATATTCTCCCAAAAGCCCCAGACAAAACAGCTGGATTCCGGAAAGCAGCAGAATAATGCATACCAGAGAAGGCCATCCCGCCACAGGATCCCCGAAAGCCAGGGTCCTCCCGATAATCACCAGAATAAAGACAAAGGCAAGGAGACAGAACATGAGGCCGATCCAGGCGGCAAACCGCACCGGCACCGTGGAAAAAGCCACAATTCCGTCGATACTGTACATGAGCAGCTTAAAAAACGACCATTTGGTCTCTCCCTTTGTCCTTTCTATGTTCTCATATTCCAGCCATTTGGTCTTATATCCCACCCAGCCGAACAGTCCCTTTGAGAACCGGTTATATTCCTTAAGCTTTAGGAGGCTGTCCACATACTGCCTGCTCATAAGTCGGAAATCCCTGGCTCCATCCACAATCTCCACATCCGAGATATGTCTCATAATCTTATAAAAAGCCCTGGCAAAAAAGGAGCGGATCACCGGCTCTCCCTTGCGGTCCACTCTCCTGGTGGCCACACAGTCGTACTCTTTCTCCCTCAAGGTGGCAAGCATCTGAGGAATCAGGGCAGGAGGATCCTGAAGATCCACATCCATAAGCCCTACCCAGTCTCCGCAGGCGTGGGTCAGCCCTGCATAGATGGCTGCCTCCTTGCCGAAATTCCTGGTAAATGACAAATATTTTATCCAGGGATTCTCCTCTGCCAGCTTTTTCATCTGCTTCAGGGTCTGATCCTTGGAACCGTCGTCTACAAAAAGGACTTCCAGACCGCATTCCATTTGAAGGAGCTGCCCTCTTATAATACTAATCTCTCTGTAATAATCTTCCAGGGTTTCCTGCTCATTATAACAAGGTACGATGATCGATATGAGTTCCATGTATTCCTCCAAGCCACGCGATATGGGCGGTTTATCAAAAGCCGAGGCGGTTCAGCCGAAATATCCTCCTGCTCATCTGAACGGTCGCCTAGAATTGTACAATATCCCTGATTGGTTCTGCCGGCTCCACAGCCTCTGCATAGAGCACAGGGCCTACGCCGCCGTAATCCTGCCACTCCTCATAGGCAATCTTCGCACGGACCCGAACCCACTGCCTGGTCTCCAGATTCCTGGCCGCCTTAGACTTGCACACATATCCCAGGAACGTCATATCCGCCTCGCAGCAGGTCATGGCCATGCGCCCCGGCACAAAGTAATTCTTTGGGAAATCCGGGGATTTTAAAACCATGGCCGTAAATTCCACCACTTTCCCCTCATAGCGCTCCTGTTTGTCCATACAGTCAATGTACCAGATTCCGTAGGCCTCCGGGGCAATGTTAATTACGTCTGCAGTCATATCATAAGGAAGATCCGCCTCCGAAATCTGGGAAATCTCCCCCTCCTCGTCTTCAAATATGATCTCCGCGTTGTTGTTCATGGCAAGAAGGGTGCGCCGGTACCCCTCCAGATCCTCAATCCCATCACAGCGGTTACAGATAATCAGCTCCGACCCCCTGACCATGGCACCTAAGAGAGGCTTCATATTTTTCACATACAGATCAAAGGTGGAGCCGTCAATGATGGTCACCTGCTGATAGATGATCCAGTCCTTGGGAATCTGCAGCTCGTCCTGATTCCACATGCCGTTCCACTCCAGAAGCACCCGCTCCGGATTATACAAAAGCTCCAGCTCCTCCAAACGCGCCGGAGTCAGCTCCTCCTGGCTGTCCACATAGACTACAGAAGTCCTGGTCTCCTTGAGAAGCTCTTCATCGTATTCGGTGTCTCCCTCTTCGCAGACAATCAGAAGGGTCTTCCCCTCTGTCTGAAAATATTCCTGCTCCATGGTAAACTGAAGAAACTGGGTCTTTCCTGCTTCCAAAAAGCCGTTGATCACAAACAACGGCATTACATCATCTTCGATTGCTGGTCCCATAATAATATCAACTCCTGCCAAATGCGTCTTTCAGTTTCTCTTCCTTCAGACGGGCGCCGATGACACACACCTTTCCCGTGTAGTCCGGCCCGCCTGTGCGGATCTCAAATTCATCGGGAACCAGATCAAAATAGAACCATTCCTCAGGATTCTCACTGGGCACCATACCCTTGGCTCTGAGAATGTCTCCATAAGCATTGCCGTTGGCCAGCTCATCCAAAATCTCCTCCAGCTTCTTTCTGTCACAAGCCCCTGCATTCTCCAGCCCCCAGCTTGAGAATACCTCGTCCGCATGATGATGGTGATGATCATGACAGCCGCAGCTGCACTCCTCTCCATGGTCATGATGATGCTCATGATCGTGGTCATGGTCACAGCCGCACTCCTCTCCGTGGCCGTGATAATGGTCGTGGTCGCAGCCGCATTCCTCTCCATGGCCGTGATGATGGTCGTGGTCGCAGCCGCACTCC
>JAAWHU010000117.1 GCA_022796015.1 Hungatella sp. | reverse complement strand
GTAGTTATGTAGATGGCAGAGCATTGTTCATTTGGCATAATGTTTCCCCCCTTCTGCCATAAAAAATAAACGCAGAAATAGTATAACATTGATTGTTTGGGATTGCTAGCGAAAAGTAATAAAAAGATAAAAGAAATATACAAAAATTACAAAAAAAGTATACGTTTTATACAAAAATTAGAATATGTAACTAATTTTGGCAAATCTATGATTCACTGGAAATAAGGAGAGCGAAATGGCAGGAAAAAAGAAACAAGGACAGAATCTTCTTCATATAATAATATTGCTGAGCTTGGTCTGTATTATGGCCGTAAGCGGATTCGGACTGGTCAAAGACTTTTTGGAGAAGCGGAGAGATCAGAAGGAATATGAGCGGATTGCCCGGATTGCGGGACCGGAAGAACAGACTGTGCAGGAAACTGCTGCCTCCAAGGAAGCTGAGATAGAATCAGAGACAGAACAAGAGACAGAACCGCCGTACATATCACCTGTTAATTTCGAGGAATTAGCTAAGATCAACCCGGACATAGTCGGTTGGATTCGGATACCAGATACCAATATTAATTATCCTATAGTACAGGGGAAGGATAATGATGTTTACCTTCACAAAAGCTTTGAGGGGGAAGAAAGCCAGGCAGGGTGCATTTTTCTGGATTTTGAAAGCCAGAAAAATATGCGCGGATACAATAACATTCTCTATGGGCACCATATGAGAGATGGCTCTATGTTTAAGGATGTGGTGCTCTATAAGGAAGAAGAGTATTTTAAAGAACATCAATACTTTGAACTCTATACTCCGGAAGAGACCATTCACCTGAAGGCAGTGGCCTGCTATTATACAGAAAATGATCCTATGGTGCGCAAAACCCGGTTTAAAACCAGGGAATCGTTCCAGCAGTTTGTAAAAGAAATGCTGAAGCCCTGTCCCTACGCCCAGATTCCTGACGAACCTGTAGGCAGCCTCTACACCCTGGTTACCTGCAGTTATGAGGAAGAAGACACAAGAACCGTGCTTTTTGCGGTGGAAGTGAGCGGTACACATTGATAAAAGGGCAAATTGCAAATGGAATAAAAATGTGCTATACTTTGTCGTATATGTTTTCTAAATCAGATGGAAAGGACTAAAACCATGGGAAAATATTTTGGAACCGATGGCTTCCGGGGAGAGGCCAATGTGGATTTGACTGTAGAACACGCTTATAAAGTAGGAAGGTTTTTAGGATGGTATTATGGACAGAAGGAGCCTGACACCCGGTGCCGGGTTGTGATCGGTAAGGATACCAGAAGAAGCAGCTATATGTTTGAGTATTCTCTGGTGGCAGGCTTGACTGCCTCGGGCGCCGATGTGTCCCTTCTTCATGTAACGACTACTCCAAGCGTATCCTATGTGGTGCGCACGGAAGGCTTTGACTGCGGCATTATGATTTCAGCCAGCCACAATCCATATTATGACAACGGAATCAAGGTGATTAACGAGAGAGGCGAGAAGCTGGAGGAGTCCGTGATCCTACAGATTGAGCGGTACCTGGATGGGGAGATGGGGGAGATTCCCCTGGCAAGAAAAGACAGGATCGGCAGAACCACGGATTTTGCCGCAGGAAGGAACCGCTATATCGGTTATCTGATCTCCATTGCAACCCGCTCCTTTAAAAATATGAGAGTGGGTCTGGACTGCGCCAACGGCAGCGCTTCCGCCATCGCCAAAAATGTGTTTGACGCATTGGGGGCAGATACCTATGTGATTAACAACGATCCCAACGGTTTGAACATCAATACAGAATGCGGCTCCACCCATATTCATGTACTTCAGGAATATGTCAAAGCCAATCATCTGGATGTAGGATTTGCCTATGATGGAGATGCGGACCGCTGTATTGCCATTGACAGCAACGGCCAGGTGGTTGATGGCGACAAGATCATGTATCTCTGCGGAAAATACATGAAGGAGCAGGGAACTCTGGTGAACAATACCATTGTAACCACCATAATGTCCAACTTCGGCCTTTATAAAGCCCTGGATCGGGAAGGCATCGCCTATGAGAAGACGGCTGTAGGGGATAAATACGTCTATGAGAACATGTCTGCCAACGGCCACTGCCTGGGCGGCGAACAGTCCGGGCACATTATATTCAGCAAAAATGCCACTACAGGAGACGGAATTTTAACCTCCTTAAAAGTTATGGAAGTAATCCTGGAGAAGAAACAGCCTCTGGCAAAACTGGCCGGTGAGATCGAGATTTATCCTCAGGTTCTTAAGAATGTAAAGGTAAAGGATAAGCTTGCCGCCCAGGAGGACTCCAAGGTAAAGGAGGAAGTGGCCAAAGTCACAGAAAGCCTGGGAGAGGGCGGGAGGATTCTTCTGCGCCAGTCGGGTACAGAGCCGGTGGTTCGGGTGATGGTAGAGGCCTCCAGCCAGGACATCTGTGAAAAATATGTAGACCAGGTGATTGCCGTGATGGAAGCTCAGGGACATCTTCTATAAGATCTTTAAGAACAGGAGGCAGATGATTATGCTGGAACAGAAAGTACTGGATTATATTGAAGCACATGCAAAGGAGGCCAGAGAACTTCTCGTCACTCTGGCCCAGATCCCATCCCCCTCCAACCATGAGGAGAAGAGGGCCCGGTTCTGCAAGGAATGGCTGGAATCTCAGGGAGCAGAGGGAGTCGTGATCGATGAGGCTCTGAATGTGATTTATCCCATTGCCGTCACCGGGGACAATCCTGTGGTGGTGTTTATGGCTCACACAGATGTGGTATTTCCTGATATGGATCCCCTGCCCTTAAAGACTGAGGACGGAAAGATCTGGTGTCCCGGAGTGGGTGACGACACGGCCAACTTAGTGTGCCTGATGATGATCGCCAAATACCTGACAGAGACAGGGAAGGCTCGTGAGATGAAGGAGGCGGAGGCCAAGGGCACTTTGCCCCACGGACTGCTGCTGGTGTGCAATTCCGGTGAGGAGGGACTTGGAAACTTAAAGGGTTCCAGGAAGATCTGCGAGACTTACGGAAAGAGGATTAAGGAATTTTACAGTCTCGATGGCGGTCTGTCTGGTATGGCCACCTGCGCCGTAGGGTCCAAAAGGTTTCAGATCACTGTCCGCACTATAGGCGGACATTCCTACGGCTCCTTTGGCAATCCCAACGCCATAGCCCAGCTGTCGGAGCTGATCCATGAATTGTATCAGATTCAGGTTCCCTCCCAGGGGAAGACCACCTACAACGTAGGGATGATTTCCGGCGGAACCTCAGTCAATACCATCGCTCAGTCCGCTCAGATGCTCTATGAATTCCGGTCCGACAGCCGGGAAGGTTTGAAGTTTATGGAGGAACAGTTTGAGGCCATTATGGACAGGACAAAAGAGCGGGGAGTAGAGCTGGAGATAGAGGTAGTAGGCCTGCGTCCCTGTGAGGGCGATGTGGACAAGTCTGTCCGGGATCAGATGATCAAGCTGGCCTCTGATACCATTGAAGAATATACCGGCAAGGTTCCCAGCCAAGTGCCTGGCTCCACAGACTGCAACATTCCCCTTTCCATGGGAATCCCAAGCCTCTGTCTTGGAACCTATGAGGGAGCGGGAGCCCATACCAGGGAGGAGTATGTGGTCATAGATTCTCTTATGCCCGGATATAAAGTAGGTTTCCAGATAGTGCTGGCTTACTGCCCTTCGTAGGGACTTGTCAGAGAAATTCATATGTGATACAATAATTCCACTGATAAAATCAGTAATTTTAAAGCAAAGGAATGAGACAGTTCATGTTAAACTATAAGAGATATAAAAGAGTTCCGGTAGTGGACTTTGCAGAGAGAACATGGCCCAACAGACAGATTGAGAAGGCGCCGGTGTGGTGCAGCGTGGATCTTCGGGATGGCAACCAGGCTCTGGTGGAGCCTATGGTAGTAGAAGAAAAGATTGAATTTTTTAATATGCTTTTGAAACTGGGATTCAAGGAGATTGAGATCGGTTTTCCTGCGGCCTCACAGATTGAATATGATTTTCTCAGACAGCTGGTGGAGCGCCGTATGATCCCCGATGATGTGCGGGTCCAGGTTTTGGTGCAGTGTCGGGAACATCTGATTAAGAGAACCTTTGAGGCCATTCGAGGCATTAAGAACGTGGTAGTACATATTTACAATTCCACGTCAACTCTCCAGAGAGATGTGGTTTTCCATAAGAGTAAAGAAGAGATTATCCAGATTGCCGTGGATGGAACCAACATGGTTAAGAAATATGCCAAGGGCTATGATGGTAATCTGGTCCTGGAATATTCACCGGAAAGCTTTACGGGGACGGAACTGGATTATGCCCTTGAGATATGCACGGCAGTTCAGGAGACCTGGGGCGCCACACCTGAGAATCCTATTATTATCAATCTGCCATCCACTGTGGAGATGACCACGCCCAATGTGTATGCCGATCAGATCGAATGGATGAACACTCATTTTAAGAATCGGGACAGCATTATCCTAAGCGTTCATCCCCACAATGACCGGGGAACCGGTGTGGCAGCCACGGAGCTTGCCCTTTTGGCAGGCGCAGACCGGGTGGAGGGAACCCTTTTCGGCAACGGAGAGCGCACAGGCAACGTAGATATTTTAACATTAGCCTATAATATGTTTTCCCAGGGTATTGATCCCGGGCTGGAGATCGGAGATGTGCGCAGCATTGCAGAGGTTTATGAGCGGTGTACCAAGATGGATATTCCGGAGCGTCATCCTTATGCAGGGAAACTGGTATTTACTGCATTTTCCGGTTCTCATCAGGATGCCATCAACAAAGGTATGGCAGCCCTTCATGAGAGACAGGGAGAGTTTTGGGAAGTTCCCTATCTGCCTATTGATCCAAGCGATATCGGAAGGCAGTATGAGCCCATTGTCCGCATTAACAGCCAGTCCGGCAAAGGCGGCGTGGCGTTTGTCATGGACACCTTCTTTGGATTTAAGTTGCCTAAGGGGATGCACAAGGAATTTGCCGATGTGATTCAGTCTATCTCCGAGAAGCAGGGAGAGGTGGCTCCGGAGCAGATTATGGAAGAATTCCGCCACAGCTATACCGAGAGAAAGGAGCCCATTCATTTCCGCAGGTGTCAGATTACAGACACAGAGAACGAGAACGGCGATTTTGCCACATTGGTAAAGGTTACCTATACGAATAATGGCCTGGAAAAAGTCTTTGAAGGTGTGGGCAACGGTCCTATTGATGCGATCCAGAAGGGTCTTGAGAAGGAACTGGATATTGAGATCCGGGTATTAGACTACAACGAGCACGCCCTGACTTCCGGTTCAGGAGCTCAGGCTGCCTCTTATATCCATCTTATGGATGTAAAGACAGGAAAGGTGACGTATGGTGTGGGTATCAGTTCCAACATTACCAGAGCTTCCTTCCGGGGAATCTTCAGTGCTGTAAATAGATTGTTCTACTGATCCCTCTTAGGGATATTATGAAAAAAAGGCTGAAGCACCGTTGTGCACCAGCCTTTTTAATTTATAGAAAATTGCGTCTTCACGCCGTTAAAGCGGTTCTGTGCCTCTCTGATCAGCGGTAAGTTCCCGGGCCTCCCGTGAGCCCTTCAACCAAGGAGCCGCTTCCGCCTGAGGGAGAGCCGGAGGAGCCAGGAGAAGAACTGCCTGAAGGAGAAGAACTTCCTGTGGACGTTCCGGGAGATCCAGTACTGCCTCCGGGTCCGTTAAAAGAAGAACCGGGTGCCGTGGTTCCTGAGGGGGATCCGCCTGAAGGAGCAGAGCCGCCTGCCTGATAGATACCATTGGCATTAAATGTATAGGAAACTCCGTTAATGGTCAGGGTAGTATTGGCCGCCATCTTGCCGCTGGAGGGATCCAGATAGTAGTAATTGCCGTTTAAGATAACCCAGCCGGTCTGCATATGGCCGGAGCCATCAAAGTAATACCAGCTGCCTTCGATCTGCTTCCAGTCTTTAGACATGGCGCCGCTGGAGGGATCCATGTAATAGCGGTTGGTGTTGTCGCTGAGCCATCCGGTGAGCATCTTGCCATCAGTGTTCAGATAGTAATAAGTGTTGTTCAGATTTAGCCATCCTGTGGACATCTTGGCGTCTGAGCCAAAGTGATACCAATGGCCGTTGATCTGCTTCCAGCCTATGACTACCTTGCCGTTGGTTTCAAAATAGTACCAGGTGTTATCCATCTGCCGCCATCCTATTGTCATGGAGCCATCGGATTTGAGAAAGTAATAATCATTGCCGATCTTCAGCCATCCCGTAACCATGGTTCCATCATCCAGAAGGTAATAAAACTTGCCGTTGTCAGAGATCCAGGTATTGGCAACCATAATGCCGTTGGATTTGAAATAGTACCATTTATTATTGATCTGCTTCCAGCCTGTGGTCATCTTGCCTGTGGTCAGGTCCAAATAATAATATCCATCTGTGGTTCTGATCCAGCCTTTATAAAGAGAGCCGTTATCGTCATAATAGACCCAGCTGTCGCCGCTTTTGCTCCATCCCGCCGCCAATGCCTCAGATGCCGGAGCCAAGGTCATAAGCCCCAGAATACCAGCCGCAGCAATGGCACGCAAATGCTTTTTGTATGTCAAAGTTTAACACCCCCTTATCGTTGGTACCGTTGCTATGGGGGACAAACCCATATGCACTCGTTTAAGTATACCATAAGTATGCCATAAGAGATATAGAAAAATGGAAATATTTTTATTACAATTATATTTATGCTGGTTTTTAAGGCAGCAGCTTTTGAATTTCTACGTAATATTTTTTGGCATAGCGGTACATGATTAAAGTATATTCTCCGAATTCCTCACCTGCATGGCTTTTATAAACAGCCCAGAGAGCCCATAAAAATCCGCCTAAAGCCACATAAGAATAGATGGTAAGAAGTTCTTCCTGGTTTGGCGTGTGTTCCAGATAGAGTTCGCATAGGCGGTCAATCTGGTCTTTGCTGTAATAGGAATAGATGGAGCACATAGCAACATCAATGAGCGGATCACACATGCCTGCATATTCCCAGTCGATGAGCCTTAAGCTTCCATCGGGAAGAAATAAGAAATTATCCGCCACGCTGTCAATATGAGAAAGAGTCTTAGGGCGGTTTCTCTGATCTAAAGCATCCATTAGCTGGTTCATATGCTCCTTTACCTGAGGATAATCCTCAAAGGGAATGCCTCCATGGTCTCTGCAAAGCATTTCATAAAAGTTGATTCGCTCCCGGATGTCAAAGGAATGTTCTACCTGGATTCCTGACTGGTGAACTTGCTTTAAGAGCTTCATGCACAGGGCCACATCCATCCAGTTCTGTGCATCGGAACTGCGCGCCCCTTCATAATATTCTGAAATTTTATATCCGTTTTCCCCATTAAAATAGATGACATGCTCAGTAATATTCAGAGGTTTTACTGCTTCATATACAGAAGCCTCCTGCCTCCGGTTGATTAAAAGCTCTGTTCCCGCTCCGGGAATCCGGCAGATATAAGGCTTGCCTCCGGCAGAAAAAAGAAAAGAGTTGTTGGTCATTCCGGACTTGAGGCATCGAATATTGCAGATTTCTGATTCCGGCACATGCAAAACCTCTGCCACCAGCTCCAGAGCCGCATTGTCCGAGTGATTTTGGTACTTGGGATCAAATAGTCTCAGTTCTTCCAGATTCTCAAATTCATAGACCTGATGCTCGGACTGTCGGTTAATATAGAGATCCAGCTGTTTCATGTCAGGCCCGAACTGCTTTACAGGAGTATTGCAGAGGGTGGCAATCTTATTGTCCAAAAGACGTTTCTGAGCCGTTCCGTCCATTAAATCTAGGTAGACATGTTCCCAATAAAGCTGCTCCGTTCCGGGAAGAGAATAGTATGCCTCCAACACCGGGAAAAACCATTCCGACCATTCCTTTCTAAGGAAGACAGGGCCGTACATAACCCAGGAATCTCGACCGCCCACAGTTACACCTAAAATTTTCCCTTTCTTATTAAAAGAAAGACACCATTCGGAGGTGTCTCCTTTTTGAAAAACCGAAGAATACCAGGAGCCGCATTCATATGTGTGATACATGTTTTCCCGCATCCAGTTATCGGAAGAAAGCAGATACATATTCCGCCCAAGGAACAGTCTGCGGGCATGGTAAAGGGTAGCTAGAGTATTTTTCACAGAATACTCATGGTTATAGAGCAGATTAACCTGGTATTTATCAATAAGGTAATCAAACTTTTCTTTTAGATACCCTACAACAATCGTAATGTCTCTGATTCCTGCCTCGTGGAGCTGCCGGATCTGCCGCTCAATCATCCGTTCCCCAAAAACCTCCAGAAGGCCTTTTGGGGTCTCAAAGGTCAGAGGAACGAACCGGGAACCGAATCCGGCAGCAATGATTACGGCGCCATCGACTCGGTACTGTTCCAAAAATGCCATACCGGCAGAGGTTACCTGATAATAACCATCCTCCAACACTTCAACAAGACCTTTCTCCATACATTCCTTTACCAACCCATTGGCTGTTCCCAGGGAAATATCCATAACCTGTGCAAGCTCTCTCTGGGTGATCTGGGGCTGCTCCAATATATTTCGGCACAGAAGTGCGTGTCTGTTCATAAGTACCTCCGTTCAAAAAAATAAGAAATGATAAATATATGAACATTATAGCATAGAAAAGGAGAAATACAAGGGGAAGATTGACGAGAGGGGTAAGGCGGGTCTTCTATTGTTTGATTGGTTGTGGTAAGGAGTGTAGTAATAGATAGGAGAAGAGGTTATGCGCAAAGTTATGGATTGGTATTATGGGTGAGTTATGATAAGATAATGGGAGACAAAGAGTGCTGTAAGGAGTATTATAGATGACGGATTATAACAAGCAGGGGTACCTGGCAGCCAGCGGAGAATATGGAAGGAGCTGGCTAAATGGGGGCAAATGGGACAAGATTGTACGAATTCGAGTACAATCCAAGAAAGAAAGGTGTTTTTCGTAAGTTTTATGTAAGAAAATGCACAGAGAAAAGTTATAGCATTTT
>JAAWHU010000116.1 GCA_022796015.1 Hungatella sp. | reverse complement strand
GGGCAGAGGGCCCTCCTGTTTTTTATGGTCTCAGCTCCATGGTGTAATGGCTTTTCCTGGAATATATTGTCAGAATATTCAGCCAAGTTTTGAGTTTCGGAAACGCCTAAAAAAGAATGAAAAAAGAAAGGATAGAATGAGATATGAGAGTGGTGCTGCAGAGAGTGAGTGAGGCCAAGGTCCAGGTGGATGGAGAGACGGCGGGGGAGATCGGGAAGGGGTTTTTGCTCCTTGTGGGGGCCGAGGAAGGGGATACCCGGCAGATCGCGGATAAGATGGTGGACAAGATCTGTAAGCTCAGAATATTCCAGGATGGCAACGGTAAGACCAATCTGTCTTTGGCCGATGTAGGCGGGGAGATTCTGGTGGTGAGCCAGTTTACCTTGTATGCAGACTGCCGCAAAGGGAACCGGCCAAGCTTTATAAGGGCAGGGGCACCGGATATGGCAAATAGTCTCTATGAGCATGTGATCGAAAGGTGCCGACTTTATGTAGAGAAAGTGGAGCACGGCGTCTTCGGAGCCGATATGAAAGTTTCCCTGATAAATGATGGTCCCTTTACCTTGGTCCTTGACAGCCAGGAGATGAAATTTTTGTGAATTTGCCTGAAACTCTTTTTTTTAAGGAATGAATGTGCTATACTCAGACCTAGGCCTTTGCGGGCCCGGTCCGAAATGGGCGAGGAGACGTACATTTATAGAAAGAAAAGGGAAGTAAGATGAAAAAAATTTTTAAAATCGGTATATGCGGCCTTGCGGCTGTGATGATGGTATCAGGGTGTTCCAAAAAGGCGGATTCCACAGGGGATACGACACAGGCCGTCAGTGAGGCAGAAAGTCAAACTCAGGCGGGGGCCGATTCTTCAAACACTCCGGCAGGTTCCATTGACCCGGGGGTGGTGACCAAATTAGGAAGCTATAAGGGAGTGGCCTATACCCCTCTGGCTGTGGAGGTGTCGGAGGAAGATGTAGAAGAGGAGATCAAAGCCTTACAGAATGCCTATGAGGAGTTAAAAGAAGTGGACCGGGCGGCTAAAGAAGGCGATACGGTGAATATTGATTATGTAGGCATGAAGGATGGCGTAGCTTTTGATGGCGGAACCGACAGCGGTTTTGACCTTACCCTGGGTTCGGGACAGTTTATCGATGGGTTTGAGGACGGCCTTATCGGAGCTGTAAAGGGTCAGGAGGTAAGTTTAAATCTCACATTCCCTGCCAATTACGGCAACCAGGAGCTGGCAGGCCAGGCCGTGGTCTTTGACGTGACCGTGAATCTTGTGCAGGAGTCGGTGATACCGGAGCTGACCGATGGATTTGTGGCCGAGCATACGGATTCTGCCACAGTGGATGAACTGAAGAAAACCATCAGGGAGAGCCTTGAGGAGGCAGCTCAGGCAGAAGCTTTGGAGCAGAAGAAGGCAGATGTGTTTTTAAAGGTAGTGGATGACAGCGAGGTAACTACTTCACAGGAATCCATTCAGGCCATGTATGAGCAGCAGAAGGCTTCCTATGAGCAGCAGGCCGATATGTTCGGCCTGGATCTGGCCACGCTGGTAAGCTACTATGGTATGGATATGGAGACCTTTGAGGCAGAGCTTATGGAGGTTGCTAAGGAAGGCTGCAAACAGAATGCCGTTGTCAAAGCCATTGCCCAGGCGGAGATGATTGTGGTGGAAGAGGATGACTTAGCAGAGCTTGCAGAGAATTTCGGATACGAGGATACGGCATCCATGATCGAGAATGCAGGCGAGGACGTGGTGAACAACTATGCCCTTATGGAAAAAGTAGTCATGTTTCTTGCAGACAATGCAGTAGAGGAATAGGATGAGCAGAAAAGCTTTGTTTTTTGATGTGGACGGCACATTGTTAAGCGAGACCCTTCACATTGTGCCGGAGAGCGCAAAGAGGGCCCTGCTTCAGACCAGGGAAAAGGGGAATCTGGTATTCATCAATTCGGGACGCACTATATGCCTTTTAAGGAAGATTAAGGAGGAAGTAGCCTGTGATGGATGTCTGTGCGGCTGCGGCACTTATATAGAAGTCGCCGGGCAGGTACTCTATTCCCGCCAGATTCCCCGCCACCAGGGCCAGGCCATAAAAAAGGCCATTGTTGATTTTGGCCTGGACGGGGTTCTGGAGGGAACCTTAAAGTGTTATTTTCAGAAACAAGAATCCCGGTTTGAGGGATTGAGAAACATCAAAAAGTCTGCAGTGGACAGCGGTCAGTGCAGCCCCTTTACCTGGGACGACAACTGCTATGAGTTTGATAAGTTCTGCGTATTTGCCGATGAGAACAGCGACAGAGAAGGTTTTTTTGCCTTTCTTGAGCCTGAGATTCAGGTTATTGACAGGGGCAATGATTTTTATGAATGTGTGCCTGCAGGACACAGCAAGGCTACGGCCATTGACATGGTACTGGAGAAATTCGGAATCGGCCTGGAGGATGCCTATGTGTTCGGGGACAGCAGCAATGACCTGGATATGTTCCGCCATGTTCCCAACGGAGTCCTTATGGGAAAGCATGATGACGTGTTAAAGCCCTATGCTTCTTTTGTGACAAAGGAAGTGGAGGATGACGGAATTGAATATGCCATGAAGAACCTGGGACTTTTATAGGCCCCGGGTTTTTTGTACAAGGAGGAGTGAGCAAATGGGTTTTTCATTAGATGTGAGCGTACCGGCAGTTACCGTATTTTTTCAGGGGCTTTTAAGCTTTTTTTCTCCCTGTGTCCTTCCGATTCTGCCGCTGTATATCGGTTATCTCTCAGGAGGAACCGGAGTAAGAGGAGAGGATGGGAGAATCTACTATAAGAGGAGTAAGGTGCTGTTTCATACCCTGTGTTTTGTAGCCGGCGTCAGTTTTGCTTTTTTTGCCCTGGGCATGGGTGTTTCCGCTTTGGGAACCTTTTTCCATTCCAATCAGATGATGTTTGCCAGAATCGGCGGAATCCTGGTGGTAATGTTCGGTCTGTATCAGCTGGGAGTGTTTGGGCAGACGGGAATTTTGGGGAAGGAGAGAAGGCTTCCTTTGCAGATTGACAAGGTCGCCATGTCGCCGGGAATTGCCTTTGTCATGGGATTTACTTTCAGCTTTGCCTGGACTCCCTGTGTAGGTCCGGCGCTTGCCAGCGTTCTTCTCATGGCTGCTTCCGCCAGCACAAAGACAGCAGGCTTTGTCCTTATCGGAGTCTATACGGCTGGCTTTGTCATTCCTTTTCTGGCTGCCGGATTCTTTACCACAACGGTGCTGGATCTCTTTAAAAAGCATATGAATGTGGTGAAATATACGGTAAAGGCAGGAGGCGTCCTTCTGGTGGTACTGGGACTTATGATGGTGACGGGAAAAATGAACGGTCTCACCGGGTATTTGTCACAGTTTCAGCAGGTGACAGAGGAATCCGGATCCGGGCCGGAGGGCAGCCAGGCTCCGGCTGAGAAGGAAAGCCAGGAACCGTCCGGGGGCCGGAGTGACGATGGAAAGTCTTCGGAGGAGGCTTCCTCTGAGGCAGACCAGGAGGAACAGGCTCCGGAACAAAAGATACCGGCGTTGGACTTTGAGCTGGAGGATCAGTACGGAAGCGTACACAAGCTCTCGGACTATGAGGGCAAGACCATATTTTTAAACTTCTGGGCCACCTGGTGCCCGCCGTGCCGGGCAGAGATGCCGGATATCCAGCAGCTGTATGAGGAGTACGACACGGAGGGGGAGAACGCCCTGATTATTCTGGGAGTGGCGGGCCCCGGCATGGGCAATGAGAAGTCTAAGGAGGAGATCGCCGGATTCTTGGAGGATAACGGGTACACCTATCCCGTCCTTATGGATACGGACTGGGAGCTCTTTGAAGGCTACGGAGTCTATGCATACCCTACCACCTTTATGATTGACAGGGAGGGAAATGTGTTCGGCTACGCTTCCGGGCAGCTGACCTATGATATGATGAAGGACATTATCAATCAGACAATCCAGGGAAAGAGAAGGCAGTAATGTTGAAGGAAGGAAAAAAGGCGGCCAAGGGCAGGAAAGAGGGCGGGAGCTGCCGATGCTTGATCCCGGCTGTTCTGCTAGGCGCGGCCTTCCTGTCAGGGGGCTGCAGGGGAAGGTATGAGGTTCGGGAGCAGGCCAGAAAGGATCAAACCTTGAAGGTGGCCGCCACCTTATTTCCATACTATGATTTTACGAGACAGATCGCCGGAGATATGGTAGACTTGGAATTGATCGTCCCGGCAGGGATGGACAGCCACTCTTTTGAGCCGACTCCCGCAGACATGAGAAAGATTCAGGAGGCCGATGTGCTGATCTGCAACGGAGGAGTCATGGAGCACTGGGTGGAACAGGTCCTTGAGGCGGTGGACGCACCTGATCTGAAGATAGTAGTCATGATGGACTATGTGGATGTGGTAAAGGAGGAGCTGGTGGAAGGCATGGAGGAGGAAGCCCATGGCCACAGCCACGGCGAGGATGGGGAAGAGTATGACGAGCATATCTGGACTTCTCCCGTACATGCCATGACATTTACCCAGGTTATCACAGAGGCGCTCTGCCAGGCAGACCCGGACCGGCAGAAGGAATATGAGGCGGGAAGGGACCGGTATGTAAAGGAGCTTCTAAAGCTTCACCAGGGATTTCTTCAGGTGGCCGGTGAGAAAAAAAGGAATACCATTATCATAGGAGACAAGTTTCCCTTCCGCTATCTGGCAGAGGAATACGGGTTTGAATACAGGGCTGCTTTCTCGGGGTGCAGCACGGACACGGAGCCCGGCGCCAGAACCATAGCCTATCTGATTGACAAGGTGAGGGAGGAGGAACTGCCGGCAGTCTATTACCTGGAGCTGAGCAGCCATCGGGTGGCGGAGATCATCGGTGAGGAGACAGGGGCGAAGCCTCTCCTCCTACACTCCTGCCACAATGTTACCAGAAGAGAACTGGAAAGCGGAGTTACCTATGTGGAACTTATGTGGAATAATATAGAGAATCTGAGAAAAGGATTAGGGGAATGAGCGCACTGATTACATGCAGCCATGTGGATTTTGGCTATGAGAACCATGACGCGGTCATTGATCTGACCATGGACGTGGAGGAGGGGGATTATTTCTGCGTGGTAGGGGTGAACGGTTCCGGAAAAAGTACTTTGGTGAAAGGGCTTCTGGGGCTGTTAAAGCCTACGGCAGGAACTCTTAGGGTGTGTGAGGAATTAAAAAAGACGGGAATCGGATATCTGCCCCAGCAGACGGCGGCCCAGAAGGATTTTCCGGCGTCAGTCTATGAGGTGGTACTCTCAGGGGCCTTAAATCAAAGGGGAAGCCGGCCTTTTTACTCCCGTAAGGAGAAGGACATGGCTCTAAAGGCCATGGAGAAATTGGGAATCAAGTCTTTAAAGAGGCATTGCTACCGGGAACTGTCAGGAGGGCAGCAGCAGCGGGTCCTCATTGCCAGGGCTCTATGCGCCGCAAGAAGGATGCTGATTCTGGATGAGCCTGTAACAGGCCTGGATCCCCGGGCCATACAGGATTTTTACGGTCTTATCAGAAGGCTTAACAGAGAGGAGCATGTGACCATCCTCATGGTGACCCATGATGTAGCCAATGTGACAGGGCAGGCTAACAAGATCCTTCATCTCCAGCAGAGAGCCCTGTTTTACGGAAGCCCTTCGGATTATGAGAAGAGTCTCCAGGGGCGAAGCTTTCTGGGAGGTGAGGAGGTATGAGCCTGATTGCAGAGATGCTGTCCTATCCCTTTTTGGTAAGGGCCTTTGCAGGAGGAATCCTGGTGTCTGTGTGCGCCGCCCTTCTGGGAGTCAGCCTGGTGCTGAAACGATATTCCATGATCGGAGATGGCCTGTCCCATGTATCCTTCGGAGCTCTGTCAGTGGCAGTGGCAGCAGGGTGGGCGCCTCTTCCTGTGTCGGTGGCAGTGGTGGTCCTGGCGGCATTTTTTCTTCTCAGAATTGCGGAAGACGGAAAGGTGAGAAGTGATGGGGCCATCGCTATGATCTCCGCAAGCGCCCTTGCTGCAGGGATTGTGGTCACATCCTTAAGCACAGGCATGACCACGGATGTGAGCAGCTACATGTTCGGAAGTATTCTGGCCATGAGCCCGAAGGACGTGATGCTTGCAGCCGGCCTCTCCCTGGCGGTGCTCATACTGTTTGTGTTCTGCTACCATAAAATATTTGCAGTGACCTTTGACGAGAGCTTTGCCAGGGCCGCCGGGGTAAAGGTGTCTGCCTACAATGTACTGATTGCTGTTCTCACGGCAGTGACCATTGTCCTGGGCATGCGGATGATGGGGGCCATGTTGATTTCCAGCCTTATGATCTTTCCGGCCCTGACTTCCATGAGGATCTTTAAAAGCTTTCGGGGCGTGGTGGTGTCGTCAGGAATTGTGGCAGGCCTGTGCTTTTGTGTGGGGCTTACATTGTCCTACGGCTTTTCCACTCCGGCAGGAGCCACGGTGGTGCTGGTAAACCTGGCGGCTTATGGCGGATTCTGGCTGGCAGGGCGGCTGTTATAGAATTTATGAAGGAGGGCGGGTATGAAATGGAATCTGAATGAGAGAAAAAAGAGATCTCTGACCCAGACACAGTTTATTGCATTTGGTTTTTTTGTTCTGATTATGGCCGGAACACTGCTTCTCATGATGCCTTTTTCCAGCAGAGACGGAAAAAGCATGGATTTTCTGGGGGCCTTGTTTACTGCCACCAGTGCTTCCTGCGTGACAGGGCTGGTGGTAGCGGATACCTGGAGTCAATGGACCATTTTCGGTCAGCTGGTGATCATCACCTTAATTCAGATCGGCGGCCTGGGATTCATCACCATTGGTGTGTATGTGTCCATTCTGCTGCGGCGCAGAATCGGGTTAAAGGAGAGAGGGCTGATGCAGGAGAGCACCAGTGCCCTGCAGATCGGGGGAATCGTAAGGCTTACCAAGAAGATTATTGTGGGAACCGCCTTTTTTGAGGGGGCGGGAGCGCTTCTTCTGGCAATCCGCTTCGTTCCCCAGTATGGATTCTTCCGAGGAATCTTTTACAGCGTGTTTCACTCGGTGTCAGCCTTCTGCAACGCGGGCTTTGACCTTATGGGGTGGCAGCAGCCTTACAATTCCCTGTCCGCCTACTATGACGACTGGCTGGTGAATCTGGTGATCATGTCCCTGATTATAATTGGCGGAATCGGTTTTATTGTGTGGGACGACATCAGCAGGAACAGGCTTCACGTGCGGAAATACCTTCTGCAGACCAAGATCGTGTTGATTACCACAAGCGTGCTGGTCTTTGGAGGCGCGGCTTTCTTCTATTATCTGGAGAAGGATCTCCTCATGGCGGATATGAGTATCAGCGGAAAAATCCTTTCTTCCCTGTTCAGCTCCGTCACTGCCAGGACTGCCGGCTTTAATTCCATTGACACCGGGGCATTGTCCGATGGAAGCAAACTTCTCACCATCATATTAATGTTTATCGGAGGCAGCCCCGGCTCCACGGCAGGAGGCGTTAAGACTACCACCATAGTGGTGCTGCTTTTATATGTACATGCCAGCATTCAGAGGACTTACGGAGTCAATGTCCTTGGCAGAAGACTGGAGGAGGAGGCCATCAAACAGGCCAGCTCCGTATTTACCATTAATCTCTTTCTGGCTCTGGGAGCCTCCCTGGTGATTATGGCGGTTCAGCCTCTGTCCTTGTCGGACACTCTGTTTGAGACTTTTTCCGCCATGGGCACAGCAGGTATGACTACGGGAATCACAAGAGAGCTGGTTCCGTTGTCCAGGGTACTGGTTATTCTTCTCATGTACTGCGGGAGAATCGGCAGCATGTCCTTTGCCCTTGCCTTTACCCAGCAGAAACGAATCACCCGGGTGCAGAACCCGTTGGAGCGAATCAATGTAGGTTAAAACAGGAGGATAAGACAAATGAAATCAATTCTGATCATCGGAATGGGGCGGTTCGGCCGTCATCTCTGCAAGAATCTGGCTGATCTGGGAAACCAGATCATGATTGTGGATCAGGTGGAGGAGAACTTAGAGGAGATGCTTCCCTATGTGGTCAGCGCCAAAATCGGCGACTGCACCAATGAAAATGTGCTGAAAAGCCTGGGTATCGACAATTTTGATATCTGTTTTATCTGTATCGGGACTAATTTTCAGAGCAGCCTGGAGATCACCAGCCTGGTGAAGGAGCTTGGAGGCCGCTATGTGGTCAGCAAGGCCAACCGGGACATTCACGCCAAGTTTCTTCTAAGAAACGGCGCCGACGAGGTGATCTATCCGGACCGGGATATTGCGGAGAAGATGGCAGTGCGCTACAGCGCCCACCATGTGTTTGACTATATTGAACTCACGGATGAGTACTCTATCTATGAGACGCCTCCCCTTCCCCAGTGGGTGGGAAAGAGCCTGAAGGAATCGGATATCCGCAACCGTCATCATATCAATGTCCTGGGAACAAAGAGAGATGGCCAGGCCAACTTAATGCCTCCCGCAGACTATATTATCCGCTCCGACGACCATATGATGATTATAGGGAAGAAGACGGATATTGATAAGCTGCTGGAGGATATGAAGTAGTTTACAGGCTCTTGCAATCATGGTAAAATAACCTTGTCAGCCGCATAACCTTGCGGCTGATGCACAGGTTTCTTATCAGATGATAGAGAGACATAAAAGAATCTGTCATCACACCTATCCAATATTGAAAGGGAAGCTGTTCCCATGCCCTTCGGCAAAAATATCTGAATATCCGCCTGAGATCAGGCAGCAATCCATGTAAAAACGGTATAAAAACATTGTCCGGTAAGAGAAAAGACGATATAATAAAGACAGTTCTTGTATGTCTCCTGCAAGGGAGGCTTTGTGAAAAGACGAAACAATGACAAAAGACTCTGGAGGTAAAGGACTATCTGGCGGACTTTAACTACGAGATGAGTGACGGAACCTGGAAGCATCTGGAGTTTGAAAGCGACAGTATTTCTGAGGAAGACCTGAGGAGGTTTCGTGCCTATTCGGACAATTTGCGAATTGGTTTTAAATTCTTTAGGTTAGAATCGATGATGGGGTAAACGAAAAAGCAGTTTTGGCATTCCAGTGAACTGCCCCTTCGTTTACACCATTTTCGATTTGACCT
>JAAWHU010000115.1 GCA_022796015.1 Hungatella sp. | reverse complement strand
GTAAAGCAGGCTGTGTCCAGCCCCCTTTTGGAGACCACCATCGAGGGCGCTTCCCATGTTATTATCAATATTTCCGGAGATATCAGCCTTATCGAGGCCAACGAGGCAGCCAGCTACGTTCAGGAACTGGCCGGAGACGATGCCAATATTATCTTTGGCGCCATGTATGACGAGAGCGCTCAGGACGAGGCTACCATTACGGTAATCGCCACGGGACTGGAGGGACGCGTGGCAGGGAACACGCCGGTATCCAATGCTATGGCTGGATTTGGTATGCCCTACAGACAGAAGACAGCTCAGGCGGAAGCAGCCGCCACTGCCCAGAATCCCATGGCCGCATATGGGACAGGCCGTCCGGGCGTGGTGCCGGGGCCCGCGCCTGTGCGTCCCATATCAGGAGCAGGCCCGCAGCCGGTAAACGGTGCCGGCGGCCCGCAGCCAGGCCAGGTACCGCCTCAGCCAGGCACCCCCTATCGGCCCAATGTGAATATGAAAGACATTACCATACCTGATTTCCTGCGCAACAAGAGATAGGAGGAAGGGTTTTATATTGCCGGCGGTAAGGGTTGCCGTCCTTAAACGGCTGCACATCATCCGGCACATGAGTCCGAGAGAGGTACATAGGAGCCCCATAGACGCAATCTGCTGTGATCCGTTCCGATTTCTTCTTTGCAAGTTTGACAGACATAGTTCTCTTCCTTTCTGTTATCCTAATTGTTAGGCATTTGCGAAACTCAAAACTTAGCTGAATATATGGTCAGAATATTCTCCTGGCTTTGACTTTCGCAATTACCTAATCCTAATTGTATGACCGGCTTATGGAGGTTTGAAAGATCCATTCCTCGGCGGCCTTTGCATTGTCATATAGGCGGAAGTCATTTCCCTTATTAGATTCCAATACCATCTCTCCAAACCTTTCTTCAAGAAGGGGCTTATCCTGTGGGATAAGAGCCGCCTTGATATTATAAATTTGGAATTTGCTCAGCACCGCGCCAGCCCGCCCGGTTCTCAGCCTAAAAAGTCCGGGGATACGGACCGCTGGTGGAGAAGCAGGCTGCAGGTACTGCTGCTTAGACAAGCGGATACCAATTCTATGGCGTCTTTCCCGGAGGACAGTACGCCTACAAGGGAGGTACGGTCCAAATAGCATCCGTATTCATGTTCCATCTTCTTGAAATTCATCTCGATTCTCCTTTCTAAAGTATTCCAATTCTTCATGAAACTGCTGAATCCAGCCTAATTCTGCCTCGCACATCATGACAAAATGTCGTAAAGCATCTCCACACAAAATGTTCCTGCTTTGATCGGTTCGGAAAAATTTTTTCCGGCTTAAGACGTCCGGCCCAGGATAGCTGTATGAGAAAGGTCTTCGTAAATTCCAATACCTCCGGTTCTTCACTGGTCGCCCCGAAGCAATTCCGCCGTGCCGGATTCCCGGTAAAGGGCGCTCCGTCGTTTCCTGACAGATTATCCCGAAAAATTATTTGGAATACCTCCCTGTTTTTGACAAATTTCCTGAGTTTTATTTTTTATAATGGGAATTGCGAGATGGAGGTGAGTTGTAGTGGCGTGGACATTTATTTGTACATAGATGTGATTTTTTTTGTGAATTTTTTCATGGATTTTCTTTTGCTGTATATGCTGAAGGGATTTTTGAAAAGGCCGGCCGGTATGGGAAGGTTGGTATGGGCTGGAGTGATAGGGGGTATTTTCGGGTGTGCAGAGGTTCTGTTCTGGAAGCTTCCGCATGGGATTGTCATGGCGGCTTCCTTTGGTGCGGCGGGGCTCATGGTGCGGACAGCGTACAGGCCCGGGGACTGGAGGGAGCTGGTAAAGGAGACAGGAAGTCTTTATCTGCTGGCCATGCTTGCAGGAGGAGCTATGGAATTCCTCTGTGAGTATACCGGAATGGGGTTCTATGCAGTTATGATTATGCAGGGACAAGGGGGATTTATGCTGCCCTTTTTTATGTGGCTGTTTTTAATTGCAGGAGCCTGCCTTCTCGCCCTGGGCCTGGGACAGTTTGCAAGAGAGATGACAAAGGAGAGGAAGAACAGATATCTGGCAGTTTTAAGGGATGGGGAGACCTGGGTGGAGGTTTCGGCCTTCCTGGATACAGGAAATTTTCTTACAGAGCCAGGTAGTGGGAAGGGAGTCCAGATCGTTACGGAGAGAATCTGGAAACTATTTGACAGGGGAGAGTGCGAGAGAGTCATGATTCCCTACCATACCATCGGGAATCCTTTGGGTAGTATGGAAGGAATCAGGATTGAGAGCATGGAAATCTTTGGAGTGGGAAGAGGCGTGAAAAAAGGAAAAGTGAAAATTATGAAGCCATGGATTGCAAGAGCGCCCTATGGGCTGACACGGAATGGGAGCTATGAGGTGCTGCTTCATGGAGAGACAGCTATGTTGGAGGAGGAGAAAAAAGGAGGAATTACCAGTGGTGATTAAAGTATCAATACCGAACCGTTTCCAGTTTAAGACAGCGCCGAGTTTTAAGACCATGCTGTTTCAAAAGGAAGGGGAGGTACATTATATCGGCGGAGCAGATATTCTGCCGGCCCCCCTAGATGGGGAGGAGGAGGCAAGGCTCATTGCAAAGCTGGGGACAGAGGAGGAGGCCGGGGCAAAATCGGCTTTGATTGAGCATAATCTTCGTCTGGTGGTGTACATAGCCAAAAAATTTGATAATACCAGCGTTGGGGTGGAGGATCTGATCTCCATCGGCACCATCGGGCTAATCAAGGCCATCAATACCTTTAATCCGGAAAAGAACATCAAGCTGGCCACCTATGCTTCCCGGTGCATTGAAAATGAAATCTTAATGTATCTGAGGAGAAATAATAAGACAAAGGTGGAGGTGTCTATTGATGAACCGCTGAATGTGGACTGGGATGGCAATGAGCTGCTTCTCTCGGATATTTTGGGAACCGACGAGGACGTGATATACCGGGATCTGGAATATGAGACGGAAAAAGACCTTTTAAACATGGCAATCAGCCGGCTGAGTCCCAGAGAAAAGAAGATTGTAGAGCTGAGATACGGTCTGACCAATGAGGAGGGGGATGAAATGACTCAGAAGGAGGTGGCGGATCTTCTTGGGATTTCCCAGTCCTACATCTCCAGGCTGGAGAAAAAGATCATGAAGAGATTAAAAAAAGAGATCGTCAGGTTTGAATGAAGGGGAAGCGATATTCTGCCAGAAAAGAGGAGAGTCCGGTCTGCCGGACCCTCCTTTTACTGAAGCTTTGGAAGGATATTTTTCGGGTGATCCAGAATTACCATGCTGGCATTAATGTCTTTGTAATGCTTTTTGTTGTGAATAATTACCAGCCAGCGTCCGGAAAAATATTTTATGTAATGACTGAATACCTCAGAACCTAGGGAGGTTCCTAAAAGCAGAAGGGTATCGGCTTTGGAGATCTCCAGGGTGGTCTTGGTCATGCTCTGGCTGTCAACCATCTCACCGAAGAGAGAGACTAGGGGACGCACCGGGATATTGCACTTTTCACAGAGAGGAACCTTGCGGGAGGAATTTTTAATATACTCCAGCGGATACTCCTTTTTACAGCGAGGACATTGGTTTTCATAGATGGTGCCATGGAGGTTGATTACATTTTTGCAGCCTCCTCGATGGGGGATGTCATAGATGTTGCTTGTAATGACACAGTGGAGATGGCCATTTTCTTCAAGTTTGGCCATGGCCGGGCCGGAGGCCGTCAGTTCAGGAGGAAAATTAAGCATCTCATTGCGGTAGAAGGTGAAGAATAACTCCGGGCGGGCATTATAAAATGCACTGGTATAGAGTTCTTCCGAGCAATAGCCGTACTTCTCCTCGATCTCATAGGCTTTGTCCTGATTCTTTACACCGAGAAAACCGCCTTCCTCCATCATGCCGGAGCCGCACAGGGCTACGGTATAACGGCTTTTATCCAAAATTTTCTGCAGTAGGATAATCTTGTCATCCATCGCTAATTCCCCTTTCAAAATATGGTGATGCTTATATTATACTATTTATTTGGGATAAAATCTACAAATTTTGCAAAAATTTTGCAAAAAAATAGTTATTTAGCAAAAAAATGAAAGAGAAATTAAAAGATGGACAACAAGAGAGAACTCCTTTCAGCTGAGATAGTTTTTCATGTTCTTCAAGGCATTTTTTTCCAGCCGTGATACCTGTGCCTGGCTGATGTGAATCTCCTCAGCCACCTCTGTCTGGGTCTTTCCTTCAAAAAAGCGCATATCAATAATGTGGCGCTCCCGCTCGGGAAGGCGCTTTATAGCTTCGTTTAAGGAGATATCCTCCACCCAGTTTTCCTCTAAGTTTTTTTTGTCGCTGATCTGGTCCATAACATAGAGAGGGTCGCCTCCATCGGTATAGACCGGTTCATAAAGGCTTACGGGTGTCTGGATGGCGTCCAGGGCATAGGTGATTTCTTCCTTGCTGATGCCGATTTCATCGGCGATCTCCATGATGGTAGGCTCCTTGGCATTTTTTCTTGTCAGCCCTTCGCGGGCATAGATGGCTTTATAGGCCGTGTCCCGAAGAGAGCGGCTGACCCGGATGGAGTTGTTGTCCCGCAGATATCTGCGGACCTCACCCAGAATCATAGGCACCGCATAAGTGGAAAATTTTACATTTTGTGAGGTGTCAAAGTTGTCAATGGCCTTGATCAGGCCAATGCATCCGATCTGAAACAGGTCGTCCACATTTTCGTTGCTTCCGGAAAAACGCTGAATGACGCTTAAAACCAGCCTTAAATTACCTTTGATGTATTGTTCCCGAGCCTCTTTATCCCCTTGTTTGATTCGCTTAAACAGCTCGTCCTTCTCTTCATTGTTCAGTAACGGAAGCTTCGCCGTATTGACTCCGCAGATTTCAACCTTGTATATTGACATATCCATTACCTCCGCATCCATCTTTTTGGTCACAGTCCACAGCGGGCCGGATGGAACATGGCAGCCGGGCTGTAAGGTTCTATGAAAATGATGTACGGATTTCCATGGATTTATTCGGTTATGGAATTGAAAATAATTTCCTGCGGGAATAGGGCGGAAAGGCCTTGACAAAAAATGGGGCTATGGGGCAGAGCGGCAGAATAAAGCATCGAAAAGCAATGGGAAATCCTGCGGACTCTGCATCCAGGAAACAAGAAAAATACAGATCTCTGTAGAACGCTACGAGGTTCGGTGATTCTTATTGTAAAGAATCAAAAGCCCCTTCAGCAAAAGATCATCCTCGTAGGCAATCTTATGTCTGCACAGGGGTAGAATAAAGGGCGCCAGTCCGCCGGTGGCCACTACGGAGGGAGTCAGCCCCAGTTCCTGTTCCATGCGGTCTATGATGCCGTCCAGCATGGCCGCATTGCCGTACATAATACCGGAGCGCATACAGTCGATGGTATTTTTGCCGATGACGCTGCCGGGAGATTCCAGGCTGATGTAGGGAAGCTGAGCGGTCTTTCCGCTTAAAGAGTCTAAAGACACTTTAAGGCCCGGGAGGATTACGCCGCCGATGTAATTGCCTGAGGGGTCTACTACGCTCATGGTGGTGGCTGTACCCATATCGATAATGATAATGGGAGCAGGATACTCGCTGATGGCTGCCACGGAGTCAACAATCATATCGCTTCCCACGGTTTTGGGATTATCCATAAGGATGTTGAGACCGGTTTTCATGCCGGAGCCTACTAACATGGGCTTAAAGCCGCATATCTTCTTCACGGCGGAGAGGATGGTGGCATTTAAGGGGGGAACCACGGAGGAGACGATGGCTCCCTCAATTCGAGATACGGGAATATCATGAATCTCCAGAATACTCTTGATATTGACGGCATATTCCAAGTCGGTCTTGCCGTGATTGGTGGTGACGCGCTCCACGAAATAAGTCCTTTCGTTGTCGATGGCGCCTATGACAATATTGGTGTTGCCCATATCAATGGCTAAAATCATAAATAGCTCCTTTCCATAAGGGGGGTATTTTGAGTTTTGCAATTACCTAACGGCTATGGTATACTGAGAATATCATATTTGGTTGAAAAACACAAGCGGAGGACTAGATCATGTTAAAGGGAAAGACAGTTGTACTTGGGGTCAGCGGAAGTATTGCAGCATATAAGATTGCCTATCTGGCAAGCAGTTTGAAGAAGCTTCACGCCGATGTGCAGGTGATTCTGACAAGGAATGCTACAGAGTTCATTACCCCGGTGACTTTTGAAAGCTTGACAGGCAGTAAATGTATGGTGGATACTTTTGACCGGAACTTTCAGTTCAGCGTGGAGCATGTGGCCCTGGCTAAGAAGGCAGACATCTTTATGCTGGCTCCGGCCACGGCCAATGTCATTGCCAAGGCAGCCAATGGACTTGCAGACGATATGCTTACTACCACTTTTCTGGCCTGCAAGTGTCCAAAGTACATCTCCCCTGCCATGAATACACAGATGTATGAGAACCCTATCACCCAGGATAACATAAAGCGGTGCAAGGAGTACGGTATCCATGTCATTGATCCCTCTGTGGGATATCTGGCCTGCGGAGACACGGGCGCAGGGAAGATGCCGGAGCCGGCAGTGCTTTTAGACTATATAATTCACGAGATCGGATATCCTAAAGATCTGGAAGGAAAGAAGATTCTGGTAACTGCAGGGCCGACCAGGGAAGCCCTGGATCCTGTGAGATATCTGACCAACCATTCTACGGGAAAGATGGGGTATGCCATCGCCAAGGTGGCGGCCTGTCGCGGGGCGGATGTGACTCTGGTGACAGGCCCGACGGACCTAGAAAAGCCAAGATTTGTAAAAGTAATACCTGTGGAGAGCGCCAGGGAGATGTTCAAGGCCGTCACCTCCATAAGCTGGGAGCAGGACATTATCATCAAGGCGGCGGCAGTGGCGGATTACCGTCCGGCCCAGGTGTCCCAGGAGAAGATGAAGAAAAAAGATGGGGAGCTGAGTCTTGCCTTGGAGCGGACCGACGATATTCTGGCATATCTGGGGCAGCATAAGAGGGAAGGACAGTTTTTGTGCGGATTCTCCATGGAGACCCAGAATCTGGTGGAAAATTCCAGGGCAAAACTTATAAAGAAGAACCTGGATATGGTGGCGGCCAACAGCCTGAAGGTGGAGGGCGCCGGTTTCGGGTGCGATACCAATGTAGTAACCCTGATTACAAAGGATGGGGAGACGGAGCTTGGAAAAATGACCAAGGAAGAAGCGGCGGATCGGATCCTGTCAAAGATTTTGCAGGAGAGCTGACTTTCCCTTGACGGAAAAGGGGATTAATACTACAATAGTAGGGCATTTAAACGAATCGGAGGAACTATTTTGTCAACCATAGCAGAAGAAATCAAAAAACGAAGAACATTTGCCATTATCTCTCATCCCGATGCAGGCAAGACCACCCTTACGGAAAAATTCCTGCTCTACGGAGGGGCTATTAACCTGGCCGGCACGGTAAAGGGAAGAAAGGCCACCAAGCACGCGGTGTCGGACTGGATGGAGATCGAGAAGGAGAGAGGAATTTCCGTCACCTCATCGGTGATGCAGTTTGAATATGACGGTTATTGCATCAATATTTTGGACACCCCGGGACATCAGGACTTTTCCGAGGATACTTACCGGACCCTTATGGCTGCGGACAGCGCCGTCATGGTCATCGATGGCTCCAAGGGCGTGGAGGCACAGACCATCAAGCTGTTTAAGGTCTGTGTCATGAGGGGGATTCCCATATTTACCTTTATCAATAAGATGGATCGGGAGGCCAGAGATCCCTTCGAGCTTATGGACGACATTGAGCATGTGCTGGGGATCCGCACCTGTCCCATTAACTGGCCCATCGGCTGCGGCAAGAATTTTAAGGGAGTCTATGACAGGGAGAAAAAGCAGATCACTACCTTTACGGCAGCCATGGGAGGCCAGAAGGAGGTGGCATCCCGAACCTTTGACGTGAAGGAAGCCCAGGTGGACGCTGTCATCGGCCAGGACTATCACGCCCAGCTTTTAGAGGAGATCGAGCTTCTTGACGGGGCGGCGGATGAGTTTGATCTTGAGCGGGTGAGAAGAGGGGATCTGTCCCCGGTATTTTTCGGCTCGGCTCTGACCAACTTCGGCGTGGAGACCTTTTTGCAGCATTTTCTTCAGATGACCACCACGCCTCTTGCAAGAAAGACTACCACAGGGGAGGTGGATCCCTTTAAAGAGGATTTTTCCGCCTTTGTGTTTAAGATTCAGGCCAACATGAACAAAGCCCACAGGGACAGAATCGCATTTATGCGGATTGTATCGGGAAAATTTGAGGCGGGCATGGAGGTGCACCATGTCCAGGGAGGCAAGAAGCTTCGGCTCTCCCAGCCTCAGCAGCTTATGGCCCAGGACCGGAAGATTGTGGAGGAGGCCTACGCAGGAGATATCATCGGAGTCTTTGACCCTGGTATCTTTTCCATCGGCGATACCTTGTGCTCTTCCGGACAGAAGTTTCAGTATGAGGGGATCCCCACCTTTGCCCCGGAGCATTTTGCAAGGGTCCGCCAGATGGATACCATGAAGAGAAAACAGTTTGTAAAGGGAGTCAACCAGATCGCCCAGGAGGGAGCCATCCAGATTTTCCAGGAGTTTAACACAGGAATGGAGGAGATCATCGTGGGGGTAGTGGGAGAGCTGCAGTTTGAGGTGCTGACCTACCGCCTGGAGAATGAGTACAATGTGGAGGTAAAGCTGGAAAAGCTGCCCTACGAGTATATCCGCTGGGTGGAGAATAAGGAGGAAGTGGATGTAGCTAAGATTCAGGGAACCTCCGACATGAAGCGGATCAAGGATCTAAAGGACAATCCCCTCCTTTTGTTCGTCAACAGCTGGAGCATCGGCATGGTGGAGGAGCGCAATCCCGGACTGAAGCTCAGTGAGTTCGGGAGGAATTAAGGTTTCTTATGTAGGTAATTGCGAAAGTCAAAGTTAAGAGAATATTCTGCCCATAGATTCCATACAAAGCCTTGGTACACCAAGCATTCCGCTGAGCCCAGTAAGACAAAAACACTCGGGCAGAGGGCCCTCCTGTTTTTATGGTCTCAGCTCCATGGCGTAATGGCTTTTCCTGGAATCTATGGTCAGAATATTCAGCTA
>JAAWHU010000017.1 GCA_022796015.1 Hungatella sp. | reverse complement strand
AACCGAACATGTTCGGTTTTATTGTAACTGATTGTCATTTTTTTGTCAACTCTTATTACAATATTTATGAAGCTTTCTGGCTGCTGGGTTACTGCCCACAGGTGCCCCAGTTCAGAACACACAGGCTCCACCATATTGACAATGTCGGAAAAAACAAGATATAATGAACCAAACTTGTTGTCAAAGGAGATTAACCATGAAAAAGATTACCAGCTTTACCATCGACCACTTAAGACTTCTACCCGGGGTCTATGTATCCCGCAAGGACCATGCCGGGGATACGGTGATTACCACCTTTGATCTCCGTATGACCCGCCCCAACTATGAACCGGTGATGAATACGGCCGAGGTTCACACCATAGAGCACTTAGGGGCCACATTCCTCAGAAATCATCCGGTATATCAGGATCAGGTTCTCTATTTCGGCCCTATGGGATGCCGCACCGGGTTTTATCTGCTGCTAGCAGATGACTATGAGTCCAGGGACATCGTGCCTCTCATGAGAGAGATGTTCGTTTTTATCCAGGACTATGAAGGAGAAGTCCCAGGAGCCTCCGCCAGAGACTGCGGCAACTATCTGGATATGAACCTGCCTATGGCAAAGTTCCTGGCTCGCAAGTATCTGGAGGAAGTCCTGGGACAAATCAGTGAAGAAAGGCTGGTCTATCCGAAGGATTGATATGATAGGATGATGTTGGGGTCAAACGCCCGAAGCAAAGTGTTGGATGTGAAACTGCACAAAATAATTCTTTCCCAGTCATCTGTTACACTTCAAAAATCAGATCCCCATAGCTGGGGAATGGCCACAGGTCTTTGTCAACAATCATCTCCAGCTTATCTGCCGGTATCCGCAAGGCCGTCATAGCCGGAACCACCTTGTCATGATATGCGTGGGCGCGGGTACAGGCATCTTCTACGGAGGCGCTTTCTGCCGTACTGTCCTCCAAAGCAGCCAGGGACACCTTCATGTCGGAGAGAAGGGCCGAGGTCTCTATGAGGAGTTCGCTCTGCACGCTCACATCTGCCTCCGGGCAGGCGGATTTTACGGCGCCCAAGGACTGTGCCAGTTCCGTCGTATATTTAATCACTGCCGGAATGATCTGTTTGCCTGCCATATCGATCATGGTTCTCGCCTCAATATTAATAGCCTTTGCATAGGCCTCGTATTCCACCTCGGCCCGTGATTCCAGCTCTGCCTTCGTGAATACGCCGAAGGTTTCATAGAGCTTCACCGCCTTCTCTGTGGTAAGAGCCGGGATGGCGTCTATCATGGAACGGATATTGGGAAGCCCTCTCTTCTCGGCTTCCTCCACCCACGCATCAGAGTAGCCGTTGCCGTTGAAAATAATCCGTTTGTGATCAGACAGCAGCTTTTTAATCAGATCATGGACGGCGCTTGGGAAATCTTCTGCATTCTCCAGCTCGTCTGCCGCCTCTTTAAAGGCTTCTGCCACAATGGTGTTCAGCACCACGTTAGGCGGAGCGCTGGAGTCGGAGGAGCCTACCATGCGGAACTCGAATTTGTTGCCTGTAAAAGCAAAGGGCGATGTCCGGTTCCTGTCTGTGGCGTCTTTGTCCAGATCAGGCAGGGTGGCGATTCCTGTGAGAAGCTTGCCGCCTCTCTTTGAATGGGTGGCTTCTCCGGTACTGCACAACTGGTCAATCACATCCTCCAGCTGTTCTCCAAGGAAAATAGAAATAATAGCCGGCGGCGCCTCGTTGGCCCCCAGGCGGTGATCGTTGCCCACATCAGAAGCAGACTCCCTCAGAAGATCGGCGTGGGTATCGATGGCCTTCATCACACAGCCCAGAACAAGGAGAAACTGGATATTCTCATGAGGGGTCTCCCCGGGGTTCATAAGGTTGATTCCATCATCAGAGATCAGAGACCAGTTGTTGTGTTTGCCGGAACCGTTGACTCCTGCAAAGGGCTTCTCATGAAGAAGGCAAGTCATGCCATGACGTCCCGCCACTTTTTTTAAGGTCTCCATAACCATCTGGTTGTGATCCACCGCCAAATTGGCCTGATCATAGATAGGGGCAAGCTCATGCTGGGCCGGGGCAACCTCGTTGTGCTGAGTCTTGGCAGTCACCCCCAGCTTCCACAGTTCCTGGTTCACTTCCTTCATATAGGCTCCGATCCGCTCCCGGATGGCACCGAAATAATGATCCTCCAGCTCCTGTCCCTTAGGCGGCATGGCGCCGAATAAGGTTCTGCCTGCATAGATCAGATCCTTTCTTTGAAGATATTTTTCCCGGTCAACAAGAAAATACTCCTGCTCCGGCCCTACGGAAGGAATCACTCTCTTGGCCCTGGTGTTGCCGAACAGTCTCAGAATACGCAGAGACTGGACATCAATAGCCTGCATGGAGCGGAGAAGAGGCGTCTTCTGATCTAAGGCCTCCCCTGTGTAGGAACAGAAGGCAGTGGGAATGCACAAGGTTACCCCTAAGGCATCCTCCCTCAAAAACGCCGGCGAGGTACAATCCCACATGGTGTATCCTCTGGCCTCAAACGTAGCTCTTAAGCCTCCGGAAGGGAAGGAGGATGCATCAGGTTCTCCCTTAATCAGCTCTTTTCCCGAAAATTCCATGATCACTTTTCCCTCCGCGTCGGGGGCTGAGATAAAAGAATCATGTTTTTCGGCAGTAACGCCGGTAAGAGGCTGGAACCAGTGGGTATAGTGGGTCGCTCCTCTCTTGATTGCCCAGTCTTTCATGGCATGGGCCACCACATCGGCAATAGATGGATCCAGTTCTGTCCCATCTTCTATGGTTTTTTTCAACTTCTTGAACACGTTCTTTGGCAGATACTCTCTCATAACCATTTCATTGAACACGTTTTTGCCGTAGATTTCGGCGACATTCATGACCTCACTCATAATCTTCTATCCTCTCTTTTTTCAATAATTGAAAATATGGCTGAATATTCTGACCGCGTCCTGCAGGAAAAAAACATTTGCATCTTTATAAAATAAAGTTTGTGCAGGAAATCAAGAAAAATGGCGTCCCCCCTACAACCGGGAGAACGCCGTTGTCCTTTACTTAGATAAGATAAACTATTTCTCTTAAAAAAGCAAGTGGTTTTTCATTTTTCTTGGGAGGCTCGAACCCTTAAACGGCAGCTGCCTGCACCTGTCAGACCGGAGAACCGGAACGTCTTAAGCCTTGCCTACGGAACCGAACAGCTCCATCTTCTCTTTTACCGTTGCCTTAATGGCCTCTGCACCTGGAGCCAGAAGCTTTCTCGGATCAAATCCCTTGCCCTGAAGATCCTTGCCTGCCTCTATATACTTACGAGTAGCCTCTGCAAATGACAGCTGGCACTCTGTATTCACATTGATCTTTGCAACGCCGAGGCTGATAGCCTTCTTAATCATGTCGGCAGGGATTCCGGTGCCGCCATGGAGAACTAAAGGCATATCCCCTACCTTCTCCTTTACGGCTGCTAGTGTCTCGAAGCTTAAGCCCTTCCAGTTCTCAGGATATTTGCCGTGAATATTGCCGATGCCTGCTGCCAGGAAATCAATTCCAAGGTCTGCAATCGCCTTGCACTCATCGGGATCTGCGCATTCGCCCATACCCACAACACCATCTTCCTCACCGCCGATGGAGCCCACCTCTGCCTCAATGGACAGTCCTTTCTCCTTGCAGATCTTTACTAACTCTGTTGTCTTTGCAACATTCTCATCGATGGGATAATGGGAACCGTCAAACATAACGGAGGAAAATCCTGCTTCAATACATTTTAAGCATCCGTCATAGCTGCCGTGATCCAGATGAAGGGCCACGGGAACCGTAATCTTTAACTCCTCCAGCATTCCGTTCACCATGCCGACTACTGTCTTATAGCCTGTCATATACTTCCCTGCACCCTCGGATACACCCAGAATTACCGGGGACTTCAACTCCTCTGCAGTCAAAAGGATTGATTTGGTCCACTCCAGATTGTTGATGTTGAACTGTCCCACGGCATACTTGCCGTCTCTTGCTTTTTCAAGCATTTCTCTTGCTGATACCAACATAGTCAAAACCCTCCATCTCTTTTAAGTATACTTTCTATGCAGACCTCTGCCTGCATTTGTACTTAGTATACAACATTCCTGATAATTTGAAAAGGTAAAAATGACTTCTACAGCCCTAAAATCTCCGCCACTGTCTGCTTCATGTCTGCGGCATCGCACTCTCTTTTATGGCGGATCGGGGCAGTGCGGATCTCCTCCACGGCTTCCGGAATCTTAACGCCGGAGAGCTTATGGAGACGGTCTATAATCTGGAATTCGTCTTCCGGCAGGTTCCCTCCTTCTATAGCCTCCACAACGCTTCTCGAGAACTTGTAGGGGCTTGCCGTCGAGGCAATAACGGTCTTGGTCTCATCCCCCGTATGAGTGCGGTATTTTTTGTATACTGCCGCAGCCACGCCTGTATGAGTGTCCACCACATAACCTGTGTTCCGATAAAGCTCCTCGATAGCCGCCTTGTCCTCCTCCTCGGTGGCAAAGCCTCCAAGAAAATCGCCGATTCTCTCTCTCATATCCCCGCTTACCGTGTAGGAGCCTGACTCTGACAACTCCTTCATAAGCTCACTAGTCTTTTCTGCATCACAGCCGGCACTTAAATAGATCAGCCTCTCTAAATTGCTGGAGATCAGAATGTCCATGGAGGGAGAGATAGTCAGAATAAATTCTCTCTTTTTATTATAGGTTCCCGTTCCGAAGAAGTCATAAAGAACCTTGTTGTCGTTGGAAGCACAGATAAGCCTGTCAATGGGGGCTCCTATCTGCTTTGCCAGATAAGCCGCCAGAATATTGCCGAAATTACCTGTGGGAACTGTCACGTTGACCTTCTCACCGTCACATAATTCTCCCTGAGCCAAAAGCCGGGCGCAGGCATAAACATAGTAAACCACCTGGGGCACCAGCCTTCCTATGTTAATGGAATTGGCCGACGACAGCTGGAAACCCTTGGACGCCAGTTCCTCTCCGAATTCTTTATCGGCGAAAAGATTCTTCACACCGGTCTGGGCATCATCAAAATTGCTGTGGATGGCTACTACTGCAGTGTTGTCCCCCTTCTGAGTCACCATCTGAAGCTTCTGTATCTCACTGACTCCATCCTTAGGGTAGAACACAATAATCCTGGTGCCCGGCACATCTGCAAATCCTGCCATTGCCGCCTTCCCGGTATCACCGGAGGTAGCCGTCAATATTACGATCTCCTTGTCCACATGGTTCTTCCTTGCTGCCGTTGTCATCAAGTAGGGAAGAATGGAGAGAGCCATATCCTTAAAGGCAATGGTATTGCCATGAAACAGCTCCAGATAATAGGCGCCATCAGCCTTTACAAGGGGAGCGATTACCTCGGTGTCAAACTTGCCGTCATAGGCCCCGTCAATACAGGCTCTCAGTTCTTCCTCCGTAAAATCCGTAAGGAACAGCTTCATCACCTCATATGCTGTCTCCTGGTAAGTTTTCCCCGCCAGTTCTCTCATGGTCACATCAAGCCTGGGCATCCGCTCCGGCATAAACAACCCTCCGTCTCCGGCAAGTCCCTTTAAGATGGCCTGAGAAGAGGTCACCCCTTTCTCTCCGCCTCTAGTACTCTCATATAATATGTTCATCATAGAAATCCTCTCATTGATACTGTTTTCTTATCCACGTGACACAGAGTCAGATGGGCATGGGCCGAATAATCCCAGTCAAACACTAAGGTGAGGAGCCACAGATATTCCTGATAAAAAGGATATTCTCGAAACTCCTTAAAAATCTCCGCCATACTCTCATAATACCACTTATGGAGCTTCTTATCCTTGGCCCTGAACTTCTGCCAAATCTCATCCTTTATTACCAGATAGTCCTTGGCAGTGCTCCGAAGATTGCTCAGCTTATCCCCAAAGGCCAGCAGCTTGTCCTCTCTTCCAGCTGTAATCAGATGGTCAATAGTAGCCTGCTTCCTCTCCATCCAGCTTTTGGACTTATCCTCGCTTTCGTTCCTGACCAGCTCTGCAATATGGGGTCCGAATTCCTGCTTCAGTTCTTCATAGGTCACGCCGGCATCCTCTATCACATCGTGGAGATAGGCCGCGGCGATGAGATCCTGATCATCTGTCATCATGGCGACGATCATGGCCACCTCCATGGGATGGGAGATATAGGGAATCTGGCTTCCTTTTCTTACAGCGCCCTCATGGGCTCTGGCGGCAAACTCTGCAGCTTTCCTTATCATAAAGCTCCTCTCTCTGATTCCATTGTCAATAAGGGATATTTTTCATCATAACACAAGTTTAGGGAATTTAGAAGATAAACTTGTAAGAAGCTCTTTTTTTTGATATGCTAATGTTGCTATTTTATTCTAAGGAGGTTTTATACCATGAACCGGCGTACATATCGAAGCTCCCGCCCATACAAATATAAAAATTATTTTGACTCGGATCTGGTGCGTCTTCTGCTGTTCTATATTCTGCCTTTTATTGTGGTCAACGGAATCATCTTTTTTTTGGCTACCACCAGGCCAAAATATGAGCTGGTGGTGGAAGGCACCAATGACTACCGGACTACAGAGGTCACCTTTACCATCAAATCCATTATGCCCCTCAAGGAGGTCACCATCAAGATGGATTCCCAGCCTGTGGATCTGGTGAAGGTAGGAAAGAAGAAGTACCGGGCCACCATTGACCACAACGGCTCCCTGGAAATCTATATGCTGAATTTTAACAAAATGGCTCTTCTGGAGTATGAACACATTGATATCCTGGACGACGAACCGCCTACCATTGAAAACGCCAGTTCCGAGGACGGGATTCTCTCCTTTACCATTAGAGACACCCAGTCCGGCGTGGATTTCTCCTCCATCAGCGCCACCAACCCTATGGGGGAATTCATCCTGCCCCTCAGTGCCGACAAGGCCACGGGAAGAGTATCCTTTCAGATGAATGGCCAAAATCTCACCGTATCAGCCAAGGACATGTCCGGCAACGAGTTTCTGACCACTTTCTCTCTCACTGCGGAAAGCGCCTCCCAGACCCCTCCCGAGGAAACGGAAGGGGAGGGGGAGACCACTGCCTGATCTTATCAGCAGCGTCCGTAAATCTCATTGAGCTTTCTGCACTTTTTTATAATCTTTTTTGTAAACTCCCCTTCCTTCAGCCGCCACGTCCAGTTGCCGCCAAGAGTGGAGGGGGTGTTGATTCTTCCCTCCTTTCCCACGCAGAGGTAATCCTGAAGAGGAATTATGGCCAAATCTGCCACGCTGGCCACTGCCAGTCGGATAAAATCCCAGGAAATCTTTTCCGCAGGCGTGCCAGCATTGTTCAGATATTTTTTAGAAAATTTCTTCTCCCCCTTATCCATAGTCTCATACCACCCACGGGTGGTATCATTGTCATGGGTTCCCGTGTAAACCACGCAATTCCGGGGATAAAAATAGGGCAGGTATGTGCTTCTCTCCCCGGTGCTGAAGGCAAACTGCAGTACTTTCATTCCCGGAAATCCCGTATTCTTTAAAAGCTTGTGGACACTGGGGGTCAGAAAGCCCAGATCCTCGGCAATGATGTTCAGGTCCCCAAATGTTTCCTTCATCTTTTTGAACAGGGCAATTCCAGGCCCCTTTTTCCAGGTTCCGTTCACTGCGGTATCGTCCTTTGCCGGAATGGCATAATATTCGTCAAATCCCCGGAAATGATCTACTCTCACCACATCATAGAGATCAAAGCAGTACTTCATCCGGTTCATCCACCAGGCAAAATTCGTCTTCTTGTGGTAGCTCCAGTCATATAAGGGATTCCCCCACAGCTGCCCCGTGTCGGAAAAGGCATCCGGCGGACAGCCTGCCACGGCCGTAGGCTGATTGCTGCCGTCAAACTGGAACAGTTCCGGATGGCTCCAGCTGTCGGCGCTGTCAAAAGCCACATAGATAGGAATATCCCCGATGAAACGGATTCCCTTCTTGTTGGCATAGGCCTTCAGATTCCTCCACTGCCTCTGAAACATCAGCTGCTGGAACTCATAAAATTCTATGTCCTCCGCCAGCAGAGCCTTGTATTTCTTCAGAGCCTCCTCAGTCCTAAGGCGGATGTCCTCATCCCACTGCTCCCAGCTTTTATCGTCAAAGTGCTTCTTTAGCGCCGCATAAAAGCAGTATTCCCTGGTTTCCTCCATAAGCTCCTTTGCAAATATGTTTTCCGGCTTCTTTTTCTTCTGAGCCATCTGTTCTTTCCATCGAAGAAAGGCTTTTTTCAGAAGGACAAATCGGCAGGCATACAGCTTTCCGTAATCAACATACCTGTCATCCTCCCCAAAGTCCTCCTTTTCACACTCCTTCTGTGTCAGAAGCTCCTCCTGTGTCAGCTGCTCCAGATCAATAAAATAGGGATTACCTGCAAAGGCTGAAAAGGCCTGATAGGGAGAATCACCGTAGCCCGTGGGCCCTAAGGGCAGAATCTGCCAGTAGCTCTGCCCCGCCTCCTTCAGCTGGTCTACAAACTCATATGCCTCCCTTGAAAATGCCCCGATCCCATACTTGGATGGCAAACTGGATATAGGAAGCAGTATCCCGCACTCTCTCATTCCCTAACTCCTCCTGTCTCGTTATACTGCCTTTATCATACCAAAAAAAATCACTTTTTTAAAGACTTCTCCTGTTTTTCATAGTGCTTTTTCCGGCCCACAGCCGCCAGGATGACAACAGGAATAAGAAGGAACACAAGCCCTATGGAAATGACCATCTGCCCTGTGCGCGTCTCGTACCATCGAAGCCCTTCCGCCTGCTCTTCCTCCTGCCCGGCTTCTGTCTCATGAATCAGAACGGTCTCCTGGGCTTCTGTCAGATCCGGCTCCTTTGGAGGCTCCTGCTCTTCCTTCGTCTCCTTGGGACACAGCTCATAGACAGACTGCCATGCCACACCCTTTACAGGCTCCAAAACAGCCGTACCTCCGTAGACGACCTGGCAGTCCGCCACATATTTTTCTCCTTTTGCCACGCCTTCCCGGTACACCTTTTGGTCTTCTCCGGTCCACGGTTCCCCCAGCCACTGAACCTCCTTGATCCGGTAATATTCCGGATCCGCCTGAATCAAAGTTAAAAGTTCCTCCTCATATCCCCAAAACGGCTGATCTTCACTGGCTGGAACCGGAACGCCGTTCAGCTCATAGACCTCTGCGTCTGCGTCTTCCACAGTAATGGGAAATTCAAACCCCTCTATCCACCTCCAGTTGTAAAAATCCACACTCAATACCGGAAATTCCCGGATATATTCCGTGCCGTATCTCTGATCCGTCACGATAATCGGGACTTGCTCCGGCAGAGTATCCCTCTGCTCCACCGCCTCATAGACAATGATTTCCTCCACCTCCTTTTCCCCTTTTTCTGTGGCAGCCGACACCAGCTGGCTGGATTTCTGCTGGTACTCCTCATCTTTATAGAAATATATGTCAGGCAGCTCCTCCGGCGCCGCCCCGTTCCCTGCACAGACCTCCCCGGTTACCACAAGCAGTCCATCTGGTTTTACCTCCACAGTCTGAGCATAAGCAGTCCCCGTCATGACAATCCCCGCAAAAAAGAACAGACACAGACTTTCTGCAATCCTGTTTGTCTTCTTTTTTCGTCTCATCAAGACTGCTGCCGCAATGAATCCCAGGATTCCTGCCAGAAGTCTTCGGTATTGTCCGCCCCCATCTCCGACCCTGGGAAGACCCAGATTCGTAAAAGTCTGGTAGACAGCCCGGCTGTGAGCCGACATCTTTGTCCAGTAAGCGCCGTGAACCTTTCCCATCTTTTTCTCTTTCCTCTCCTCAGGGACTCTGGGGACAGAAGGCCTTTTTTTATTCTCGGCTTTTACCATCACAAGCCGTGGCTCTCTCGGAACGGTGATGCTGATATCCTGAGACAGCTTCCCATATCCTGGGGGCGGTGTCTTCTCCCTGAGGATGTAGGTCTCTCCGGCAGTAAGCCTGCCTTCAATCCTGTAGGGAGTCTTTGTGCTGACCCAGGCGTCCACCACAGTCTCGTCCAAGGTTCTCAGCTCAAATTCTGCTCCAGCAAGGGCTTCCCCTGTCTGCTGATCCACCTTTTGTATCTCCACCCTGGTAATATCGTCTTTCATAACCACCTGATCCACAGTACCGTCCATGGACACCTGAAACTCCACGTCCGAGCTGCAGCTGTAGCCTTCCGGCGCCGTGACCTCGGAGAGTATGTAAGCTTCGCCGGCAGTCAGCACCCCTGTCATCCTGTAGGGTTTATCCGTGGAAATCCATTCCGCAATTACATTCCCCTTTTTGTCTGTTATTCTGAGAAAAGCCCCTGGCAATTCCTTGGTTCCCGTAATATCCTGTTTACTAACCTCCACCCAGGTTGGCCTGTCCCTCATCTTAACCTGACAGTCTTCACCAGATAAGGGCACCGTAAATTCTATGTCCTCACTGTAGGCATAGCCCTGAGGGGCTGCTTCTTCATGGAGAATGTAAGTCTGTCCGGCCTCTAATTTTCCCCGGATTCTGTAAGGTTTTGTTCCGGATATCCACTGATCCACAAGTCTGCCCTCCAAGTCCAGAATCTGCATCAAAGCTCCCGGCAGTTCTTCCTCTCCTGTAATCTGTGTTTTGCTGATAACCGTCTCTGTCATCTTATCCTCCATAACCACCAGATTGGCATACTCTCCATCTGTCACCCGGAATCGGATCTCCGGTTCCAGGCCGTATCCCTTAGGCGCCTGCTTTTCTCTGAGAATATAAACCTCCCCCGGAGTGAGAACAGCCTGAACCCCATGAGGCTCCTTTGCGGATATCCACTGCTCCATAAGAGTCCCATCTTCTTTTACAATCTCCATTAGAGCGCCTTCCAGCTCTTTCTGTCCTGTAAGCGTCTGCTTGCTGACAAGAACCTCCTGCTTCCTGTCTGCGGCCTGGATTCCCTCTATGGATATGTTCTCCCCTATGGTAAATCCAAACCTCTGGCTTTCTCTTGTACTCTTGTCGCTGTAATAGGTTGTCTCCAAAATCTCATACCGCTTTCCCTTCTCAAAAACCGCTGTCCTTGTCCTGTCCTTCACCTCCTTGAAAAAATGAGCACATGCCCCTGTGTCCGCCATGGCCTGTCCTTTGCTGTGTTTTGCCTGGAGCTCCTCCTCGGACAGACAGCCCACTTTATATCCTATATTCCGGTAAATCTTTCCCGGACTGATAACCACGTACTCGTTGGGGGCAAGACTTATGGTGTCTCCGCTTTTTATCCTTCCTCTTCGGCTTCCTTCATAGTCATAGCTTCCCTTTAGTTCCTCCCCATCCTCAGTGTACAAAAACACTTGGAATTCCTGTTCCTCTTTGGGTTCTGAGTTCTTCCCGGTGCCTGTTACCTCGTAGAACAGGGTAAGCCGGTTTTTCTGAAGGACCGGAATCTTTTTTTCCTCCTTCTGCTCCCTTCCTCCCTGACTCAGGACGGCAGATACTGACACCTCCTTAGCATCCTCCTCCAGCTGGCATCCATACCAAACTGTTTTCTGCTCCCCTGGCCTGGTCGTTCCAAGTGCATACCGGATCTGTCCATCCTCCATAATCCCTTCCCCCGGGTCAAGGACTGTGGAGCCGGGGCCGGGTGTCACAACAAGATTCATATCGGCAGAATTATGGCCGGTGTTAGTACAGGTGATCTGAATCTGCACCATGCCGTGCCCATCCACAGAGGGCTGACTCCAAAAACTGCCCCCTGCTGCCTCTTCTTCACTCTCCGCCTCCAAAGCCCTCTGGGATATGGTGATTTTGGGGCTCTCAGGCGACAAGGGATTATCCACCTCCATTCTTGGGACAGTCTCAGATGGATTCCAGGCTTTGATCTCCTCTCCGCCTTCATGACTCAGCCTCACATTCACCTTGGCAACGGCTCTGTCGGGAATCTCCCAGGTACCCTGTTCTGACCAATGGACTCTCCTGGTGGTACGTCCTGTCACTTCCCTGGTTCCATCGCTGTAGACGGTAGTTTCTGTCAGACAGCAGATTTCTCCCTCTCTGATCTTATCAGATGGTCTTAAGGTATGTCCGTCTCCCCCTGCTGTCCATGAGGCAATTCTCTGGCCCTGTTCATTCTCAGCCTCCATCTCCACCCTGACTCCGTAGCGCCCTGTAAGCTCCACGGATCGTATCACATCGCTGTTTTCATAGGAGTGGACTGTCACCGCACCTGCCTGGCCGGTGATGGAACAGATTCTTCTTCCATCTTCAGAGAGCGTAAAGATCATGGGCTTCATAAGCTCATACCCTGGAGGCGCCTCTTTTTCCCTGAGAAGATATGTCTGGCCTGCCGTAAGCCCTTTTATCTCATGAACCTCCTTCTCCTGGGTGAGCCAGGCGGCCACAGGATTCTCCCCGCAGATATATTCGCCGGATCCATCCCTCCCCCTGACCTCATAAACCTCCATCAGCGCTCCCTCCACCCATTCCTTGGGGGAAGCAAAGTCTGTCTTTTTTATGGAAATCCTGGTTTTCTCGTTGATTATATGGAGCTCCTTATGGTCTTTCTCCCCATAGGCAAAGGAGAGGGTTCCTTTGTCCGGCTGGAAGTAAAACCTGTGAATCTCCCCATCTGCACAGTAGCCTTCTGGAGGGATCAGCTCCTTAAGCCTGTACTCATAAGGCTCCATCCGTCCATCCTCCTGAATCTCTCCCACAGGAAGATCGGTCACAAGAATCCGTCCCTCATGGTCACTGAGATTCCTGGTAAACACAGGCGTTCCCAGGTCTGACTGTCTATAGGCCCCAAGCTCAAACACCGCTCCCTTTAAGGGTTTTTTCTCCTTATCCTCCTTTATGATCTCAAGCTCTCCCTTCACCGGCCGGTCACAGGCACGGATAAGGGGAATCTGCTCCTCCTGTCTGTAATCAATTTTCACAGGCTCCATAAGGCAATAATAATCAGGACTCTCTATCTCCGCCAGATAATAAATCCCATCGGGAAGGCCTTTTAACTCATGGGCCCTTAAATCCCCCTGTTGAAAACCCTGGGGAATCCTCCCGTTCAAACGGTCATACTCTGTATAGACTCCATCGGAACCGCTGACCCACCAGGCAGCCAGATGCTCCTTGTCTTTTACAAATGTCCCATCCGGATCTGCCCGGTAGAGAGCCAGCTTTGCACCCTTAAGGCTTCTTTCCTCCCCGGAATCCTCTGTACTTTTGAATATGAGGAGCCTGCTTTCTTGGTTAAGGATCCGGTGCCTCTGAACCTTGGCCGTATCCTCCACCGTAATCACCCGGTCCGGCGCCTTCCCGTATCCCTTGGGCCCGGACTCTTCCACCAGCACATAGCTTTTTCCCACAGGAAGATAATCCAGGCGGTGTATGCCCTCCAAGGTATCATAGGACACTGCATAGTCATTGATATGAGGAAGCTTTTTATAGTTAAACTGATACTCAAATACAAAGTCCCTGCCCTGACGGTTGTCATGGCGGCCATAGACCACAATACGGATCATGGTTCCTCCTGCCATGGAATACATCAGCTCTGCGGCAGGAGGAAATGCCGTGTCATATGCTCCGTCATCTGCCTGTCTGTGGGAAACATATTCCGCTTCGTACCGTTTCCCCCCGGCGTCCCAGGACACTTTGTGGCCCTTTGTGCCGTATTCCCGATACATCTCCTCAAAGGCCGGAATAAATTCTCCATAAATGTCTCTGCCGCTGCTCTCCCATGTGTCTATAAGCTTCTCTTTATCATAGAGGTCAGACCCATCCGTCTTGGCCTCATAAAGACCGAAGACTGCGCCTTCAAGAGCCTGCGCCTCTCCTTTATCCAGAGTATATTTTTCTACCTCCACCTTGGTATGGTCGTTGTACACATCCACCACCTGAACCTGGCCTGTGCTCCCCACCTCCGTCTTAACCGGAGCAGACGAGACAAATCCATCCGGCCTCTGCTCCTCCTTCACCTCATAGCTTCCCTGGGGAACTCCCTCTAAGAAAAAGGGTTCTTCTGTTGTAATCCAAGCCTCCTGCTGTCTCCCGGCCTGATCCAGAAGTACAAGACCTGCCCCCGGCACCTGATCATAGCCGAACCGTCCTTTGTCCTCCCTTATTTTCCCTATAACTTCATATTGTCCTGTCCCGCAGGAAAGCCCCATGTCCAGCACTTCATATTCATAGTCTGCCGTGCCGTCTATTTTCCGGAAAATCACCTTTGTCCAGTCGTCCTCCATATATCCGGTCTGAACCTCTGCAGTCTCTTTTACCCTTATTCCCAGGGGAAACCCTTTTACATAGCCGGGAGGCGCTTTTATTTCCTCCATAATGTAAGTTCCCGCAGGTACCCGTTTCAGCAGATCCTCTTTTCCTTCTGTCATGGAAGTGTGAAAGGGATCATTGGGGGTACTCTCCCCGCTTACCCATGTGTTTTCTATCAGATAGCTTTCTCCCAGCCTGTGCCGGACGATCCTGCCGTCCGCCTCTATGAGATAGGAGGCCTTCCTAAAATCCTCAAGAAGATCCGAAAATTTGCTCCTCACCGGATCTCCATCCCGGTCGTATAGGGTAATCTCCTTCTGGTAAATCCCGGATCCTGCAGGATAATACACTGGAAGCCCATGGACATCCAGCACCGGGCACAAAGTCTTCTCAAATCCGCCGGTATTTTTGTGGAGAATAGGTTCCCCCTCCAGATTCTGTCCTTTTCTTCCGGAAATAAGGGTGGCCATCTCATGGCTTTCTTCATGGCCCTGGAATGTCCAGGTTCCCGTAAGATACCCTTCCTCCCCCTCCCATGGTGTCTGGGAACTCTCGCCTATGGTGGCCACGCGGGAGGTAGCAATCTTATCTGCTGCAATCACCCTTCCTTCCTCGTTCTTTGTAAGCTTCACAGGCCAGACATAGATGTCCCCTGTGCCCTCCTCTTTTACATAAGCCATACCTGTGCGGGGGTCTGTCATGGCATCCCTGCACCCATCCCGATCCAGGTGATACACCTTCATCCCATCTGGAATTTCCAGTATGTGGTCGCTTTTTTTGTAGGATATCTTTGTAAAGTCTCCCCCTGTCAATTCCAGATAGGGAACTCCTCCCCGGAAGGCAAAGACAGAATCCCTGTCCCCTCTCAGCTCATCCAGATTAACCAGGCTGTGGTTCTTATCGTAACCGCAGGTTATAAACCTTCCCTCTACTATAAGGGTGGTAAAAAGCTCCAGTTCTCCTAAGTCATAGTACAAAATATCCGTATCCGGCCTCTGAACGTTCACTGCATTCCAAAAACTTTCCCCTCTTTCCTTCTCCTCTCTCAATTCCGTCCTGGTGCCGCCGTACCCTTCTCTCACATACATTCTGGTGACGGCTCCCCACAGATTACGCCGGATTACCAGCCCTTCATATCCGTAGTCCTCCCTGTCTCCCGATGGCTTTAGCTCCATGCCCTCATAGAGGGTCATAAGAGCCCCAGGCACATAGGTCCCAGAGTCTTGATTGTCCTCCAAGGTCTTTGTAATATATCCGTACCCGGCAAAAATTCCTTTGTCATAGACGATCTCCACCTGGTCGCCCTTGTCTTTTCTCTGCCAGAGATATTCCAGGGTTCCTTTTCTCCATCCATAGCCCAGATAATCGCCGTGGCTGTAGGCGTATTCATAGGAAGGATTCCCCCCGATCTGAGCCAGGCTGCCGTCAATCCGTCCGTCTATCTTGTAGGTTATGGTCTTGTACGGCTTTTTCCGTTTCTCCAGCCTCAACTGTATGGGAGCGTTTTCGATGTAGATTCTGGCCTTGTCCTCCTTTTGTCTCTGAAGCTTCTCATAGACCACTGCCAGCACCTTGGTTCCGGAATGTCCTTCTTTATAGTAAGATGTAACATCGCTGTAAATCTCCACAGCCACAGGTTTTGTCCTGACATATCCGGCAGGAGGCGCCACCTCTACCAGCACATAGACCCCTGCCTCCAGGGCTTCGGGGGTTTCCAGATATCCTGTGTTCTGGTCTCCGCAGATAAATCCCTCGCCCTCCCAGTCCTTTAAAAGGCCATCTCTTGTGGTGGTAAATGCCTTAAATTCCCCGGTTCTTTTGCCCTGGAAATCCCTTAGTACCACCTGATCCTTTTCATGACATACCGGTGTTCCCGCCGGAACCATGCCGGTGTAGAGAAGTCCTGCGGTGAGAAGGGTTCTCGGCGCCTTCGTAATATTAGACGCCCCTAACCCCACGAGAAATTCCCTGCTTCCCGCCACCAAGGTCTCCTCTTCATAGATCTTTGCCTCCCCTCCTCCAGGAGACGACTCATCCCGGATGCCTCTGTAGATACGGAACATGGCTCCGTCATGGAGAAGGTTCTCATGGGTCTCTGAGTCCAGCTTTTCCAGCCTTAGACTGGCCTTAAAGGGAATGTCCGTAAATTCGCCCAGAGCCGTCCCCCGGAAGCCATCTGCACCTCCCTTAGCAGGCTCCTCACGATCCGCTGCCATTGTCCATGGCACAAAGCCATGGAAATATACTCCCTCATGTGCCGCAGCCGATCCGGCCATGGTCTTCCCTTCTCTGTCCTCGGACACGGAGCTGAATCGATAAATCAAGGAATTTCCTTGACGTCCATCCATTCCCTCTGTGAGATAGAAGGGCACACTGCCTGTGGTTCTGTCGTCCTCCTGGTTGTAATGGTTGTGGTAAGGCTTATAGACACTCTGGGTCACGGCAAAATAATCCCCGGCTCCGGCTTCCCGGCTGACACCGTTTGTTATGGCCCCTATGTCCATGCCGTACTTGTAAATCTCAAAATCTCCATGGTAATTGTGGGCTTTTATTACATGATTTTCCGGTTGAAACCGGATCATATATTTTTCGGCCTGCTCATTGGGGCTGTCTGTTCCCTGGTATCGGTAAAAATCCCTTTGGCTTCCGTAAACCGAAGGAACCATGATCTCCTTTGGCTTGTCCCTGTCATAACGGCGGTTGTTCAGATCCTCCAAACGCCCGTATTCCGGCTGCTGTTCCACTGCCACATAGGTTCCGTAAGGCAGATACCGGGAGACGCCAAAGCATCGGCTTTCATCTCTGCGGTCAGCGCTCAGGGTAGTCCTGTCCTTGTCCTTTCCTCCGTCCTCCTCGCTGTCCCACTCGATGGCATAGATCTGATCCAGATCATAGGCAAAGAAAGGCCTCAGATAGTTCTCACTCTTTTTTATTGCCTGCCACAGCGCCTTATCATAAAGTTCGTCGCTGTAAGCCCAGCCCTTCTCCCCATCTGGCTCCTCCCGGGATGCCTTCAATTTTTCCACCTCATGGTCCAGATACCAGTTGACGGCAAACTGTCTCACCTGGTCCGACACCTTGGCATTATCCTTGGCCTCTTCCGACAGGTTTGCCTGGTTCCCCAAAGGTCTGTGGGATGTGTAGGAAGGGGCGTGATTCCTCCATTTGTCCATACCTGCCACAAGAATGGCGTCAAAGAATTTCTCGTAATTGTATACCGGCTCTCCCATTAAAGAATCCTCAACTGTCTCCAGAACCGCCGTATATCCGTTATTGGGATATTCGTTGATTCTTCCATCCGTGGTCCCGTAGAGCACCTTGTTGGCAATAACCGCCTCCCCGGAGTTCTTGTACAAAGGTTCTGTCTTATGGGGCACCTTTGTGTAGAGCCTGGGCACAAGGGCAGGATACGCCCTCTTGATTTCTTCCGGCGTCGTCTCACATCCTTTTCTGTCCACCCATATGATGGTTCCCTCCTCATTTCGGTAAAGCTGCTGCAAATTGCTTTTTAAATAAACCTTAAACCGGAAATTGTCCACTGCCTCCATAGAGCCTTCCGGATTCCTTACGATTTTGTCTATCCTTACGCTTTGACGGATAACCCGCTCTTCTACTGTCACCGGCCTGCGCCGTGTTCCCTCTCCCGGCTCTTTTTCGCCATCCTGAAAATAATAGTCCTGTCCCGGATATACCAGGGCTACAGGCTGCACATACAGGCTGTCCCCTGTAAGGCTTTGAATCTCATAGTCCAGATATGCCAGCACCCTGGCTTTCAAAACCTTAAGGGCATAGTCTCCGCCTCCCATCTTATCTCCCGCCTTGTAGCCATTGCCTGTTGGGAGACGTTCTATATCTTCCTTTGTCAAAGTCACCTCTGTCTTTGGAAGAACCAGTTTAAAGAACGTCTCCACGGCATGGTTTTCATCGCTTTTTGCGATTCCGTAGGCATCTTTATAGTTTCCTGAACAATGGGCTGTCAGATTGCCTTTTTTCTCCATAAGGGGAATCTCTGTCCAGGTCTGAACCTGCTGGCTCTGGGTCACCGATACCATAACATCCTTCCACTCATAGGCTTGGAGAGGGCTGCCCTTCTCGTCTCTGAGAATCTCCCCTTTCTCATAGTACACGTTCCTGCTTACGGTCTTAGGACGGATGGTCCCATCTCCGTCCACCTCTGCATCATGCTCCAGAACCGCACTGCACCGATACATGCCAAAGATCTGCCAGGAACAAAAATCCTTAAACGTTCCGAAAGCGTGATCCCCAGGCACATTACTGTAGGAGGCATAGACCCACCTGGGACTTTTCTCCTGATCGTAGGGAATCCAGGGAATCCTGTGGTAAATTATGCTTTCTTCCTCGCTGTCTGTGAGAACAATATAATTATCAGGATTGCCCGTAACTCCGGCATATAAAAGAAATTCCCAGCTGTCCCGGGTCTCCTCATAACCGTGGATTCCCCCGAAGCTGTACCATGGGGATTCTCCGTAGAAATTCACCAGAGCCACAATGGCTTCCTCCACCGTCACATGGCTGCCGTCTTCATTCTTCTTGGGAAGCTCCGCCCTTACAACAGGGTATCCGTAGACGGTCTGAGATGCAGGTTCCCCGGGCCGGACTCCTGAGATTCCCTGATGGTCAGGCTCTCCCCCTCGGACTCCCCGGTTATAAACTCCTTCTGTTCTGGTGGAAATACCCGGCGTGTCATATCCGCAGTTTCTTAAGGCCAGCTCTGTCTTCATCTTTATGTAGAGAAACTGCCTTCCATCTGTGCCGTTAAGATTCAGCCTTTTCCTATTCTCTTCATGCTCCCCTTCTTCTAAAGCCTCTATGATGGCTTCTTCATTGACAGCCTGGATAGATGCCCTGCCCATAGAAGGAACTACTGCGCTGACAGGCGCCTCCTCCGTGACAAAACTGCCATCTGGATTTCTTTTTGCATAGGCATTGTCTCTGTCGGCTCTCTGATACACAGGCTGCCCCATATGATCAAACACATACTGCTTTTCTTTTTCACCTGAGGGAACCCAAATCTCCATGTCCTTCCGGGCCACATCCTTGCGGTACAGTCTGGTTCCCTTTGGAAATGACGGCAGAACCAGATCATATCCGTTATCCTCTGTTCCCTGAGATTTGACTGTAATGTGAACTACATTAGGCATAGTGTCCTCATCCCGGCCTGAGGACTGCGGTTCCACATAAGGGGCCCTTGTCACAGCCGCTGACCCCTGCCCCTTGGGGATGGTCACATCCAGACTGTACCCGTAATTGCTGGTGTCATCGTTTCGCCCGTTCACCGACAGCTCATACCCCTCGGACCGGCTCAGCTCCTTCACATAGTAACTTCCCAGCAGAAGAGGCCTTCCTATCCAGCAGCTGCCATTTTCCTTTTGAAAATCTGTATACCGGCGGGTATATGCCCCATCCTCTTTGTAATCGTCAGCCTCCCCATTGCGTACATACAGATTGCCCGGAGCCTTTAAAGACCAGCCGGTTCGTGTATTTACTACCTTTCCGGACTTATAATCATAGGTTTTTCCCGGAGCTTCCGTAAATGCCAGGAAGGATGCGTCCCCCTCCTTGTCTGTGGATGCTATGGCCACCAGATCGTTCTGTTGGTACACCACTCCTGTAGCGCCATCGGGATGAAGCAGATCCTCGGCGGCAAAGAGTCCGTAAACCCCACCCTCCAGCACTCCATCTCCCTGGGCCTGGCCATAAGAAGAATCCTCTTTTCCTTCCCTGTTATGAAGCTCCATATCCCTCTTATTAATATGGATTTCCCCTTCGGTACGGTGGTCATAGATCCTCCACGCCTCCTCTTCCCCATCTCTGCCGCTGCTGTGAGAATAATTGTCCGCCGGTCCCTTCTCGGTCTCCTCTCCCTGACTCGGGGAAGAAAGGGCCGTCTCATAGGCCTGGGCAAACAGGTCTGAGCCCATAAATCCTTCTGCAAAAGGTAATCCTCCTCCGGCCCCCTCCTGACCCCGGACTGCCAGGCGGCTTTTGGCCAGAGAAAAAAGGAAGGATCCCTTGGAAGTCTTCGGAACCCCAGGCGCAGCGTCCCTGACTGCATCGGCATTGGAGGCCGTAGCCGCCTCTTTCCGGCGGCCGTTTGATGCTGTTGCTCCTTCTTCCTTCTCTCTGTCCGGGGAATAGACCGGCTCTAAGCGCCCCGCCTTGGAAGGTGTTGCCGGAGCCGTGTTTTCTGCCGTAACAAAGGATGGCGGGGCTGTGCCTTCGGCTCTGGCAGATAGGATTGTTCTCACACGCTCTGCCTTGGAACCTGTGGCCCGCTCTGCCCCCTCTGCCCTGACAGGTGCATCCGCTTCCCCGCGCTCTGCCTCCGGGATCTCCCCCTTATGCTCCTCCTTCACGGCCCTTGTCAGCATAAACTGTCCTGTCACCTGGGCTCCATAGCCGCCTCCGAACTCTGCATTGGCCCCGTTCTGGGAGGAATCCGTGGTAATAATCTCCACAGGCACATCATCTCTGTGGCCTCCGTGGAGAATGTATCCTTCTCTTGCCCTTGTCTCCACAAAGGTGTAGCTGTATCTCATGGCAATGAATTTCTCATAAGTCCTTTGGCAGTCCTCCCGGCACCCGGAGCTCTCATAGGCAGTCTTTGGATCCGCGCTTTCTGACGGGCCTGCAGCTGCACAATCCCCGGTCTCTGATACCGTCTCCACAATCTCCCGATCCACATCCTCCATAATCCAGTGGAAATGAACCCCCTCACCGTCGCCCTCCGCCTTTTCCTGGCAGTCTGCCTCACATCCAAGCCACCTTAGGGCCAATTCTCCGTTTATTGCCTTTGCGCCGTCAATCTCGTCCTGATTGAGAACCTCCCCTGTCTCCTCGTCAATCTCCTCCTGGGGAATTTCCGCAAAAACCGGCGCCGGATGGCCATCGCAGAAGGTCTTGTCATAATGATAGGATTTCTCCATGGTGTAGGAGGCATGGCCGTTGTCATCTGTGCGCAGAGAGGTCACCAGTCGGAATCCGTTCCACAAAACCGGGCTGTGGGTGAGCCCCCCTTCATAAAGCTCTCCCCCCTGGTAAATCTCCTCTCTGCCGTCCCGCTCCTGATTCACCTGTTCCATGTCGTCAAATCTCTCATAGAGGTCAAAGGCCGCCCCTTCCAGAGGCTTCCCTGTCTCGTAATCATATTTGTAAAGCTGCACCAGATAGTCGGCTTCCATATCCTCCTCATGGCGGTATATCTGAAACTCCAGCCGGCCCTCTGCTTCCCCCGAAGGCGCCTTTTTCCCCATGGTCCCATAGTAGGACGCCGGAACCTGCCGCAGTTCCATCCACACATTTCTTTGATGCTCTGCCAGGGGATGAACGCTTCCCCCGGCAAAATGTGTTTTGCAGCACTCCACGCATTTCCACACTTGGATTGAACTCTCATAACACTCATCTGCGGAACCGTAGCCGCCCGAGGACGACGCATACTCTGTCCCTGCAGGATCGAATTTCAAAAACACCCCGCCTGCCTCCTCATTGGGGTTGGTAAATCGTATCTCCGTCCGGGTCTTCTGCACATTCCATCCATAGATGCTGCCCGCCTGCCAGTTCTCGCCATCAGAAGACATCATGAGAGGGACTTTCTGTATGAAATCTCCGTCCTTTCCTGAGGGGTCAAATTTTAAGACAAATCCTCCATCCTCAAAAACCGCCTGGGCTGCCTGGGAAAGACAGGAGGCGTCCCTTAATACAGCCGGGATCTCCCTTTTTCCGAAGGTCTGAGTACTGCCTCCCAAAAAGCCTGCAAGCCGTAAATACTCCTCCCCGTGGGCCGCTGCAAAGTCCAGCCAGGAATACCTTGACCGGACAGAGGAGGAATGAAGCACTGCCTTTAAGTCCTCCTCTGTCACTGCCTTTTCTATTTTCTTAAGACCTGCCCCTTCTGCCTTCTGGTTAATGGCCGCAACGGCTGCCGCAGCCGTCTCTTCATGGACATAAGCCGACATAAATGACAGCAGGGACCAGAAAAGGATGGCGCGTTCCTCGGAATTCAGTTCCGACCGGGTGCTTGCCTGCATATACTTATCGCCGTTGGAGCACACCCCGTTGGAGGCATATCCAAATCCATCGATACAATAATGGTGCCACCCGTTTCCCCAAGCCTCAATGACTCCCGTATCAGCCATGGCAGTCTTCTGGGGAAGATAGGGAAAAATCACGGAGCATACCAGAATCACGGACAGGATAAACCCTGTACTGCTGCGAAACCATTTTTTCATTTGACCTGTACCTCATTTTCCACGGTCCACGCCCCCTCTTTATTTACGTCATAGCCATCGGGGGTTGTTTTATTTTCATATAAGGAACCTTTATAGCCATCGGATTTCTCCTGGAAATAGTAACACCGCACAGCCCCATCCTTTCCCGGAATCCAGTTCCACCCTACAAACATCCGTCCTAAAGTGTTGTCGGACTTGGGGTTTAAATAATAGCGGCGTCCATCCTGATCCGTAAACCATCCGGTTACCATATGTCCTTTCTCATCAAACCGGAACCAGTCAAAGGTGTTTTGTCCCTTCTGCGGATCTGCATAAGGGTTCTGAATATAGGCCCACTCATCGCGGCACACACGGCCATCTGCCATGAAGGTCCAGTATCCGTCCACAGTCTGGACCCAGATTCCCTGTCCCTCTCCAAGGCCTGTCCCTGGAAGAGAGGCTTTCGGCACCTGAACACTGTTTCCCGTAAAGATCCCTTCTACTCCCGGGCCTCCGGTGCTCCCTGCCGAACTTCCTCCCAAGCTTCCGCCGCCTGGGCTTCCCGAAGAACTTCCTCCCGAGCTTTGGCGTCTGACAGTTTCATCCTTGGCCGTTAAGTGCAGTACCACCTTTACCCTATCCTTCTGACTGCCGGCTTTGGCCTCCACCTCCACCGTCTTTACAGCTTCCGCTTTCCTGTCCGCGCTGCGGGACGCCGTCTCCAGGGCTTCTTGAATCCAGGAAGCCTCTTTTAAAGGCTCCATGACTCCCTCCCCAGACACCTTAAGCACCTCCGGGCTCTTGCTCTCCCACAAGGCTGCAGAGTTATAAGGCCTATAGAGGGGATCCTGGGGACAGTCGGGAAGAACCTGGGCCTTCAGTGCTGTCTCCTCAAATCCTTCGTACTTCAGGGCAGGTGAATAGCAGTCTCCGATTTTTGCCACAGTAAGGCGGTATTCCGTGTGAGCAGGCTCTGCCTTTACCTGCTCCGGCATAATCTCGGTCTGATCATCTGTGACAAAATGGATGGTCACATTGCATGACGCCGACACGACTCCATGGGTCTGATCCTGGGAGGTGGCGGTTATGGTCTCATAATATTCCGCCCTGCCCTCCAGCTTCCTGTAGGGATCCTCCTTCTTCCGCTCATTGTCCTTTTGAATCACGTTCTGAATCCATGCCGGATTCGCCTTCCCCTCCGGGTCAAACCGAAGGCTTAAGCGGCAGTTTTCCTGATGCTCTCCCATGGGAGACAGCATTATGATCTGTCCGCTGTTCTTGTCCTTCCAGGCAACATTTTTATGAAAGGGATGCCTGGGGAACAGCTCTGCCGCCAGAATCTCCGGCATACTGCAGGTAATGGTCTCAACTGGATTCTTTCTGTCCCCCTTCAGGGTTCTGGTGACGGTACAGTCCATATTGGCAAGGTTTAAGTTCAGTCCTTCTACCCTTCTGGTTGTCTGATCCAGGATCTGTAAGGCCACGGTGACCTTGCAGTTGCCGTACACAGCCTGATGATCCGCCGAGGTCTTTGGGTTGGAGGCAGCAGTCACGACTCCGGACTGCTCATAAACTATGGGGCTTATGGCCTCCTCATATCCGCTGTCTGCCTGTTTTTCTTCCTCTCTTCTTATGATTCCCTGAATAAATGTGCCTTCCAGATTAGGCATAATCCTGGCATCCTCCATGGTGCTTTCTGCCGGGGACATATTCACCAAAAGATCACTGTCATCCACAGACCAGGTTATGGTCCTGTCCGCCGTATTTCCCTCCTGATTGTGCTCCCCATGGATCCGCACCGGCTGTACCTCCACCGACTGATCCTGGTTTCCGTTAATATACCTGGCAATCAGTACTCCCTCCTGGTTCCTGACCTCTGTGAGAATATCAGGATTTTTTCTGTCTCCTTTTCTGGTCTGAGTCACCAGAAGCCTGGTTTCTTCTGGGCTCACAGCCAGCTTTGTGGTCACCTTCACATACTCTGCCCGAAGCTCCGTGTCACAGGAGGGCATCTCAAAACTGTAGCTCCCTCCATTCACGTATGTCATAGGTACCGGATTTCCCGACTCATCGGTGTAGGTAGGAGGCACCACGCCTCCCGGCTCCATGGTATCCAGCACCATCTGATATCGGTCCCTCTCTGTATTTCTGGCTGCCGTAGCTACTGTCACTGTGGCTCCCGGGGCCACTGCCCCGCTGTGATCCTTGTCTATGGTGCGGTAATAAGTATTAACCCCCGATGCAATGGCTGACAGAGAGGCCACATCAATGTCATAGGTTCCGTTGGCGTTGACTGCGTCAATCCGCGGAACTGATACCAGATATCCTCTCACCGGCTCTCCCTGATACCCTGGGGCAAAATGATCCGGATCCCCAGGAAAATCATGATTTACCTTCTGGGTAGTGAGATAGCGGACCCCGTCTTCCAGCTCCTCATAAAAATACCGGTCTCCACAGCCTGTCTCCGTCACCCCGGCTACTGTCACATATTTGGTCTCATTGTCTGTCCAATACCCGATATGGGCATATTTCGTAAAGAGGTTGTCCCCATCCATGCCGGAGCCGAATACGGTCTTGGCTTTTCCCGCCGTGTTGGTAAACAAATAGGAGAGATTGTCCTTTTTCTCCGTGCCGTAAGTAAAGGTTCCCTGGCGCGTCCCTACAAAGGTTCCCTTCCTGGACATGGAACCATTGTGAGTCCGGCCAATATCCCCTGCGAATCTGGCTACAATCAGGTCTCCGCTCTCATAGAGCCCCACAATGCCTCCTACGGCTTTTCCTCCGTTGCCGCCAATGGTTCCATCCACATAGGAATTGTATATGTTGGTCTGCCGCATCCGGCCGGCTATGCCTCCGGTATATCCTTTTCCCTGGATCCGGTCTCCGCTTCCGTCCTGGGTTACTGCAGTATTGTCAATGAGATCTGCTTTCACCGCCTGGCCTGTGATTCCTCCTACGCAGGCCGACCCTCCTTCGGACAAAAGGGCAATGCCTTCTGCACGGCAGTTCTCTATGATCACCCGGCTGCCCTCTCCGTCTGCGTTTCCTGCGATCCCTCCTGCGTCTCCCGATGCCCTCACATATCCCGACACTTGGACATCATAGATACGGGAATCTCCTGTCACCTCTCCTGCCAGCACCGCCGCCTTGTGGCCCCCGTAGATTTCTGCTCCTTCAATTCTCAGATTCCGCACAGAGCCGTTGTGAATCAGCCCGAACAGTCCGGCATAATCCGGGCCTGTCCCGGGCCTATGGAGCTTCAGTCCCCATATGGTATTGCCGCATCCGTCAAAATTCCCGGAAAAACCATGGGAAACCTGGTTCCCTATCTCCTCCTCATTCTGATACCAGCCGATGGGATTCCAGCTTCCGTTATTAAGTTCCAGATTACCAAGGTCAATATCCTGGATCATCTCAAAATATTTCCCCTTAAAATCAATTCCTGCTGCCACTGCCTCTGACAGTCCCATGAGCTGAGCCAGGCTGCTGATCTGATAGGGCTCCGTCTTGGTGCCTAACCCTGGAAAATCCATGTCTCCTTCCCAATGATCCCATAGATCCCCTGTGGAGGAAGCTCTGGCAGCAGCTTTAACCGCCGCCGCTCCGGCTATCCATGCATCCTTTACCGGCTGCTTTTCCCCTTCCAGCTGGGCATTGGGAGGAGTCCCCCGGGATGCCCCGGATGAAGTAGCCTTCTGTATCCCAGCAGCCTCCATCTCCGCCCCTAACGCGGGATTCACTGTCTGTATGGCAATCCCTGCTGCCGCTGCCCACACCAAGGCCATTCCTTTTCTCTTCATCATTCTCATATTCTTTTTCCTTTCTTTCATACTGCTCCATAGGTGATTGCGAAACTCGAAACTTGATTGAATATTCTGACCATATCTTGCTATGATCAGAATATTCTCCTGGCTTTGACGTTCGCAATTACCTAATACTGCTCCACTGCAAAAGCCGGTCGGACTCCGGTGCTGCCCGTCACTGCAAACTCCGGATCCTCCTTGTTATCAGGTATGTTGACGGTCTGGGTATGAAGATTTTTCTGTACCAAATCCACAACGTAAACCTGATCCTCCTTGTCTCCCGGGGTTCTGAGCCAGTAGCTTTTGCAGAAGGTGTCCCACTGGCTTTCCGGATTTTCCTCCTCGCTTCCCTGAAATCTCCACAGCCAGTCCCGGTATTTTAAGGCTTCCTCTATGGACAGAACAAACAGTCGGTCCGTCATGCTCTGGCTGCCTATGTAACGGGATTTGAGATTCTCGCTCCTGAGACTGCTGCCGCTTCCCGGCTCTGTGCTTCCCCTGTATGCGTAAGCCACTCCGGTGGATATGTCCGCCGCCTCTCCCAGCTCTTCCTCCAGCTCTTTGAGCCATCTTCGGATGTGAGAGTATTTGTAAGAATTATGGGTTCCAAAGGAAACCACCGGCCCCGGCTTAAACTGGTATCCGTAAGTCCCGTCTTCCGATTTCCCAAAGACATACTCTGAACCGGTATCCGCAGGAATCACAGTATCGCACAGAAACAGAGCCTTTCCTTTCTCTCTGTCCCCAGGCCCTCCATAATCCTGGTCAATGCACCGGAAATGGTAGGTAATTCCGTTTAAGGTTCTCTCCTGTACATCCCCAATGTTCCAGTGCCGCTTCTCGTTATCTGCTTCGTCTTCCGTCTTTGTCTGTTCCTGCTCCCTTCTTGTCAGCTGGAATCTGGCCAAGGTGTAGGTATCCCCATCCAGCTTCAGCTCCTGCTGTGTCATGTGGGAATATACCACATCGTCTTTATATGTCCCGGCCAGGACGCTTCCTTCCGGAATATAATTTCTACCGATGAGATACAGGGTCTGGGTCTGTCCCCTGCTCAGCCTGCTTGCAGCAGACAAAAGCCGAAGGTCACAGCTTTTTTTATCTGCTGCCAACAGTCTGGAATCGGGAATCTCCTCCCATGGTGTCCCTGTAAAATCTGCTTCTTCCTTTCGTGCCAGGTCCAGCCATTCCTTTAAAAGATTTTTCTCGTTCTGCCACGAGTCTTTTTCTTCCACCTCTCCTTCCTGTGTGTATTCCACATAGATCGTCCTGTTCTGAGGACCTGTGATTGCTGTCTCATATGGGGATTGCTGTTTGGATTTCCAGATACGCCCTTTGGCGTCCGTGATTTGTGTCTGAAAATAGATAGTCAGATAGTCGCCTTCCTGAATGCTTCCTTTTCTTTCCGGCGCTAAATGTGTTTGATGTGTTGATGAATCCGTAAAATATACGTTCCAATTTACCTTCCTTTTACTGGCATTGGAGGATGTGGCAGGAGTGCTGCTCTCAGAAGTTTTGAAATCTTTAGGGCTTTCACTTCCCTTTTCCGGGCTCTTGCCCAAGCCTTGACTGCCGCTCCCGAGGCTTCCCGTGCCGCCGCTTCCAGGGCTTCTGCCGCCTCCTCCCCTGGTGCTTCCGACGCCTCCGGGGCTCCCGCCAAAACGGCTCTCTTTTTCGCCTCCTATTGTCTCTGGCCTGGTTATAATCCCACTCCCGCGGCGGTACACCGGCTGTCCCTCCTGGCCGATCCAAGCGCCCATGGCATTGGTCTCATACCCATCCGGTGTCTTTTCGTTTACATACATAGACCCTAACGGATGTTCTTTACTGCCTTCTTCGCTGAGATAATAGCAATAACCGTCAATCCACTGCCAGCCTGTCATCATGTTTCCCTTTGTCCCATCGGATACCGGATTCAGAAAATACCAGCGGCCATCAATATCCAGATACCAGCCTGTTACCATAAATCCGGCTTCATCAAAACGATACCAGCCGCCATCGGCCTCATGCCAGACGGACCTTAAGGGTTCCTTGCTGTTTTCCTGTCTGTACTGCCATTTGGAACCATACGCCTGCCACGCCCCGTAGGATGAAATGGGCTGACAAAAGGCAATTCCCGCCACACACAGACAGACGGCTCTTTTACGACTTTCTTTCTTCATAATCCTCCTTTTTCATTGATGTGAATTACTGGAAATGCAGTTCATTAATAAATACGTTTAGGAAAATACTGGCCGAACCGGCCATATATGATGTGCTTCCCGGTCACATCACAGATACATCAGGAAAAGAATTTCCTGGAATGTGGTCATATCATACCATAGAATTGTGTTAATTACAAGTGGTTTTAAGATAAAGTCAGCTTTCTTTTTTCCTTAAACTTTTATACGGCTTTTGGGGTGCTTTGATGTCTGAATAGGGCGGCCCTAAGGCCGCCTCACCTGCTACATTATTCCAAGATACATGGTATACCAGCGATATGGCTCCGGATTAAATGCCTTGGACGGCACCCTATGGGATGTAAGCACATCATTAACCTGCTGCATGTACGCATTTAAATCCTCCCCTGTCTTTAATGCATTGCTGTGGTGCCAGGGCAGAATATATTGAGCGCCTGCCCGCTCACATTGTCTGGCGTACTCCTCTGGGCTGTAAGTGCGAATCCTATGACGTATCATAATGTTGGGCTTCACCTGATCCAAATGTCGGACATGCTCGTCAAAATCCTGGCCGGCATTGAACGCAATCTTAAAATTCTGGGGTGTAGTGATAACCCAGTTCATCATATAGACAGCCCCCATACAATCCAAATGGAAATGACCGTCTACCCCAAACCGTCGTTTTGTAGTGTCTCCCATCTGAGAAGGCCTTTTGTCCGTGCCCTCTCTGGCCTTACGGTTGTCATGAAGCCCATGAAATGTCTGCAAAGTAAACTCCGGCAGATAATAAGTACACTCTTCGCCAACTGCATAAATGCTGCTGTATGGAATATCAAAAAAGTGGGCAACCTCCAATGCTACCTCTTTCTGACAGATCACCCGGCCATGAAACCGATCCCACAATTTTCCAGTGTCCATATCATGGTCAAAATGTGTGTGGTTTAAAATAATATAGTCGGCTCCGGATACTTCCTCCAATGTAAAATCATCCACTCCCCCACTGATAAAGGGGTCTGTAATAATCGTGGCTCCTCCAGGCAGCCTTATCTCATAGCATTGACAATAAATATAGCGAAACTGCAGGCATTCTGATTGTTCCGACGCTTTATAAGATGTAGGAAATATTGCCTTCTTATCCATATTTTCTCCTCCTTTACCGCAAAACTCCAAAACATATGGGGAACCAGACCATGAATACAATAAAATACACCAGGGCCGGGCCAACAGAACCCATTACAAATTCCTTCATCTTGAATTTTCCTTCATTAAATGCAATCAACTGTGCGGAAGTCGCCATAGGCGTCAGCGTAGACAGGGAAGAGCCATAATGAATCGCTAATAACGTAAACCTGGGATCCAGCCCCAATCCTACTGCCGCTGCAATGGAAAGGGGGCGGAACACGGCTCCCACAGTGCGGTTGCTTGCAAACTGTGTTAAAAGGAATGATGCCATAAAAAATACTCCTGCTACCACGGATGCGTTGGTTACACCGCCCAGCACGCCGGAAATGCTGTTTGCAATCATTTCATTCAATCCCGAATCATTCATGGCAGTACTTAAAGACACGGTTCCGCCATAGATAAATATGGTTTCCCACCGAATGGAACGGACAGCCTCCTTCTGATCAATGACTTTTGCCGCAAGGGCAATTATAATGGCTGCTGCGCCTACAACATACATATCCAACTCTGTAAATGTACTAATCAAAATCATTCCCATGGCACTGCCGAAAAAAAGTACTTTCCCCAGTGTATTCTGGAACGGTGTTAATTCCGCCTTTTTACGTTCTTTCTTTTTGGTCTCTACCTTCACTTCCCCAATGCCTGCAGAATCCGCTTCCTTTGCATAAAGTTGAAATCCCACAAAGTAAATATAAAGAAAAAACACAATGAAGATAGGAACCTTAGCCAGAAAAGGGTCTGCAAAGGAAAACCGTTCTGCAGCTCCTGCCGCTTCCAGATACCCGTTAAAGGTAATATATGCTGTAAGAGCAGTCCCAAAGGGAAGCACATTATTGCTGGTACACGCTACGTCCGTACAGGCTTTTATTGTATTTTTGACCGGGAGCCCCGTCTCCCTTGCGATTGATACTACAATAGGCAGTATAATAGCCATGGCACTTACAGGGGAAGCAAATGTGGAAAAAATCACACTCATAAGCATGGATGCCAGAAGCACTTTTCTCTTGCCCTTTGCTCCTGAACCCAGCTTTTCTACCACCCATTTCTTCAGATCATCCAGGAATGTAGTCTGGTTCAAAATGCCTCCCAGTATAAAAAGCACTACCAAGGATACCACTGTACTGCTGGAAAATCCTGCCCAGGCATCTTTAAATTTTAATATTCCCGTAAACTGCAGGCACACCGGCACCATAAGGGCTGTAGCAGCCATAGGGATCCAGCCTGAAAAAAAGGAAATTATCATAGCAACTAATATTATAGTTACAATGAGACTTTGCGACATATAAATGACCCTCCTCTTATTTTTGCACAACCGGTTATCCATTGACTAAAGTATACCCTTATCTTTCTGCTTCGTCTAATACCAAAAGCATGTACTACCCACATGATTTACTTATAGGTTCTTTCCCTTTTTGACTCGTCATGATATAATTATGCCAAGGAAGCCGGCACGTCCCCATGCAGCATATATTCTCTAAATTCATGCTGTGGTAAAAATAGAAGGAGATTCTATGAAAATACAGGAGATGAATGTGATTCTGGAGATTATCCGAACCGGCAGCATGTCTGCTGCCGCCAAAAAGCTTTATATTTCCCAGCCTGCTCTGAGCCAGACAGTGAAGAAAATAGAAGATGAGCTTGAAACGCCGCTTTTTATCCGTCGGAGCGGAAAAGTACTGGAGCCTACAAAAGCCGGGAAATCATATGTTGAAATGGCTGAAAAGGTGGTTCCTGTCTATGAAGATTTTCTTAAACAGCTTAAGACATCTGCCGCTCCAAAGCATATACTAAGAGCCGGTCTTCCCCAGGGGCAGGGGCATTTTATTATCAATGCTCTTCTGGAAAATCAGGCTCAGATGAGGCAGACCGTATCTTTTGAATTTGTAGAAGGCGTATCGGATCGCCTGGAGAACCTGGTGTTAAAGGGCGAGCTGGATTTCGCAGTCTTAAGGCTGCCCTTAAAATTCCGCGATTTGCAATATAAGGTTATATTACATGAGCCTTTGGGCATTTGGCTTCGCCGTGGGAGCAACTGGGCCGCTAAAGCCAGGGCGCTTCCCCCTCCTGTAGAAAACCTTTATTCCAGCCTTCCTTTGGAATGTCTCAGAGGAGAGATTTTGCTGCTGCCTCCCCCGGGAAAGCGCATCCGGGCCACCATTGATTCCATTATACAGGAAAACGGGCTGGTTCCTGCTTCCGTTAAAACCTATGACAGCATGAAAACCATACGCCTGATGGTTAATAATGGGTTAGGGAGTACTATAGGCAAGTCTCCTTCTCCAGATGAAGCGGCGGATTTGTTCTTCTGGATTGAGGATTATCAGTCAAGCTATGATTTGGCATTCATATGGCGCAGAGACTATGCCTTTTCGTCTGTCCTGACCGAACTTGCAGAATTATTAAAAGCCTATTTCAGCAACAACTGAAACAGGCTCCTTATAATGAGATTTTTCCATAAACCTCTTATTCCAGAAGAAGACCTACTGCCGGGAAAGAGTCCTGTCTTCATGAACCACCACCTGCTGATAAGGAATCTCGATTCCCGCCTCATCAAATGCCAGCTTAATCTTCTCAATCAGCTCCCAGCGGACGCTCCAGTAATCTCCTGTTGCCACCCAGCCCCTGGCACCCAGCACCACGGCGCTGTCGCCTAAGCTGTCAACAAAAACCAGGATCCCATCCTCCTTAATCATCAAAGGATGGGTTTCAAACAGCCGTTCCAGAATTTGTTTGGCTTCTTTTAGATCGGATTGATAGCCGATTCCCACTTTGATCTCCAGCCTTCTCTTCTCCTGAGCAGTTACATTGGTCAGATTGTGGTTGGACAGAGAGCCGTTAGGAAGAATTACCTTCCTATTGTCCATGGTATTTAAGGTAGTGTACACCAGGCCTATGGAGGACACTGTTCCTTCTTCCGTACCGCAGACGATGTAATCCCCTACTTTGAATGGCTTCATCATCAAAAGGGCCACACCGCCTGCAAAATTACCCAGCATATTCTGGAGAGACAGGCTTAAGGCCAGCCCGGCAGACCCCAGTATGGCTATAATGGATGCGGAACTGATTCCGATCTTCTCTGCTGCGGCAAAAACAGCCAGCCCGCAGATGCACACATACACAGCTGATAAGAGAAATTTCCTTAAAGAGACCTCCATCTCCATTCGGGTAAATGTCTTCCCTATCATCTTTTGTACCATTCTGGCAATGCGGAAGCCTATAAACAAAATGATTCCTGCTGCCAAAAGGCGGTACCCTATGGCTATAAGCCCCGGCACCCAGCCTTTCACGGTATCCAGTATTACATCTGGCTTCAGCTGTTCCAAATCCTGCTGGACCTCTTTGGCAATTTCCAAGGTTTCTTCCGTCAGGCCTGCCGCCTCATTCCATACCATACAATCCGTCTCTCCCAACTGTGATCATTATTTTTTGCTGCCTTTCCCAGGTTTTGCCTTCTTCTCTTCCTTCGTTTCTTTTCCTGATGCCTTCGGGGCCTTCTTCGGCTGTTTCTTAGGGGCTCCCTCTGATGCCTTGACTGCTGCTGCCTTGACTCCTGTCTCCGGAACCTTGACTGCTGCCTTGGCTGCTGCTCCAGCTGCTTTCTCCGTCTCGGCCTTCTCCGGCATCCCGGCTTTCCCAGATGCATTCTCCGCCTCGGCCTTTTTTACCTCCTTCACCGGTGTACAGCTGAAGATCTGCACTCCCAAAGGAGCCAGCTGGATCTTAATAGACTCTTCCCTGCCATTGCACTCCTCCGCCTTGGAGGTCTTTGCTCTGGGGTTGGTCACGCCGCATCCGCCGAAGGCCGTGCTCTCGCTGTTGAAAATCTCTTTATATTTTCCGTGAAAGGGTACGCCCACCTGGTAATTATCATGCTGCACCGGTGCAAAATTGCACACTACCAGAAGGGTCTCCTCCGGTTTGCGGGTCTTTCTTATGAAGGTGACAATATTGTCCTGCCCGCTGGTACAGTCGATCCACTGGAAGCCTTCCGGATCATAATCCATCTCATAGAGGGCCGGACTGGAGCGGTACAGATGATTGAGGGCTCTTACATACTCCCTGGTCTTGCTGTGGATCTCATGCTCAAGAAGATTCCACGGCAGACTCTCATTCTCATTCCACTCGGAAAGCTGGCCCATATCCTGTCCCATGAACAGCAGCTTCTTACCCGGATGGGTCATCATAAATCCGTAGGCCGCCCTTAGATTGGAGAATTTTATCTCGGATGTCCCTCCCGGCATCTTTCCCGCTATGGAACCTTTGCCGTGAACCACCTCATCATGGGAGAATACCAGAATAAAGTTCTCACTGTATGCATACAGCATACTGAACGTCAGCTCCCCATAGTGGTGGCACCGGAAATAAGGATCACACTGCATATATCCCAGGAAATCATTCATCCAGCCCATATTCCATTTGTAGTCAAAACCCAGAGAGCCTTCTTTCACATCCCCCGTAATCTGAGGCCATGCTGTGGATTCCTCTGCAATCAGTACGGCTCCCCCTGCCTGCTTCTTAAAAATAGAATTGAGATGCTTTAAGAACTCCACCGCATCCAGGTTCTCATGGCCGCCGTAAATATTGGCCACCCACTCTCCGGGATTCTTGCCGTAGTCAAGGTAAAGCATGGAGGCCACTGCATCCATGCGGATCCCGTCTGCGTGGTATTTTTTAGCCCAGTATAAGGCATTGGCAATAAGGAAGTTGGATACCTGAGGCCTGGCGTAATTGTAGATCAGGGTTCCCCAATGAGGATGGGCCCCCTGCCTGGGATCCTTGTGCTCATAAACACAGGTTCCGTCAAAGCATGCCAGTCCCACCAGATCTCTCGGAAAATGAGCAGGAACCCAGTCAAGAATCACACCGATTCCCTGTCCATGGAGATAGTCTACAAAATACTGGAAATCATCAGGAGTTCCATACCGGCTGGTAGGCGCATAATAACCGGTCACCTGGTATCCCCAGGAAGCATCCAGAGGGTGCTCCATCACCGGCATAAGCTCCACATGGGTATATCCCATATCCTTTACATAGACGGCCAGCTTCTCGGCGATTTCCCGGTAATTATAGAATTCGCTTCCCACGACCTCCTTACCGTTTTCGTCTGTCTCTATGGGCTTGCGGATCCAGGAACCCAAATGCATCTCATAGATGGACATGGGTTTGTCCTTCCCCTCCTCCTTTGCCCGGGCTTTCATCCATGGCTCATCCTTCCACTGATAGCGGTTAATATCCCAGACAATCGAGGCATTGGCCGGACGCAGCTCCGTATAATTGCCGTAAGGATCTGCCTTCAGCATAGCATCCCCGTTCCTGGCCTTAACCTCATATTTGTAAATGGCGCCTGTCTCCACTCCCGGAATGAACAGTTCAAATACCCCGGAATCTCCCAGCCTTCTCATCTGATGCCGTCTGCCGTCCCACATGTTGAAATCGCCGACTACACTGACACGCATGGCACAGGGGGCCCACACTGCAAATAATGTACCTTTTACCCCTTTTATCTCCATAATATGAGCGCCCATTTTCTCATAGACGTCATAATAAATGCCTGCCTCAAACTTCTTCAATTCCCCATCCTCAAACTGAGGCCCATAGGCATAAGGATCGTGGATTTCTTCGGATGTACCGTTGTCATAGGAAACCATCAGGGTGTACTCTGTCAGTGTCTTGCGCGGAATCAGAACTGCAAAGAAGCCCGGATCATCCATTAAATCCATGGGATACTCTTTGCTGCCCGCTTTCACTGTTACAGACTCCGCCGTGGGAATAAAGGCCTGCACCAGCATCCCCTCTTCCGTCAGGTGAGGCCCCAGCATTCCATGGGGGTTGGAAGCCTCTGAATACACCAGCTCCTCAATCCCCGCCCAGTCCATCATGTCATATAGTTTTTTATCCATGAACGTTCCCCCTAGTATAATTTTATTATCTTACATTTTACCATTATTTTACGACTATTTCAACGGAAACCCAAATTTTTCACACTATACCTGTCCCTATCAAGCCTCGGAGCAATCTGTGTGATGCCCTCTGCTACTTTCGGTGATAGGCCAGCATCAGATCCACCATCCTGCCGTAAGTCTTTACCCCTTCCTTCTGATCGTTAAGCTTAAGGTATGTATCGTTCACCTGGTTGGACACCTCCGCCACCTTTCCCTCATACCGCTTCCAAAAGCCATTGTTCTCCTTCAAATCCTCGATTACCTGAGGAAGCAGCTGTCCATAAAGCTCCCGGTAGCTCTCCGGATCCTGTCTAGCCAGAGCATTGGTGGCGTAGATCCAGCCTGTCAGGTATCCGCTGTACTGAAAAGGTTGTTTGTCTGATCTGATACAGGCCAGATAACCGATAAAATTGGCCTCATCCTCCCTCATATACCCCCGCAGATGAGACAGCTCATGACAGATGGTATGAGGAATATTGTAATCTGTCATCTCCCGGTTGTAGTTGGCCTCCACCGTAAAGGGAGAGTAGATGCCGCTAAGCTGCTGCACCGATAAAATCCATGACACAGTCACGGCCTTGGGCCTGGGGTAATAGCCGGAAAGTCCCGGGTACTCCCGGCCAAGCTCCATCATGGCCTCCCGCCCCCACAGGGCCCAGCGGGAATTGTAGGAGGCATCATCCGCCGTCTCGTTCACCCTTTCTGTCAGATACCTGCACAGCTCCTTCAGCTCCTCCAGGGAAGATTCCCTAATATCAAGATCTAGTTCACTGGAAAACGGCAGACGATAATAGTTGATCCCGCACTGATAGGTGTATAAAAATGCCAGAAGGCCCACCAGCATCACTACCCTTGATGCAATATCCTGCCATCTCCTTCTATGGCTGAATAGATACCACAAGGACATGGCTCCCAGGCCATAGAGCCCGAATTCCACTACAGATACAGGAAATATCCCCCACACCCTTCCCACAGCTGCCACAATCAGAGAATACACCTGCACCGCATACCAGCTGCCGAAATGCTGCCATGTTCTGGCCGCAAACTGCCCTGCCGCAGCCAGAACCAGCAAAATCAAGCCCCCAAAACCCAGTGTTCTGTTAAAATTATTCATTCCGTTTCCTTCCCTGTGCTTTTTGCAGAATCTGTTTCCTGCCGTTTCCACTAACCACCTGCTGTCTCTAGTTTACCATGTTCCGGGCTATGTTTCATCAAATTTTTTCTTACCATTTAAGAAAAGTCCTTGCACAAAATCCAGAAGTCATTTACACTAAAGAGTACGGTCGGTGTATCTGCCGCCAACCTGTGAACGTTTAGAAAGAAGGTGTATCATGAAAGAACAAGAAAAGGAGAAAGAAAAATTTAATTTAAAAGAGGAGATCATCAGCTGGATCCAGATTCTGGTAATTGCTGCTCTCATTGCTTTTGTACTAAATAGATTTATTATTGCCAACAGCAGGGTTCCCAGTGCCTCCATGGAGAACACCATTATGACCCATGACCGGGTTATCGGTTCCCGGCTTACCTATTATTTTAACGAGCCTCAGCGAGGAGATGTGGTTATCTTTTATTTCCCGGATGACATTACAGAGAAGACCTACTATGTAAAGCGGATCATCGGAATGCCGGGAGATACGATTGACATCAGAGACGGCCATGTATATCTCAACGGAGCCGACACCCCCTTAGAGGAGCCCTATATCCGGGAAGCCATGGAGACCCCCAGGGAGCTTCACTATGAGGTGCCTGAAGGCTGCTATTTCATGATGGGCGACAACCGCAACCACTCCTCCGATTCCCGGGCCTGGCAGAACACATTTGTAAAAAAAGAAAAAATCATTGCCAAGGTTCTGTTCCGGTATTTCCCCAGCATCGGAAAAATAGAATAAGCACAATAAAACTCCCTGTACCCGGTTGCCCGGATAAGGGAGTTTTATATATCTAATACAGCATTACCATGAGAGGCATGGTTACGATACACAGCAGGGTGGTCACAACATTGATAGCGCTGGCATAATCCGCATCCTTCCCATAGACCTGAGCCATCTGGGTGATGGTGGAAGCCGATGGAGTGATCGTCGCCAGCAGTGTAATCAGCAGAATGGTCTGCCCCTCAGGAACCATGGCCGCCAGGCCGCTGAACTTTAAAACCACAATGTTTAAAAGAGGATAAGCAATAAGCCTGACTGCCGCCATAAGCCACAGCCGCCTGTAGGACGCCAGCTTTTTAAAATCCATATTCCCAATAAGCATTCCGGTTACGATCATAGCCGCCGGCCCTACCATGCTTCCCACAGTATCAATGGAATCCTGAAGCACTGCCGGAAGCTGGACACGGCAGACAAACAGGAGAATCCCCACAAAGATGGAGATCATATTCACATTGGTCAGAATCTTCTTAAAATCAATGTTCTTTTCCCCACACAGCGTCATCTTCCCGTGGCTCCACAGCAAAATCAGCTGAACCGAAATAAAGGCGCTGGTATAGATAATCCATTCCTTCCCCAGAAGGGCAGTCACAATGGGAATAATCAGGTTACCCGCATTGGAATAGATGGCGGAAGCCTTCTCCACAGGATCCCAGTGAAAAATCCTTCCCAGGATTTCCGTCAGGGCAATCAGGATTACATGCAGCAGCACTGCGGCCAGCAATGACAGCATCAGCCCGTTAAAAAGCTCCTCTGTGTAATCCACCTGAAAGGAGGAGATAATGACACAGGGCATAACCAGGTACAGCGTGATTACGGAAATGCTTCTGCTGTCCTGGGCCTTCAGCACTTTGGTCTTCACCAGGGCCGCACCCATAACCATAATCAGAAACAGCGATAAAATCTTTTTTGCCAGAATAACTGCAATCATACTCTCCCCGCCTTCTTACAGATGACTTATAAGATCACAGAGCAGATCATAACAGTCGTCAAAGGACTTAAGATTCAGCTTTTCATCCGGCGAATGGGCGCCTTCTGAAGCAGGGCCTAAGGTAACAATATCCATGTCAGGCCATTTGTTCTTGGCTACACCGCACTCCAGGCCGCCGTGCACCGCTTTTTCCACAAGCTCTTTTCCCATGCACCGCTTCACGGACTCTCTCATAACACCGCGCAGGGCCGAATTCTCCTCAAACCCCCATGCCGGGTACTTGCCGCCCTCCTCCTGTGCGAAGCCATACAGCCTGCCCATAATCCTCAGTTCCTCTGCCATCTCATCAATATAGGACTCAAAAGCAGACCTCATGGACACGGACACCTCCACCTGGTTCTCCTTGGTTTTCACCACTGCCAGGTTCTCGGAAGCAATGGTATGATCCTTAATGTTCATATTCCTGTGGCGCAGTCCTGTGGGGCAGATAAAAAGGAAATCCAAAAATTTATCGCTCTCCTCCTTGGTCCAGGCCTTTGTGATCTCCGCTTTTTCAAGAACTACGGTCAAATCTTTGTCACTGTAACGAAGTTCGCTTCTGAGAACCTCCCCAAATGCCTTTGCTCTCTCCAGCAGAACCCTTTCCTCAATATCCGTTACAAACTCCGCCCAGCAGTCCCTGGGAATCGCGTTGTCCTTGGAGCCGCCATCCACTGCAGACAAAATCAAAGTTCCCTCTTTTTGAAGCTCCTTTAAGATTCTGGCGCACAGCTTTATGGCGTTGCCCTTCTCCATATGAATGCATCCGCCGGAATGGCCGCCTGCCAGGCCTCCTATGGTGAGGCGATATCCCTGTTTGACCGCCTCATTCCGCGAAAGAGCCATCACCCCGTTCCAGCGAAGCCCTCCGGCTGCCGTGATGACGGTCTCCACCCCGCCTCCGCCTCCATCCAGATTGATATAGCGCCGGCCTTTCAGATCCTCCGGTTCCAGAGCCAGAGCTCCATCCAGACCGATCTCCTCCATAGATGTAAACACACATTCAAGAGCCGGGTGGGACAGGGATTTATCCTCCAGAATCGCCAGCATATAGCAGACTCCTGTTCCATCGTCAGCACCTAAAGTGGTTCCCTTGGCATGGAGCCATCCATCCTCTATGTATAGCTTCAGGGGATCCTTCTCGAAATCATGATCCGATTCCGGTGTCTTCTCACACACCATGTCCATGTGAGCCTGAATCACTACTGCCGGATGATCTTCGTATCCCTCTGAGGCATCTTTGTAGATGATTACATTGCCGATGTCGTACTGTTTATACCGCAGCCCCTGTTTCTTTGCAAACTCCACCAGGTAATCGCTGTACTCCTTCTCATGATAAGAACCATGAGGAATCCCTGCCATCTCCTCAAAATATTTCTGATGTGCTTTGGACCAGTCTAATACATGTTCCATATGCTCCTCCATTCTTCAGGTGTTTTCCCTCTATGCCAGATATCCTTTTAGCAGCTCCGCCTTATCCAGTTTCTCCCACGGAAGATCCAGATCATTTCTCCCGAAATGCCCGTAGGCCGCAGTCTGTTTGTATAGAGGACGTCTCAAATCAAGCATCTTAATGATTCCCGCCGGCCTCAGATCAAAATTCTTTCGGATAATCTCCACCATTTTCTCGTCGCTGACCCGTCCGGTGCCGAAGGTGTCCACCATAACCGACGTCGGCTGTGCCACGCCAATGGCATAAGACAGCTGAATCTCACATTTGTCCGCAAGACCTGCCGCCACAATGTTTTTTGCCACATATCTTGCTGCGTAAGCGGCAGAGCGGTCTACTTTGGTACAATCCTTCCCGGAAAAAGCGCCGCCGCCGTGACGGGCATATCCGCCGTAGGTATCCACAATAATCTTCCGGCCTGTCACGCCGCTGTCCCCGTGGGGGCCTCCGATTACAAAACGCCCTGTAGGATTAATGAAAAACTTGGTATTCTCATCTACCATATCCTTGGGGAGTACCTGGTCAAATACATATTTTTTAATATCTTTGTGGATCTGCTCCTGGCTTACTTCCTCTCCGTGCTGGGTGGACAAAACCACTGCGTCCAGGCGGATGGGCTTTCCGGCCTCATCATACTCCACCGTAACCTGGGTCTTCCCATCGGGACGGAGATAGTCCAGTGTGCCATCCTTGCGGACCTTGGTAAGCTGGAGAGCCAGCTTGTGGGCCAGGGCGATGGGATAAGGCATATACTCCTCGGTCTCATTGCTGGCATAACCGAACATCATACCCTGGTCTCCGGCGCCGATGGCCTCGATCTCCTCATCGCTCATCTTATTTTCCTTGGCTTCCAGAGCCTTGTCCACACCCATGGCAATATCCGTGGACTGTTCGTCAATCGCCGTAATAACTCCGCAGGTTGCGCAGTCAAAGCCGTACTCCGCCTTGTCATAGCCGATTTCCTTGACCGTATTGCGCACAATCTTCTGGATATCCACATAGGCCTTGGTGGTGATCTCTCCCATGACCATCACAAGACCCGTAGTCACCGCCGTCTCACATGCCACACGGCTCATAGGGTCCTGCTCTAAAAGAGCGTCCAGAACAGCGTCCGAAATCTGGTCGCACATCTTATCCGGATGTCCTTCTGTTACAGATTCCGATGTAAATAATCGTTTTTCCATGCTTTCGTTTCCTCCTTGGAATAATTAGAATCATTTATTACAAACGAAAAAGTCCGTAGCACGAACTGCGGACTTGACTCACTCACATCAAATCCTCTTATTGTTCGATTACTCGCTCAGGTTGGCACCTTCCGTCTTCCTCTGCAGGAGCATCGCTCCTGTCTCTCATACGGGGTTGCCGTGACTTCACAGATCCTTTGTATCTCCATCACTCTGAATAAGGGATATACGCACTTTTCTATTGTAATTATGGCGGCTGCCTCTGACACCGGAACCGCCGGTCTATAGGTTCATAGTTATTATACCTATCTCTCCTATGGCTGTCAAGAGATTAACTGATCTTCAGCCGGAACTTCTGGGCCTCTTTGTCGGAGTCTATTCTCTCAATTACAGCTCCCAGGCCTTTTAACTTCTCCTCAAAATATTCGTAGCCCCGCTGGATATAACCGATCTCGTCGATAACCGTATATCCATCTGCCGCCAGCCCGGCAATCACAAGGGCGGCCCCTGCCCGAAGATCCGGTGCATTGACCGAGGCGCCGCTGAATCCTTTTACTCCATCAATAATCGCCACGTTGCCTTCTACCTTAATATTGCTTCCCATACGTGCAAGCTCATCCACGTATTTGAAACGATTCTCGAAAATACTCTCGGTCACAATGCTGGTTCCCTCTGCCAAAGCCAGGGTCACTGCCATCTGAGGCTGCATATCCGTGGGAAAACCGGGATAAGGCAGTGTGTTAATATTGGTATGTCTCTGATGGGGCTTACCTACAACACGAACTGCGTCGTCAAACTCCACCACCTCACAGCCAATCTCCAAAAGTTTTGCCGAAATGGCTTCCAAATGCTTGGGAATCACGTTCTTTACTGTTACATCACCCCTGGTCACTGCGGCGGCACACATAAAAGTACCGGCCTCAATCTGATCCGGAATAATGGAATATTCGGTTCCGTGAAGCTTCCTGACGCCATGGATTCTGATAATATCCGTACCGGCCCCTTTTATATTGGCGCCCATGCTGTTTAAAAAATTGGCAACATCCACCACATGGGGCTCCTTGGCCACATTCTCAATGATGGTCTGGCCTTCTGCCAAGGATGCGGCCATCATAATGTTGATGGTAGCGCCCACAGATACCTTGTCCAGATACACGTGGCTTCCCACCAGATCAATGGCATGGGCCACTACGGCGCCCCGCTCAATGTCCACTCTCGCTCCAAGGGCACGAAACCCCTTAAGGTGCAGGTCAATGGGCCTGCTGCCGATATTGCATCCGCCGGGCAGAGGCACCTGAGCGCTCTTATATTTGCCGAGAAGGGCTCCGATAAAATAGTAGGAAGCCCGGATTCTTCTTATATACTCATCGTCTACAGATACTTCGTGAATATCTCTGGCATTAATCTTTACAGTATGTCTGTCAATTCTCTCCACTCTGGCGCCGATCTCCTGAATAGCCTCCAGAAGGACATTGATATCCCTGACATCAGGAAGATTCTCTATGAGAACATCCTCGTCTGTCATTATGGCGGCCGCCAAAATCCCGAGAGCAGCATTCTTTGCTCCGCCGATGGTCACTTCCCCAACCAGCGGATTGCCGCCTTTCATAATATACTGTTCCATTCCGCACCTCTATCATATTATTCTGTATATTACAGACTAATTACTTTTTTCTTTCATTTCGGTAAAGATATTATACCCCAGGAAAATGGACACGTCAACCCTCATTAATCTCCTACTTTGACTGCACAGATAAAGTCGTTTTTCCTGCTCTCAAAATATTCCCGTCCATCGTTTAATCCCATTTTTACAGACTGCCCTGTTTCCGGGTAGAAAATTGACACATTGTACTGATCGAATCCGTTGAGGAGCACATAACTGTCATTGTCTGTGTAGGCAAGAACCGGTATTTCCTGGCCGATAAAATACAGAACCTGGTTCAGGCTGCATCCTCTGGCATCAAGGAGCATTATACTGTTGTCTGTCACCATCTCCTCCGTAAATGTCCCAAGATTTCTGATGATCTCATAAGCCGCCCTGTGGGGGTCCCGGATGGTAATGGCGCTGCCTCTGTCCACACGGTTCCACAGAATCCTCTGATATTTGTCTGTTACCATGCCCATCTCCTCATAGGCACGGTTTACCGCCTCTTCAAATTCTTTATATACTCCCAAAAGCCTTCCCTGCCCGTAGGCATAGAATTCCACCGGCGAGAGCCGGGATTCTGATTCCAGACTCAATGTCTCCGAGCTGTCATAGGTAATCTGTTTGGCGGCCGCCACTTTCACGTTCCTTGTGCTTTTCACTTCTGAATCCAGCTGGACAAAATACAGCTTTCTTCGGATCTCCGAGGCAAACCATCCGATTCCTTCCATATATGCTTCTTCTTCCGGAGTATTGCACACAATGGTATCATCATCTATGTGGACATAGCTGTGCTCCCCATCCTTTCTGTACCGTTCTACATGAATCCTGGCATTTTCCACCACCACATTGGTGATATAGTACCCCTCCTTCTCATAGCGGGTCTGGAGCTCCAGATCGGGATTGACGATCTCTAAGGCATACATGGGAAGCCCCTCGGTACGCCCGTTTAAAATCCAGGTTCCCCCCTCTTCTGCCAGGCCATACACAAAATCTTCCTGGACAAACCCCAGGCACTGGATTGCATCGCCTTCTGAAGCGCGGATTTCCTGAGTCATTCCGGTGGCAAGATCAAACCAATGGATAATGGCAGACTGATAGATATCCGTTCCCTCCTGCCAGGCAATCTTCCCTCCATCTCTGCTGATGGCATAGCATCCTTCTGTCAGATTGTCTGCTACGATCATATACTCATTGCTTGAAAGGTCTATGCCGAAAATGGCCTGATTCCTAAACAGATACAGCATCCCCATGTCATTGTGGTAGGAAAGTTTTTCCATATCCAGGCGGATCTCGTCAAAGGACTCTGTGACGGGAATAAAGATCCTCTCCTGTATTGCGCCGGAATGTTCATATCGGCATAAACTGATCCCCTGAACCCCCTCGTGGCGCCCCCGGTTCATATAGCCGTATACCATAAAATCCATATCGCCTTCATCATTTACCGATATGATCTGGCTGTTGTGGCGGTCATACCCACTGCGCCCGCTTGTGTCTGAAGCGCTTCTGAAGGAAAAGATTTTAGTTGCCCTGGCTTCCTTTTGGTCATAGCACCATACATCCCTGTTAAATACAAAGCCCAGATACCGGCCGTTAGGACTCTTCTCCACCTGAATGGCCTCATCGTTGCCGATGCCTAACATAAGACGTCTGCCGGAATACAATTCCCTCTCCCCTGAAAAAATCTGATTGGTTATGCGGTCAAAACTCATCATGTAGATTCGTTTGGTATTCCACCGCATGGTATAGTAATCATTTACCTCATAGTATTCTTTCTCCCCGGCTTCAGACTGACGGCTTACCTGATACTGCACCTGAATCTGTCCCATAATGCCATCCAGATCCCGCAGGGTCACCCTCATCTCTCCCTCCAGCTGCATCTCAAGGCCGGCCCAGGTCAGCTGTGAAAAACTGGATTTGATGGTAACATGTCCAAGGGACGAATTATCCGCCGTACTGGAAGTCTCCAGATAAGTCACCAGGTCTGCAGCCTGAGCGGGCGACAAACTTTTGGTGGAAAATTCTCTGGCAAGAGCCATCATGGCAGGCCCATAGTCATTTTCCGTCCAAAGAATCCGGGTGTAATAGTGCAGCACCCCCTGATCCGTGGTCTCCATCATGAGATGAAGCAGATACTCGGTCTCCCTGCTCAGAAGATTCTGAACAGGAAGAACCAGCCGGATCTGTCCGTCCCTTTCTTCCCAATTCTCCACCTGAGTCCGCTCCACCAGCCTCTTCAGATCCATACTGCGGATCTCATACTGAACCGCCATGATGGTTGTCTCACAGTCTGCAATGCGAAGCTTCAGCTGCCTGTCCTCCGGTACCACAGTTAAGTTCTCCCTTGAGACAGCCTGCCCCATCTCCTGACGATAGGGCACCAGACGGCTTTCTTCTCCCTCAAACATCTCGGCATATACCGTAGGAAGGGAGGGTTCCTCCATAACCGTATACACAGCTTCCGATTGGTTCATGGTTCTCTGGGCGGCAGCCAGATAAATTCCCAGGGCGCCTAAGAAAACAGCGGCCAGGACAAGGGTTCTCTTTATTATTTTACTCATCTATATAAACTTCCTTCTATTTGCATTTTCTCCTATTGTAAATGCTAACCAGAAAAACTACAACCTAATCTTTTATAAAAAAGAAACCTGACACGCAGATTCCCTGCCCGGAGGGCCTCTGAAACCCGAATCCTATGAAATAAAAATAACTCCGCAGCCTGACTTTCCATGAGTCGGCAGGCTGCGGAGCAGAGCTATCTGCACATTCCTGTGCGGCATCTTCTTCTTTGAAGCTCGTTCATTAACAATACTTTTATCACATCAGAGATCAGACTGCCTCCCGGCGGCGGGCCTGGCGGGCCTCCTGGTGGCGGACCTGGCGGGCCTCCCGGCGGCGGACCTGGCGGGCCCCAGGGCGGCGGGCCTCCCGGTGGCGGGCCTGGCGGGCCTCCCGGCGGCGGACCTGGCGGGCCCCAGGGCGGCGGGCCTCCCGGTGGCGGGCCTGGCGGGCCCCAAGGCGGCGGGCCTCCCGGCGGCGGACCTGGCGGGCCCCAGGGCGGCGGACCTGGCGGGCGGCGGTTGGGGCCGTTCCATTCCATGGTCTCCACCTGAGGCGGGGCTGCTTCGTATGCCTCTGCCTTTTCTTCTTCCGGCCAATCAGGCCTCTGAGAAAGGGGCAGCTTCTGGCAGATGGCATCACAGGCTCGATCAAGCATCAAGGGATCCGGGTACTCGTCATAAATAGGGCTTCCTGCATAATCCATGGTATCACAGTGCTGAATCACATATTTTTGCAGTTCTTTGATCTGCTGCGGATACATGCCCTGGAAATACTCTATATCCTGGCTGTTATACACAGGCTGGATGATCTTCTCCTTCCACTGGGGAGAATAGGTTGTCATACTGGTCTCCTGATTTGTCTTCCTTTTATTATATGCTGCCTTTTTCCTTTTAAAGACTAAAATCAGAGCAGCCGGAAAACAAAAGCCTCCTAGTCCTGCCTAAGTATACAGCTGATCCGGATAAGCGCCCTGGGCAATCAATGCCTTCAGCGAATCCACCACTGCCTGCTTATCCTCTTTATAAGTAACGCCAAACCATTTATCCGGTGTCTCCAGAACCTTTACTGTGGCTTTTCCATCCTCCACCAGCTTATCAACGATCCGCGGAAGCAGATATTCGGATTTCAGATCCCCTTCCTTGATCTTGGAAAGGAACTGGGGAAAGCCTTCCTCCAGCTCCTTGAGAAAACAGGGAGGAAGCCCCCACATATTCATGGACACATGACAGTTAATATCCACATGAACCGGATTCCCCTCCTCGTCTGCAGCCTTCAGCCCCTCCCCTTCTCTCTGGATATCATAGGTTTCCGTCACTTTTTCCAAGTATCCCTCGCCGTCCACCTGACAGACACCTCTGGTAACGCCGCCGTTCTCACTCAGGGTGTTTACCAGCATAAAGCCGCCCATGCACAGGTCATAGACTTCCCCATCCTCCTTCATATGGCTGACCATATAGTCATGAATCCTCTGGAAGCCTTCTTTTCCGTAATAGTCGTCTGCATTGATTACTAAGAAGGGCTCGTTCACCAATCCCTTGATACTTAACACGGCTTGACCGGTTCCCCATGGCTTAGTGCGGTCCGCCGGTCTTGTAAAGCCTTCCGGGAGATCATCCAGCTCCTGAAATGCGTATTCCACATGGGCTGCCTTCTCAATCCGGTTCCCGATAATTTCCTTAAAATCTTTCTCCAGATCTTTGCGGATAATGAACACGATCTTGTTAAATCCAGCCTTGAGAGCGTCATAAATGGAATAATCCATAATAATCTCCCCGTTTGGCCCCACAGGCTCCAGCTGCTTAATTCCGCCGCCGAAACGACTTCCGATTCCTGCTGCCATTATCACTAATGTGGTATTCTTCATATCCTTCTCCTACGCCTTCACTTAATGGTACCCCTCATGGAAGGGGGGTGTTTTTTTGTCTTTGAAAAAGAGCTGATGCACAGATGATCTTATTCACCTAATCTGCATCAGCCTCTTTAGTTTGTTTCTGTCTCTACACTCTTACTGTCTCGCGGACAGACGAGTCATAGCCCTTCTCAGGGCCAGCTTGGCCCGCAGCACGTCACTTTCCGCGCTGTGTTCCTTCAGCCGCCGCTCCGCACGGATCCGTGCTTCCTCGGCACGCTTTACATCGATCTCATCGGGCCACTCCACGACCTCGGCCATGATAGTGATCTCCTCCGGGAGCACCTCAATAAATCCGGCATGAAGAGCCGCCTTCTTGATCTCAGATCCCTCATGGATCTTTAACACTCCCGGCGCCACAATGGCAGTCATGGGAATATGGTTAGCATAGACGCCGATATCCCCCTCTGTAGTGGAAAGTTCCACCATACCTGCATCCCCTTCATAAAAGACACGCTCAGGAGTAACGATCTGCAATTTAAACACATCAGCCATGTTCTGCCCTCCTATTTCACGCGGGCAAGAACATCATCAATATTACCTGCATTCATGAACAGGCTCTCCGGAACATCGTCATGTTTGCCGTCCAGAATCTCCTTGAAGCCCTGAATGGTTTCGCTAAGAGGCACATAACGTCCGTTGTAGCCTGTAAACTGCTCAGCCACGAAGAAGGGCTGGGACAGGAATCTCTGCACTTTTCTTGCCCGAGACACTGTCAGCTTATCATCCTCGGAAAGTTCGTCCATACCAAGCATGGCGATAATATCCTGGAGCTCTTTATACTTCTGAAGCACCTGGATTACTCTCTGTGCAACATTGTAATGCTCCTCGCCTACCACACGTGGATCCAAAATTCTGGAGGTTGATTCCAGAGGATCTACTGCCGGGTAAATACCAAGCTCTACGATGGAACGGCTCAGAACCGTTGTAGCATCCAGATGGGCAAATGTATTAGCCGGAGCCGGGTCTGTCAAGTCGTCCGCAGGCACATAAACTGCCTGTACGGAAGTGATAGAACCATTCTTTGTGGAAGTGATTCTCTCCTGAAGGGCACCCATCTCTGTCTGCAGAGTAGGCTGATAACCTACGGCTGAAGGCATACGTCCAAGAAGGGCGGACACCTCAGAACCTGCTTGGGTAAAACGGAAAATATTGTCGATGAACAGCAGCACGTCCTTGCCGCC
>JAAWHU010000114.1 GCA_022796015.1 Hungatella sp. | reverse complement strand
GCGCAACAGAACTCTGTGAACCGTGTCAGGGCAGGAATGCAGCAGCACTAAGCGGAATCTTCTGTGTGCCGCGAGGCAGCCTGGACTGAGTTAACTGCACAGGTAACGTCCATGGTATCTGCACAAAGTGAGACGCACGGATTTCATGTTTAATAGAAAGAAGGGCTGTGGAAAGAAAGATTTTTCTGTCCATGGCTTTTTTGTATTAAGAAACTTTTCCCTTGCCCATGGAAACCCTTTGTATTATAATTACATAATGAAATTTGTATCCTTTGGCGCAGTATAGGAATGGAAGGAAAGGTGAAAAAGATGAAAGTAGGAATGCTGACCAGCGGCGGCGATTGTCAGAGTCTGAATGCAACCATGAGGGGAGTTGCAAAGGCGTTGTACAGAATGTATGACCAGGATGTGGAGATCATCGGTTTTGAAGACGGTTACAAGGGCTTGATTTATGGGGATTACCGTGTGATGAAGCCTTCGGATTTTTCCGGAATTCTCACAGAGGGAGGAACCATTATCGGTACGTCCCGGCAGCCCTTTAAGCAGATGCGTACTCCGGACAAGAACGGCCTGGATAAGGTGGAGGCCATGAAACGTACTTACAAGAAGCTGAAACTGGAATGTCTGGTGGTTTTAGGAGGCAACGGCAGTCAGAAGACAGCCAATCTTTTGAGAGAAGAAGGCCTTAATATCGTGTCTCTGCCAAAGACCATTGACAATGACCTTTGGGGGACGGAGATGACCTTCGGATTTCAGAGTGCAGTGAATGTGGCCACCAATGCCATTGACTGTATTCATACTACAGCAGCTTCCCACGGCCGTGTATTTATTGTAGAGGTTATGGGACATAAAGTAGGCTCCCTGACTCTCCATGCAGGGATTGCCGGAGGAGCAGACATTATTCTGATTCCCGAGATTCCTTATGATATCAATATTGTTGTGGATGCCCTGAAGGAAAGGAACAGAATGGGAAAGAGATTTTCTATCCTTGCAGTGGCAGAAGGCGCTATTTCCAAGGAAGATGCCAAATTAAGCAAAAAAGAGCTGAAGGAAAAGAAAAAGAACGGTGTGGTATATCCTTCTGTTGCCTACGAACTGGGGGCTAAGATCGAAGAACTCAGTGGCCAGGAAGTAAGAGTGACGGTTCCGGGCCATATGCAGAGAGGCGGGGAGCCCTGTCCTTATGACAGAGTGCTGTCCACCAGGCTGGGAGCCTATGCTGCAACGCTGATTCGAGATAAAATTTATGGTTACATGGTTTGTGTCAAGAACGGAGAGATTGACAAGACACCCTTGGGGGAAGTGGCAGGAAAGCTGAAGACAGTAGACCCCGAGTGTGCCATGATAAAAGAGGCCAAACTTATAGGCATATGCTTTGGCGATGAATAGGGGATAGAGAGATATGTCGTATACGGCACTATACCGCAAATGGCGTCCGTCTGGTTTTGATGATGTGAAAGGTCAGGACCATATTGTACGGACTTTAAAAAATCAGATTCTGTCAGGACGGATTGGTCATGCCTATTTATTCTGCGGGACAAGGGGGACCGGCAAGACCAGCATAGCCAAGATATTTGCCCGTGCCGTAAATTGCGAGCATCCTGTTGACGGAAGCCCCTGCATGGAATGTCAGACCTGCAGAAACATCGCCGGAGGGGCTTCTCTCAATGTGGTGGAGATTGATGCTGCTTCCAACAACGGCGTGGAGAATATCCGCGATATTCGGGAGCAGGTTCAGTATCCCCCTACGGAGGGCAGATTTCGGGTTTATATTATTGACGAGGTGCATATGCTGTCAACAGGTGCATTTAACGCCTTGTTAAAAACCCTGGAGGAGCCGCCTTCCTATGTGATCTTTATTCTGGCGACCACGGAGGTTCAGAGGATTCCCATTACCGTGCTTTCCAGATGCCAGAGATATGATTTTAAACGAATCACCATCCATACCCTGACTGCCCGCCTAAAAGAGCTTTCCGAGGCCGAGAATATGGATGTGGAGGAGAAAGCCCTTGCCTACATTGCCAAAGCGGCAGATGGCTCTATGAGAGATGCCTTGAGCCTTTTGGACCAGTGTGCCGCCTTCCACTTCGGAGAGCGTCTTACTTACGATCACGTTCTTGATATACTGGGGGCCGTGGATACTGCCATATTCAGCCGTATGTTCCGGGCAGTGCTGGAAGGCAGGACTACGGACTGCATCTGCCAGCTGGAGGAGCTGGTGATCCAGGGGAGGGAGCTGGGGCAGTTTGTAACAGACTTTATATGGTACATGAGAAGCCTTCTTTTGATACAGACTGCGGATCATGCCCAGGATCTTCTGGATATATCCGCAGACAACAAGCAGTCATTAGAAGAAGATGCAAAGATGATCCCGGGAGAAACCCTGATGCGCTATATCAGGGTCTTCTCTGAATTGTCCAACCAGATCCGATATGCCAGCCAGAAGAGAGTTCTGGTGGAGGTGGCATTTATAAAATTGACAAAGCCCCAGATGGAGCACAGCTATGACTCCATAATTGAGCGGCTCAATAAGATCGAACAGCAGCTGGAGGAGGGAGTGCCTGTAAGCCCAGGGCTTTTTGAACAGGCGGCTTCCCTAAGGGCGGCAGTGTCAGGCCGTCCTCAGGCCATTCAGGGTGAGGACGGCTCCCAGGAGAACCATTCGGCAGCTTTTGAACCTGCCAGTCAGGTGGTTCTGCCTAAAGCCCAACTGGAGGATCTTCAGCTGATCCGCAACGAGTGGGGCAAGATTACCCGCAGCCTGGGAGGCGTGATCCGTTCCAGTTTCCGGGATACGGTTGTGGAGCCAAGCGGAGACGACTGTCTATGTGTGGTCTTTGCCGGTATTGACAATTACGAGATTGGACGAAGACCTACTATTATGGGCGAATTAGAAAATTATGTAAAAGAGACCTACGGAAAAGATATTTATTTTAAAACCCGCCTTTTAGGAAAGGGAGAACGGGTGGATACCGTTTATGTCAGTGACGAAGAATTGAAAAGCCGTATCCATATGGATATTACAATAGAAGACTGAAGAGCAATACCCTGATTGATAGAATAAGGAGGAAGATTATGGCAAAAAGAGGCGGATTTCCAGGCGGAATGCCTGGCAACATGAATAATTTGATGAAACAGGCACAGAAGATGCAGCGGCAGATGGAGGAGACCACCAAGGAGCTGGAGACAAAAGAATACAGTGCGTCTGCAGGCGGCGGAGCCGTGACAGTGACCGTATCAGGGAAAAAAGAAGTGACTGCCGTAAAGATTGCACCCGAGGCTGTGGATCCTGATGATGTGGAGATGCTGGAGGATATGATTATGGCCGCGGTCAATGAAGCCTTCCGTCAGATGGAGGAGGCGTCAAGCAGCGCCATGGCCAAATTGACCGGAGGGCTGGGCGGAGGATTTCCCTTCTAACCATGGATTATTATAGCAATCAGATTACCAGGCTAATTGAAGAGTTGTCAAAACTTCCGGGCATCGGCGCTAAATCTGCCCAGAGGCTTGCATTTCATATTATTAACATGCCGGAGGAGCAGGTAAATCGTCTGTCAGAAACCATGGTCAATGCAAAAAAACAGATTCGATACTGCAGGGAATGTTTTACCTTAACAGACCAGGAGTTGTGTCCCATATGCAGCAGCGGCAAACGGGATCATGAGACGATTATGGTAGTGGAGAATCCCAGGGATTTGGCGGCTTATGAGAAGACAGGCAAATACGATGGGGTTTACCATGTGCTTCACGGAGCTATTTCTCCTATGCTGGGAATCGGTCCGGGGGAGATCAAACTGAAAGAGCTGATGCAGCGGCTTCAGGGAAATGTAAAAGAAGTGATTATAGCCACCAATTCCAGTCTGGAGGGGGAGACTACGGCTATGTATATCAGTAAGCTGATAAAGCCGACAGGAATTACGGTAAGCCGGATTGCCAGCGGTGTTCCGGTGGGAGGAGATTTGGAGTATATAGACGAAGTGACACTGCTTCGTGCATTGGAAGGAAGAATTTTGCTGTAGAAGGCAGCGCTCCTTTTGAAAACAGGGCGCATTTCCTGCGCTGATGGAGGAAATAATGGATAAGTACGAGTTTAACATTAAGGTTGAACAGATAAAAAAACTGGTAAATAAAAATGACTTCGCAACTGCCATGAAAATCGCCGACACCATTGACTGGCGAAGGGTACGCAATGCCAATCTTTTGTCAATGATCTCACAGGTATATGAGAAAAACAAAGAATATCAGGAAGCAAAAGAGGTTCTGCTTTTGGCTTTCGAGAGGGCTCCCATCGGAAAACGCCTTCTGTTCAAGCTGACAGAGCTGGCTTTAAGGGAGGGAAGCGTCAGGGAAGCAGAGGATTACTACAGGGAATTCTGTGACCTGGCTCCGGAGGATCCCCGACAACATCTCCTTCGGTATATGATCCTGAAAATGAATGGCGCGCCCATAGATCAGCTGATTCATACTTTGGAGCGATATACTGCCACAGAATTAGAAGAAAAATGGATGTATGAACTGGCTGAACTGTATGACAGAGCCAGCCGTTCAGCTGAATGTGTTCAGCTGTGTGATAAAATGATTCTCATGTTTGGAGTGGGAACCTATGTAGAACGGGCCATGAATTTAAAGCAGAGATATGCACCTCTTAATAAGTACCAGAGGAATCTGGCAGAAAACAGAGATGTATATGAAGAGAGACTAAGGGCTGTTGAGAATGAATATGAGAACAGAATAGGTAATATACAAGGTTTTGGACAGCCGGAAAGCGGCCAGATGCCCAATACACCCAATTATACGGGAAATTATGGTGGGAGTATGGGCTATGACGCAGGAAGCCAGGGCTACGATGCAAAAGCCGATTACAGCATGGCCGCCGGAGGCTACGTGCCGGGAGGCGGTTATGTCGGGGAGAACCAGAACTACGCAGGAGGTGCCGGAGGCTATGTGCCGGGAGGCGGTTATGCCGGGGAGAACCGGAATTACGCAGGAAACGCCGGGGGATATATGCCGGGGGCTGGTTATGCCGGGGAAAACCAGAATTATGGAGGAGCCGGCGGAGGCTACATGCCGGAGGCCGGTTACACTTCAGCCGCCCAGGGATATGGGGTGGAAGAAGGTTATGGTACAGGTAATCAAGGTTATATGCCGGAGAATGATTATGGTGTAGAGGCTCAAGAATATACAGCCAATGGTGGTTATAATGCCGGGGATCAAAGCTATATGCCGGGAAGCGGTTATGGAGCAGGCGCCCAGAGTTATCAGGCAGAACCAGGGTATTCCGGAGAAAATCAGGGGTATGTACCAGGAGCCGGATATTATGCCGGAAGCCAGGGGTACTCACCGGAAGCCGGTTACGGCATGGGCAATCAGGGCAATATGCCGGGAGCCGGTTATGGTGTAGGTGTCCAGGGAAGAGGTGTCTTTACACAAGGAGGTAATAGAGGCCCATGGCCTGCCGGCAGCTATGTGCCGGGAGCCGGAGCCTACAGTCACCCCTTCAATGATTACACGGCACAAAATCAGGAATATGGTCTGCCTGAAGAAGAGCAGGTTCCCAACGCCATGTATGAATCCCAGCAGGATTCCTTTTATATGGAAGAAAACGGAGCTTACGGTTCGGCGGCAGATGGTTCCTATATGGCGTCGGAAGAAGGATATCTGCCGGAAATGGAAGTGACAGAGGATCCATATGAAATGCCGGAGAATCAGGGAGCACACAGAGCCTCTATTCAAAGGATACCAAGAACGTGGAATGGCCCGGCTTCTATACCAGGTATGGAGGATGTGGATGAAGAGCTGGTAGCCAATTTACATCAGGCGGCGGCGGAAAAAGAGCTGGCAGCGGAAATGTCCAAGATTTCCACCGAAGATTACAGAGAGACTGACTCCCGGTTCGGTATGACAAAGATATTCAACGAAAAGGGTGGAAGCAGGCCTGGGAATATTTCCAGACTTAAGCCAAAGTCTGATATGGAAGAGGAGAAAATATACCGTGAGAGGTATTATACTCCCCATCACCTGATGATCGAAGCGTCAACTGCAGAATCAGGGTTTGAAGCTGCCGTTGAGGTTCTTAAAAAGATCCATCAAAAGACAGGCGTGAACAATCAGGTTATTAAAATTACGGGCAGCAAGTTAAGCAAAAAAGGCGTGTTTAATGTCTCTGATAAGCTGGCAGGTAAGGATTTGATTATAGAAGAAGCCGGAGATCTGAGCCAGGAGGATTTGGAGGAGCTTCAGATGCTGTTGGAAAGAGATGAGACAGGAATGGTTGCCGTACTCATCGACAATCCATATCAGATCGACGAGCTGCATCAGCAGAATCCCGGATTTGTCAACCTGTTTCAATGTTTAAATGCAGATGAAGCGCCGGGGGAGACGGAATGGCTGGAGGAAGATCAGGAGGAGGACATGGTTTCTGAGCCTGCAGAAGAGGAAGCTGCGGAGGAACCAGAGCCCGAGCCGGATACCGAGGAGGAAGAAGAACAGGAGGAATTTACCGGCGAGGAAGTCCGGGAGGAAGAAGACTTCCAAGACGAGACCTTAGAAACAGAGACGGAGGACCAGCCGGAAAAGGAAGAGGACAACAAAGAGCCGGAGGACGAGGAAATTCCGCCGGAGGATGAAGAGCCTCAGTATGACGACGAATATGCAGACGATGAAGATGACGAGTATGAAGACGACGAATATGAAGATGACGAGTATGATGAAGACCAGTATGATGAGGAGCAGGAAGACGAATACGACGAGAACTATGAGGAATCCGAGCCTGTAGATGATGAAGAGCTGGATCTCAATGACTTTGCGGATTATGCGGTGAACTATGCAAAGGAGATTGATTGCAGTATAACAGGGAAAAGTATGCTGGCATTATACGAACGTATTGAGATTATGGAGGAGGATGGAATTCCTCTTACAAGAACCAATGCAGAAGATTTGATTGAGGAAGCGGCGGATAAGGCGGAGAAGCCTTCCCTAGGCGGTCTCATAAAAGGCGTATTTTCTTCCAAATATGACAAAGAAGGTCTGCTGATTTTAAAAGAAGAGCATTTTATATAAAGGGAAAGAGAGCAGTTATATGAGTATACGGCTAATTGCATTAGATTTGGATGGGACGCTTCTGGACAGTAAGAAAAATCTTCCTGAACGCAATCGAGAGTCACTCTTAGAGTGTGTCCGGCAGGGAATCCATGTGGTTCCCTGTACGGGCCGGAATGTTGTGGGGGTTCCTGATGAGGTCAGACAGATTCCGGGAATCCGCTATGCTATAACAGTCAACGGAGGAATCCTGGCAGATATGGAGAAGAATCAGGTTTTAGATGAAAGGCTGATTTCTCCTGAGACTGCCGTGGAAATCTATGATATGGTGAGCCAGTACCATGTAATGTGCGACGCCTATATCCAAGGAGGCGGGATTTCCCGGCGCTACTGCTTTGAACATATGGACGAGTATGGCGTTGCTCCTGAGGTACAGGAGATTGTCCGCAGGACCCGGGTTCCCGTTGACAGTGTAAGGGGATATATCAAAGAGCATAACTGCAAGGTGGAGAAGCTGAACATGTTTTTTTCCCATCCGGAAGAACGGGCTCAGGTCAGACGGAAATTAGAAGAACGCGGCGATGTGTTAATAAGTTCTGCATTTTCATATAATCTTGAAATTAACGGATTTGGGGCTACAAAAGGGGAGGGACTTCTCCGGCTGGCACAAATTCTGGGAGTAAAACAAGAGGAGACCATGGCATTCGGCGATGGTGAGAATGATTTCTCCATGATTGAGAAGGCAGGGATTGGCGTTGCCATGGCAAATGGAGAGGAGAAACTAAAAGAAAGAGCAGATTATATAGCACCCAGCAATGATGATGCAGGGGTTGCTCAGATCATAGAGAAATTGGTACTCTCCCACAGCCGTTCAGACAGTTGAACGGCTGTGCTCTTTGGCAGATAGAGAGGAATTTATGAAAAATTGGCTTGAAATTGCAGTGGGTTTATATCTGCTGGCGATGGTTTTGTATGGCCATTACCGAGGCTTTATCAGGATGGCTGTTTCTATGGCGGCATTGGTTGCCACCTTTGTGATTGTTCATACCACAATGCCGGCAGTGTCCGGTTTTATTAAAGATCAAACTCCCCTTTGTCAATGGATCAAGGAGGGGCTGGAATATGCTCTGATATTCGAGGAGGATTCTGCTGACAGCGCGGATGCAGAGGCAATGATTGAAAGCCTGAATTTACCGAAAGCGATTCAGGAGTCTCTTTTAGAGGCTATGGGGCCGGAGCTGAATCAAACATTCGGAACAGAAATACTTCTGGAGCATATAGGGACTTATGTGGCGGATGTGGCAGTCAATGCAGCCGGATTTGTATTGATGTTTGTGTTGGTCTACGTGGCGCTGCGCTTGATTATGGGCTGGCTGAACATTATGGCAAAGCTCCCGGTTATATCAGGAATCAACAAACTTGCAGGGGCACTATTGGGAGGTCTCCAGGGGCTGTTCTTTTTATGGCTGTTGTCTTTGCTTGTGACTGCATTCTCTCAGACCGACTGGGGAATGGCTGTCATTGCTCAAATTGAATCCAGTAAATGGCTTACATTCTTATATCATTATAATATTGTTTCAAAAATAGTGCTTGGATTAGTAAAAGGTATTTTATAAAGATAAAATAAGTAATAATTAAAATATATTAAATGATCGAAAAAAACATACAATTAAAACAAAACAATGTTTCTCTCTAGTAGGCTGTCGATTTTTGGAATTTTGAGCAACCACAAAATATAGTTAAAATTAAGAAAAAAGAGCATATTTTGTGGTTGTAAAAAAATAAAAAAAATTGTTTAAAAAAATGACACAAATCCCTTGACAAATCGAAAACAAGATGATATATTTAAACCCCACCGTGAGAGTTCAAACGGTGTTCCATTTTAAAATTATAAAAAAATGGAAAAAACTAGTTGACAAAAGTGAGAGCTTGTGATAAGATAAACGAGTTGCCGCTGAGAAGACAACAAAGAGACGAACCTTGAAAATCAAAGATTGAACAGTATGTAAGACCCTGAAAATTCAAGAAAAAGAGGCCGAAAATGAGAGGCCTAGGATTTGAGAAAATTCAGAACGATTACGAGAGTAAACGAACCAAAACAACAGTAAGAACGGGAAAAGAATCAGCCAGAGAAGTTGATT